>CAXUJF010000095.1:3998-14623 GCA_964250865.1 uncultured Streptosporangiaceae bacterium
CCGCGGGGGGCCAAGGCGCCGCACATGTCCCCCCGGGCACCCCGGTGGGCGCCCGGCCGGGGGCGCCCCGGCCGGTCACCCCGCAGACCATCCTGGCCAGCCGGCTCAGCCAGCTGACCCGCCAGCTCGACGCGGCCGAGAGCGTCGACCCGGCGCTCAAATCCAGTCTGCGCGACGTTTGCGAGCTGGCCCGCGGGCTGGACCCCTACCTCAGCCGGTGGACGACACCGGAGTCGGCCGCCCTGCGGCGGCTGGCCCGGCGCACCCAGGCCGAGGACTGGCGACGGCACGCCAGCGACGGCACGGCGGCCCCGCTGGAGCAGGAGATGCTCTCCGGCCACGTCGAAGGCCAGACGCTGAAGATGCTGGTGCACGCGACCCGGGCCCGGCGGGTGCTGGAGATCGGCATGTTCACCGGGTACTCCGCCCTGGCCATGGCCGAGGCGCTGCCGCCTGACGGGCAGCTGATCGCCTGTGAGATCGACGCCGGGGTCGCGGCCTTCGCCCAGCAGTGCTTCGCCGACACTCCCGACGCCCGCAAGATCGCGGTCCGGGTCGGCCCCGCGCTGGCCACCCTGGGCGAGCTGGAGGCCGCGGACGAGGTGTTCGACCTGGTGTTCATCGACGCCGACAAGGCCGGATACACCAGCTACCTGACCGCCTTGCTGGACTACGGGCTGGTCGCGCCGCACGGCCTGATCGTGGTGGACAACACGCTGATGCAGGGCCAGCCCTGGCTGCCGCACGAGCTCACGGCCAACGGTGCCGCCATCGCCGCGTTCAACCAGGCCGTCGCGGACGACCCCCGCGTCGAGCAGGTGATCGTCCCGCTGCGCGACGGCATGACGCTGATCCGGCCGCTCAGCTCGTGAGGGAAGGAGGCCCGATGCAGCTGAAGTTCCTGGACCCCGTGGGGGTGGCCGTCACCGGCCTGGCGCTGGCCGATATCGATGCGGGCGTGACCGTGGACCTGCGCCACCTGCTCGCGATCCACGGCGTGCTGGTCCTGCCGGGTCAGGAGGCCGATGACGCCACCTTCGTCGCCTTCCTCCAGCGGTTCGGCGCCCTGGCCTTCACGGCCGGGGAAACGCCGGTCGACGGCCAGCCCGACCTCAACCTGATCAGCAACGTCGGGCGGACCACCCCGCCGCGCAGCGTGTTCCACGTGGACACCAGCTACGTGCGCCACCCTCCCGCGTACACCGCGCTGCGCGCGGTCACGGTCCCGGCCCGCGGCGGCCAGACCGTGTTCACCAACCAGTACCGCGCGTTCGCGACCCTGCCCCGGCAGCTTCGCGACCACCTGGCGGGCCGGACCGTGCGGCACCAGGTGACGGGTCTGGCCCTCGGCGGTGACGACGAGACCGCGGCCGAGCACCCGGTGTTCCGCCGCCACCCGATCTCCGGCCGCACCTCCCTGTACATCTCCACGCCCGAGCGCTGCGTCTCGATCAGCGGCCTGGCCGACGCGGAGGCCAGGGCCACGATCGAGTTCCTGTACGCCCACTCGACCACGGCGGCCAACACCTACCGGCACGCCTGGTCGCCGGGGGACATCGTGATGTGGGACAACGGGTGCGTCCTGCACCGGGCCGACCACGCCGGGGTCGTCGGTGACCGGGTGATGCACCGCGGCATGGTGGCCGGCTACGGGGGTGCGGCGCGGTGAGGTCCCGGGCCGGGAGCCGGCCGCGGGTGCTGGTCGCGCTGCGCACGATCGGTGTCTTGCTGCTCCTGCTGCTGGCGCTGCCGTTCAACCTCGCGCTGACCGCCCTCGCCCTGGCCCGGTCGACCTTCATTAAAAATTCTCGGCCAACGGCCACCGATCCCAAGACGATCCTGGTCAGCGGGGGGAAGATGACCAAGGCCCTGCAGCTGGCCCGGTCCTTCCACGCGGCCGGCCACCGGGTGGTCCTGGCCGAATCAGCCAAGTACCGGCTCACCGGGCACCGCTTCTCCCGGGCCGTGGACCGCTTCTACGCCCTGCCCAAGCCTGAGTCGCCCGGCTACACCAACGCGCTGGCCGCCATCGTGCGGGCCGAAGCCGTCGACGTCTACGTGCCCGTCTGCAGCCCGGTGTCGAGTTATTACGACGCCCTGGCCAAGCCGGTGCTGTCGCGCTACTGCGAGGTGCTGCACGAAGACGCCAACATGGTCGGCCAGCTGGACGACAAGTACGAGTTCTCGGTCCTGGCCGCCTCGCTCGGGCTGCCGGTGCCCGACGCGCACCGCGTCTGCTCGCCTGGCCAGGTCGAAGATTTCGACTTCGGGCCGGCGCCGGAGCCCTACATCCTCAAGAGCATCCCCTACGATCCGGTGCACCGGCTGGACCTGACCACGCTGCCGCGTCCGACGGCGCAGGAGACCGCGGCCTTCGCCCGGTCCAAGCCAATGTCGGCCGGCACGCCCTGGATCATGCAGGGTCTGGTCCGCGGCCGGGAGTACTGCACGCACAGCACGGTCCGGGACGGGAAGGTCCAGGTCTACTGCTGCTGCGAATCCTCGGCGTTCCAGGTCAACTACGAGATGGCCGACAAGCCGGAGATCGAGGCGTGGGTGCGCGGGTTCGTCGGCCCGCTCAAGCTGACCGGCCAGGTCAGCTTCGACTTCATCCAGGCCGCCGACGGGCAGGTGTACGCGATCGAGTGCAACCCGCGGACCCACTCGGCCATCACGATGTTCTACGACCATCCCGGGCTGGCCGCCGCCTACCTGGACCCCGACGCCCCCGCGGTCAAGCCCACCGCCGGCAGCCGGCCGACCTACTGGATCTACCACGAGCTGTGGCGGCTGATCACCGGGCCGGAGCGGGGCGCGCGGCTGGCGGTCATCCGGCGCGGCAAGGACGCGATCTTCGACTGGAACGACCCGCTGCCCTTCCTGATGGTGCACCACCTGCAGATCCCGTGGCTGCTGGCGGGCAACCTGATCCGGGGCAAGGACTGGATCCGCATCGACTTCAACATCGGCAAGCTCGTCGAGCCGGCCGGGGACTGACCATGCCCCTGCGTGTCCTGCACCTGGTGGGCTCGGCGGTCAGCGACTTCCTGGGCGACCTGTCCCGGTTGTACGCCCGGGACTGTCTGGCCGCCACCGCGGACCCGGGCCGTTATGAGTTCCACGTCGCCTACGTCACACCCGACGGTTGCTGGCGGTTCCCGGTTGATCTGAGCCGCGACGCCATCCTGGCCGCCCCGGCGGTGTCGCTGGCCGACGCGGTGCGCAGCCTGACCCGGCTGCGGCCCGACGTGGTGGTGCCGCAGATGTTCTGCCTGCCCGGCATGACCACCTACCGCGCGCTGCTCGAGCTGCTCGGCCTGCCGTATGTCGGCAGCCCCCCGGACGTGATGGCGCTGGCCGCGCACAAGGCCAGGGCCAAGGCGGTGGTGGCCGCGGCCGGCGTCCGCGTCCCGGCCGGGGAGGTGCTGGCCCGGGGCGACGCGCCGTCGCTGGCCCCGCCCGTGGTGGTCAAGCCGGAGGACGGGGACAACTCGCTCGGCACCACCCTGGTCCGGGACCGGGCCGGGTACGCCGCCGCCCTGGACGCGGCCTTCGCCCACTCGGACCGGGTGCTGGTGGAGTCCTACATCGAGCTGGGCCGGGAGGTCAGATGCGGTGCCGTCGTCCGGGACGGCGAGCTGGTCTGCCTGCCCCTGGAGGAGTACCGCGTCGACCGCGCGACCAAGCCCATCCGGGATCACGCCGACAAGATCAGCCGGGACGGCGACGGTGAGCTGAAGCTCGTGGCCAAGGACCACACCCGGGCCTGGATCGTGGACCCCGGCGACCCGGTCACGGCGCCGGTGTGGGACGCCGCCCGCCGGTGCCACGCGGCGCTGGGCAGCCGGCATTACAGCCTGTTCGACTTCCGGATCGATCCGGCCGGGCAACCCTGGTTCCTGGAGGCCGGCCTGTACTGCTCGTTCGCCACCCAGAGCGTCATCCCCACCATGGCCGCGGCGGCCGGCCTGGCGTTGCCCGAGCTGTTCGCCGCCGCGATCCGGGAGGCCCTGGGGGAGTCTCTGGCCGCCGGTCAGCCCGGCGGGCGCCGGGCCTGAGCGGAAAACGCCGGCCCCCGGGGACGCGATGCGGGCGGTTTGCGCCGTACGCTGACCTGATGGGCATGATGATGGCGGTGGCGTTCGAACGGCGCGGTCGGTTGTACTACCTCGACCCCGGGCCGCACACCCCGTCGATCGGCGACAAGGTGCTCGTGCCCACCGACTCCGGCCCTGAAGTGGCCGAATGCATATGGGCGCCGCAGTGGATCTCGGACGACATCGGCGGCCTGCCCGAGTGCGCGGGCCTGGCTACCGAAGAGGACCTGGAGCGCGACGAGACCAACCGCCGCCGCCGGGCCGAGTGCCGGATCGCGGCCAAGCGGTTCATCCGCACCCACAAGCTGCCGATGAAGGTCACCGCGGTGGACTACGTGACCGCCACCAACGCCTTCACGATCTACTTCAGCGCCCCCAACCGGGTGGACTTCCGGGCCCTGGTCCGCGACCTGGCCGGCCAGCTGCGGGCCCGGGTCGAACTGCGCCAGATCGGCCCGCGCGACGAGGCCCGGCTGCAGGGCGGCATCGGGCCGTGCGGGCGTGACCTGTGCTGCGCCACGTTCCTCAAGGACTTCGAGCCGGTGTCGGTCCGGATGGCCAAGGAGCAGGACCTCCCGGTCAACCCGATGCGGATCGCCGGCGCCTGCGGCCGGCTGATGTGCTGCCTGAAGTACGAGCACCCGCTGTACCAGGACTTCCGCAAGAACACCCCGCGGATCGGCGAGGCCGTCGAGACCCCGGAGGGCCCGGGCACGGTCACCGGCCACAACGTCCCGGCCGACAAGGTGGTGGTCAAGCTGTACGCCGACGGCACCGCCCATGCGTGCCCGCGGGCCAGCGTGTGCGGCTCACGTCAGGCCTACGAGGCGACGCACGGCACGAAAAACCAGCCGAATTAACTGGCCCGCTCGTCCTGGTGTGACTCCTCGCCGCGCCGCCCGGCCGTGGTGCCGGATACCTGGCCGTCCCGGTGGCCGGTTCGACGGTGCCGCGCGGGTGTCCGCTCCGGAGCCGGCCGGCGATGAGCGTGCCGCCCAGCACCCCGGCCAGGGGCAGCGTGACCAGCGCCGGCAGCTGGTAGCGCCAGGAGAACTCGTACACGTCCGAGCCCAGCACCACGGCGACCGCGGTCAGCGTGGCCAGGGCCGTCCCGGCCGCCAGCAGCTGGGTGTCCCGCCCGGTGCGGGCCGGATACGGGGTCGCGCGGTCGGGGCTGACGGGCCGCGGCTCCTGGCGCCGCCGGGCGAACACGAACAGGGACCCGGCCAGCCCGGCCGCGGTCAGCACGGCCAGCACCGGACCCGGGGTGTAGCCGCCGTCCAGCTGGTAGGCCCGCAGGAACGCGGTTAGCGGCCGGATCGTCGCCGGGCCGCCCCCGCCGTACTTCTGGCCCTGCTGGGCCACGAATGGCAGCGTGACCCCGGGTGGGTAGGTCGCGTACGTGGGCTGGAACTGCCAGCGCGAGATGGCCGTGATGGACAACGTCCCGTCCCGGGTCAGCGCGAACAGCCGGGCCGCGTCCCGCAGCGTGGACAGGGGTATGGCCAGCGGCTGCTGCTTCACCACCTGGGTCACGAAGGCACCGGCCATCTCCCCGCTGGCCCGGCCCGGCGGCGGCTGGTACAGGTGGCTGGTGCCGTCGGTGTTGTTGATGATCCCGTCGACGCCGACCGCCTTCTGGGCCGGGGTCGGGCACAGGGCCTGCTCGTCGGCCGGCAGCTTCAGTGCCGAGCAGTCGGCCGCGTCGGCGGCCCGCCCGTACAGAACGTCGCCGCGGTGGGCGGCCAGGGCGAACCCGTTGCCGCTGGCCGTTGAGACCGTCATGTACACCAGCGTCGGGATCGCGCAGCTGACCAGGCCCACGACCAGGTAACGGCCGCGCCGCCGCCAGCCGCCCCCGGCCACCAGCACGGCGAACACCGCAGCCGGGATGATCAGTAGCTCGCCGATTTCCCGGACGTCCGCGGCCAGGCCCAGGACCAGCGCGCCGGCCATGAGCCGCTTCGGCCCGGGCCGCGGGGTCCAGAGCAGGATGGTGAGCCCGGCCACGATGAACGCCCCGAACGGGACGTCCGGCATGATCGTCTGTTCCATCTGGAGCTGGTAGGCGTCCAGCAGGACCGGTGCCGCGGCCAGGGCCCCGGCCCAGCGCGGCGCGCCCCGCCGGACCAGCACGGTGTAGATGGCCAGCCCCATCGCCAGCCCGAGCAGGTGCTGGAGCGCGGGCACCACGGCCAGGTTCCCGGCCCACAGGACCGGGGCCATCAGGAACCGGTAGCCCTCCGGGTCGTTCCCGGCCGACCCGGTCAGGTACTTGTACGAGTCGATGTAGAACAGCGCGGGCCGGTAGGCGATCTGCGTGATGACCCGCAGCCCCACTCCGGCCGTCAGCAGGATCACCAGCATCCAGTGCCGCCGGGCCAGGGCCGTCACGGCCCGCGTGGTCCGCCGCCCCAGCGGTGGCGCCGCGGCCGCGACGGACGCGACGGCGGGGCGGCTGGGCTCGGTGATCACTGAAACAATTGTTAACGGCGGCCCTGACTCCGCTGTGCAGACTTCCTGCGGATCAGCCGAGAGTTATGCCAGCTCACGCCGATATTAGAGACATTAAGGAGTCAAAGCGTCACTTGCTGCTCCTGGCCGCGAGGGGTCCTTCGCGGCAACATCCGGCCCGGTGACGCCCGTCCCGCCGCCGCGCGCTGCACGGGCCCGCCCAACCCGGTAAACTCATCGCGTCGTCGGCTCCGGCGGCATGCCGCCTTAGCTCAGTCGGTTAGAGCGACGCACTCGTAATGCGTAGGTCATCGGTTCGACTCCGATAGGCGGCTCCCAGCTCAGAGGCCTCTTCCGATCATGGAAGGGGCTCTTTTGCTAACGGCCTTGCTAACAGCGGCTTGGTTTACGCAGCCTCGACGGCTTGGGCGAAGATGTTTGCGGCGGCGGTCTCGGCGGTGCGGATCACGTGGGCGTAGACCCGGAGGGTGATAGCTGGGTCGGCGTGGCCGAGCCTCGCCGCGACCACGTGGACCGGGACGCCGGCAAGCAGCAGGGTCGTGGCGTGGATGTGTCGCTGGTCGTACAGCCGGGCGTGCGGCAACGGGTGCCTGGGCGGGGGACCGTCGTCCGGCTGGTTGTGGGCGGCGATGAGCTTGGTCATCAGTGAGGTCACGGTGTCGGGGTAGATGGGCTCGCCCCAGCCGGTCGTGAACACGTAGCCGTCTTTGATGCCGCGCCAGGAGTCGCCCGCGCGGAGCTGGTCGGCGGCTTGGTCGGCCTTGTGCTGCCGCAGCACGACGGCGGTTTCCTCGTCGATGGCGACGACGCGGGCCCGGCCGCTCTTGGTGGTCCCGTTGACTCGCTCGCCCGCGATCACGGCGGTCGAGCCGGTGATGGTGACCTCCCTGCCGTCGAGGTCGACGTCGGTCCAGCGGAGGTTGAGCAGCTCGCCGCGCCGGGCTCCGGTGTAAGCGGCGACGTGGAAGAAGGCGCACAGCCGGTGCTGGCGGGCCGTCGTTAGGAACGCCCGGAGCTGGGCGACGGTCCAGACAGTGCCCGGCTCGTGAGCCTGGGCTCGGGGCCGCTTGGCCCGCTCCACCGGGTTGCTAGCCTGGAGACGTACTCCTCCAGGGCGGTGAGCGGGACGCGGCGTGAGCCGTCGATGCGGATGGAGGCGACCTCGCCGCTGGCCAGCAGCTCGTAGAGCTTGCTGCGGGAGATGGCCAGCGCCTCGGCAGCCTCGGGCACGGTGAGCAGGAGCCGGGGCACGGCGCACCTCCCGGCGGCGACGCTGGCCCGGATACGGCGGCTGCGGCGAGCAAGGCCGCGACGGACGGCGGGTCGCCGCGACCGGCGTAGTGCCAGTCCGCGAGCACGAGCGTGGTGTCGCTGGCGGGGGCAGGCGCCAACCCGGCGGTGATGGCCCGTTCGCGCTGGTAGGCGGCGCGGTCGGCGCGTAGCGAACCGAGGGTGATCGAGTAGGCGCGGCTCTTGGTGGAGAAGTGGCCGCGGAAGCCGAGCATGTGCGCCCAGGCGGCCAGCCGCAGGTGGGTTAGCTGAGAGAGCCTGCTGAGGCGGAGGCATTCGGCGATGTGGCGGCGGGCATGGTCTCGTACGGGCAGCTCGTCCAGGCGGTCGGTGGGTGTGACGCGGCGGTCGAGAGTGCCGGCCCGGCTTCTGCACGGTCATCCCTCGATGAGGGGAGGCCCCGTGGCCTCAACGTCTAACACGTACCCAAAGTACGTGCCCAATAAAACCAATACTAGCTCAATTATCCAGTGCCGAGGCGCTCCGCCAGCTCGCGTAGCTCTCGGCCGGGTGAGTCTTGCATGGTGAGCAGGTCGGAGACGAGTTGCCGGGTCAGGTCGTGTCCTCGCACCAGTTCGGGCGCTATACCTTCGGCCTGGACCAGGGTGGTGACCGCTTCGCTGACCTGTCGCCGCTGAGTGTGAGCGCGGGCCACGTCGAGCAAGGTCCGGCCCTGCCGTTCGGCGGACAGCCCGGTCATGTCCACGCTGGCGGCGGCGCGCAGCGCCCGGCCCGCGTCCCCGAGATCGACCGCAACGGAGATCTCGTACAGGCGCACGTTGGTCGGCCCGAACTCGGTGTTGAACTCATTGCGGTTCTCCCCGAGCCGTTCGGCGACCTGCCGGGCTCGCTCAAGCTCGCGGTAGGCGGTGTCAGCGTCGTTGACCCGGGCCGCGATGACGGCGCGCTGCAAGGTCAGGCCGCCCCAGAGAGACATGGCCTGTGAGTCGCCCTGGTCCGCCTTGCGCCGCAGCGCGGCGGCCGCGGTGCGGGCGGTCTCCTCGGCCTGGTCGTAGTGGTGGGCGGCGATGAACACGAACACGAGCCGAAACGCGCCTGCGGCGACGAGCATCGGATTGTCGGCGCGTTCTGCGGCGGCCATCGCCCGGTCAGCGGCGATCCAGGCCGCGTCGGTTTCGCCGATCTTGGCCAGCGCTGCCGAACACGCCTGATACGTGGTGGCCAGCAGCTCGAAAGCCTCGGCCTGCTTGTTGTCCGGCACGGTCCGCGCGGCGGTCTCCAGGTCGGGGACCAAGTTGCCCAGCAGCTCGGTCAGCTCGGTGTAGCGCCCGGCGTGGGTCAGCTCCCATGCCTTGCGAGTCCTGGTCCGGAGCGTGCTCACCGCAGGTGCGCGGGGGCCGTCGAGCATGGCCTGCAGGGCGTGTGCGCCGGACAGCACCAGTCGCAGACCGCTCGCGCCCGGCGCTTCCTCGGTCACCGCGGCGACGACGGGTGCTTCGGCGGCCAGTTCGGCGAGCGGGATGTCGAGCGCGGTGGCCACGGTCTCCAGCACCGACATGCGGTCGACCCTGCGGACGCCGCGCTCGACCTGGGAGACCCAGGCCACCGACCGGTCGACCATCCGGGCCAGCTCCGGTTGGGACAGCCCCCGCCGTCGCCGTTCAGCGGCGATCCGTCGTCCCAGCGCCTTCTGGTAATCCGGGCTCGTCACCCGTCGGTGCCCTTGCCAGCCTGCAGCGTCAGCCAATCGACCTCGGTGTCGGCGAGGTACTGGTCACGCTGCTCCAGATAGCGGCGCGTGTGCGGCGACGCCTCGTGCGCCTCGAACGCGGACTTGTCCCGGTACAGCTCGTAGAAGATGCGCTGCAACGGCTGCCCCTCCACCGTGTGGGAGGCGTAGACGAGCGTGCCGGGCTCGTTGGCTTTGATGCCCTCCAGGGTCTCAGCCACCAGCCGGTCGTAGGCCTCGGCGCTGGCCTGATCCTTACATGTGAACCGCACGAACAGACCGAACATCGATCTCCTCCAAGTCGTGTGACGCCATGCTCGCACCAATTGTGCGTGCCCAGTAATTCAAGTAACACGTACTTATAGTACGTGCCTGTGATTTAGGGTACGCTCGTGCTCGGTAGAGACCTGGACCAGTCGCTCAGCGAGGACCCATGCACACGTCAGCAGACCGAGCACTCGCCCTCCGCACCGATGGCGTCACCTACCCCGGCAGCGTCGAGTACGTCAGCACGGTCCGAGCCGACCTGCGCGCCTTACTGCGGGACTGCTCTGCAGCTGACGACGTGATCCTCTGCGCCTCCGAGTTGGCCGCCAACGCCGCCCGGCACAGCGACTCGCGTTTCCCTGGCGGCACCTTCATCGTCCGAGTTACGGTCAGCCGCGGTCACCGCGGCGTCCGCGTCGAAGTCGAAGACCAAGGCGGGCCGTGGATTGCTGCCCCAGATGAGTCGACCGGTCACCACGGCCTGAACATTCTCCGCGCCCTCGCCAAAGAGTGGGGCATCGACGGCGATCATTCGGCCCGCACTATCTGGGCCCGCTTCGAGTGGGCCGAGTAGCCGATGCTGACGCGGCCAGCGGCTGGGATGTCGTAGCTGTGAGGATTTTCTTCACGAACATCAAGGGCGCACCTTCGGCGCGCCGGGCCTGACGGCCTGGACGTGCCGCGAGAAGAGGACGCGGCCAACCGTGGGGGAGATGAGCGGCCAGAGTAGCCCGCCGTTGGCGGCTGGGGTCAGGGCCGGGCGGCTCGCCGTTGGCGGTGCGGCAGCTTTCGGCACGCCCTTTGGG
>CAXUJF010000096.1:0-3719 GCA_964250865.1 uncultured Streptosporangiaceae bacterium
CACAGGCGGGGCGGCGGTCCCGGGGCTGGGTGTTGATGAGCCGGGGTACGGGGGGGGTGGGCCAGCGGCGGCGGCCGGCCGCGTCGAGCAGCAGGCGGTCTTCGCGGCCGGGAGGCCACGGTGGCATCGGGAAGTCCTGGCCGGGCCCGGCCGCGTCGGCATCGGGCGCGGCGGCGACGCCGAGGTCCCACTCGACCTGGCGATAGAAGGGGGCGAGGTCGTCGTAGCTGATCGGCCAGTCGGCCAGCGCTGACCCTGCTGGTACCCCGTAAAGCGACGCCATCCGGAAGTCGTCGGGGTGGAACCGCCACGCTTGCGCGCCGAACAGGCGTGAGCCGCCGCCGATGGTGATGGCGTTGTTGTGGTACTCGGCGTCGAGCGGGCCGATGGTCACCTCATTACCATCGCTGCTCATCAGCGTCCGGGGATGGCCGTCGGGGCTGGTGCCGTCGCCGAGGAGCGTGAGGCGGTGGTTCCGCAGATGGTCCAGGCCGGGAGCGTCGCGGCCGACCCATCCGCCGCGCTCGACGATCAGCACCGACGCGCCGGCCTCAGCCAGCACCCGGGCCGCGACGCCGCCACCGGCGCCACTTCCGACGATCACCACGTCGTAGCGGCTGCGCGCCTCGGTCAGCGTGACCGTGTCTGGCCGCACGGGGTCGCGCCGCTCCGTTGGTGCGCCGAGCGGGAACGGCTGATAGCCGCATGCCTCCCAGATGCCTGATGACGGGTCGGCGAGCCGGCTGAGAACGGCCATGCTCTCGGGCGACGGGTTCGTCGGTTCCGCCGCGTCTCCGTCCATCTGACCCCTCCCGCCAGCCCGCGTGGAGCGGCCCGCGCCGATACTCAATCACACTGCCTCGATGAACATCAGTACCGGCGTGAGCGGTCTCTGGGGTGCAATGGCCAGGCCGATTTCGCCGAGCGCCCGCCCGGATGCCTCGACGTCGCCGACCTGGACGAGTGGGAGGCCGCCGAGCCCGGGCCGGCGCCCGCCTGGGGTCACGTCGGTCAGCCGGTACCGTCGTTTCGGGTCCAGCCCGGGCACCCGAAGCGCGACCGGCTGGTCGTTCCGGGGCTCGTCAAGCTGCACGTAGTTCATCAGCGCCGCCGAGGCGTCGGACGCGACGACGCCGTACATCCATGCGCTGTCGTCCGATGGGTCGATCCGTACCATCCGGCCCGAGTGGATCAGGTCGCGGTGCCGCTTGTACAAGCCGATCCAGGCCGTGAGCTCGGCCAGGTCCTCCTGGCTGATAGCGGTGATGTCGGCCTCGATCCCGAAGTGCCCGAACAGGGCGGTGGCGCCGCGCAGCGCCATGGGCATGTACCGACCGGTCTGGTGGGAGAACGCCGCTGACACGTGCGCGCCCAAGTACTCCGGTGGTACCAGCTGCCCGGTCCAGCGCTGGATGGCCTGACGGGCCAGGGCGTCGGTCATGTCCGAGGTCCAGACCCGCTGCATGTGCTCCAGCATGGCCACGTCGATCCGGCCACCGCCGGCCGCGCAGGATTCCCATTCCACGTCAGGATGCAAGCCCCGCAGCTCATCCAGGAGCGTGTACACCGCCAGCGCCTGGCCATGTGCGGCCGGTGCACCCGCCCGGGTCCCGCTGCCGGCGTCGATGATGTCGCGGTTGCAGTCCCACTTGATGTAGGCGATTTCGTACCCGGTGAGCAATGCTGAGATCTTGTCCCGCAGATATTCGCGCACCTGCGGCCGGGTTAGATCCAGCACCAGCTGGTTCCGCTGCAACGGTGGCCGCCGCCCGCCCGTGGACAAGATCCAGTCTGGGTGCTCGCGGTAGAGCTCGGAGTCCGGGTTGACCATCTCAGGCTCGATCCACAGGCCGAACTCCAGGCCGCGTCCTCGTACGTGGTCAACCAGCCGGTGCAGCCCACCCGGCCATACCTCGTCGTCCACCCACCAGTCGCCCAGCCCGGCCTGGTCGTCCCGGCGGCCGTGAAACCAGCCGTCGTCGAGGACGAAACGCTCCACCCCCAGGTCGGCCGCGGCATCGGCCAGCGTGATGAGCTGGTCCTCCTCGTGCCTGAAGTAAACCGCCTCCCACACGTTGAGGTTGACCGGGCGGGGCGAACGGGGGTGTGCGGGCTGGGCCCGCAGATACGCGTGGAACTGGGCGGACAGGTCATCCAGCCCGGCCCGGCTGGCGGCCAGGTACACCCATGGGGTGGTGTAGGACTCGCCCTCGGCCAGCGCGATCTCGCCGGGGAGCAGCAGTTCGCCGCCGCCGATCGTGGTCGCGCCCGGCACCTTCCGTTCCCGTGGGCCGGCCTCGGTCTCGGCGATACCCAGCCCGGATGGCATCCTCTCGATCCGGTGCACGGTGTTGCCACTCCAGGCCACGTGCACACCAAAGACCTCGCCGTGCCCAAAACCGAAGCCGTGCCCCCCCGCGGTCAGCATGGTGGCCGCGTCATGCCCGGTGTGGCCGCGGCGACCCTCGCGTAGCCACAGGCCATCACCGAGCCGGTGCCGCTGCGGGATTCGCTCGGCCGCCTGCCGCCCGGTGAAGTCCAGCACCTCATCGACCCGGCCCGGCAGCGGGAAGACGACCTCCAGGCTGTTCACCACGTAGGGCGGCGGTTCAAGGTTGGTCACCGTATGCCGAGCCCTGATCGCGCCGCCCGGCACGGCCTCGACGTTGGTCGCCAGGCGCAGCCCGGCCTCGGAGTCCTCGGCCTCAATCCGGGCGTGACTCCCGTCGTGCCGCACGCCTGTCGGCCGGAACAGCGCAGACCAGTCCCGCCCGGCCGCAGGGGGTCCCACGGTCCCCAGCCGCTGGCCCGCCAGGCCAGGCCGGCCGAACCAGCCTTCCCCGTGTTCGGGCAGCAGCGAGCATGGCTGGACGACGGCTAGCAGCGACATGACGTCGCCCGGCTCGACGTCCGGTGACACCGGGCCGGACCATGCGGTTGGCAGCATGCCTGTCCGCGGGAACAGGATCAGGCCGGTCCCGGCCCCACCCGGGCCCGCCACCAGGAACGGTGCCGAGTCCGGGGCGTCCTCGGGCTGGGGGCCAGCGACGGTGTGATCAGTGACACTCACGCGGGCTCCGATCGGAGAGTGCGACTCCAGTAGCCGTGGAGGCAGTTGCCCGTCTTCAGGGCGTAGTTGGCATCTTTCCCGCCTTGTTCCAGCGCCGAACTTACCGATTTCGAGCCCAGCCAGGCCGGCCCGACATGTCGATGCTTTGCTTGGCCCAGTACTGCTCGAACAGCGGGTCCAGGCTTTTGATGGCTGGCCAGACGTAGCCGCCCGAGCCCAGGATCTTCTGTGACTGGGCCGATCCGAGCCACTGCTCGAGCTCCCAGGCCTGCTTCGGGTACTTGGTGTGGCTGTGAGGTGGTGTTCCAGTCACCCGCCTGCCACATGGCTATCTTGCCCTGGGTGAACGAGCATGCCTGCAAGTCCCGGGTGACGTCGCCGTCGTCGGCGTCGACGACACCCCGGTCGCCCCCTACATGAACCCGTCCCTCAGCGTGATAGCGATCGACATGCGGGCGCTGGCCACCCGCGCCCTCGACCTTCTGGAAGAGCAGCTGGAAGCGCCACCCGGTACCTGTGCTCCGCGATACGAAGTCATTCCATGCCACAGCTTGGTGCCGTTGGTGAGGCGTTCTGCGCTGACCCGGAGGTTTCCAGCGGGCCCGGGGGGTGACACCCGCCCACACCCCCCCCCCCCCGGCATAAAAAC
>CAXUJF010000096.1:3729-14577 GCA_964250865.1 uncultured Streptosporangiaceae bacterium
CAGCCTGCGAGACCACCGGCCACCGGGGATATCGAGCCGGGATCTACATCCCGGACGGGTTCATCAGCTGGTGGTTATGACGACCGTGCCGATGTCCGCGCCCGCCGTGGCCCCCGTGCCTGCCACCGCCGTTGCCCCCGTTCCCGCCGTTCGCCGGCGGCGGGGCCGACGAACCCGCGTTGGTGGCCTTCTGCGGCGTGGTGTTGAAGGTGGCCGCGGTGGCCACGCCCGCTCCGTCCAGCGTCACCGTGACCGGGTTGGTGAGGCCGAACTTCTTGCAGCCCAGGTTGGTGAAGCTCATGCTGAGCCGGTTGGCCAGGAAGGTGAACAGGTTGTTGCCGACGGCGGTCACCGGGGACTGGCCGGTGGCCAGCAGCGTCTGGTTGGCCGCCAGGAACGACGTCTGGATGTTGACCATGTTCTGGCAGTACATCGCCGGGCTGCTGGACCGGTTGGTCTGGTTGCTGACCGGCGCCTGGCCCAGTTCCTCCCGGTACAGGTTGGTCTTGGCCTCGTCGAGGTTGCCGTTGCCGTCCAGCACCATCTCGTCGTTCTCCGGGACCAGCGCGTCGATCTTCGGCTGGTTCTTCTCGGACAGCAGCTCGTCCAGCGCCTGTGAGGACGTCGGCTGGTTGTTGTTGGCCAGGTCCGGGGCCGAGAACGGGGTGCAGCCCAGCACCGGGTCCATGAACAGGTCGAGCAGGGCGTTGTCGCTGCCGTTCACCAGGAGCGTGGAGCCGGGGATGGTGCCGGCGTTGGACGCGGTGTCCTGCGCGGTCTGCCCGGTCGCCGGGTTGAGCAGGTATTCGGTGGTCACGTTGTCCGACTGGTCCTGGTCGACCATGTCGAAGTTCTGCGAGACCGGGCAGTCCCGGCCGGTACCCAGCCGGCCGCCGAACGGGACGATCTTGCGCGACGTCCCCTCCGATGGGACCTGCAGCCTGCCCTCGCGCTCGAGCTGGTGCGCCGTGTTGAAGAAGGTGGTGCCGTTGCAGAACGACACCTGGCCGAAGTCCGTCCCGCCCTGGCCGTTGACGCAGTTGCCCTGGTTGAGGGCGTTCGCGGTCGCCCCGACCTGGGTCAGGTCGGTGCCGTTGAACCCGAAGTCGACCGTGACCACCGCGTGGGCGGGCAGCGTCGGTACCGTGGGCGCCATGGCCGCCGTCGTGCCCTGGGTGATGACCAGCGGGTCGTAGACGTACAGCTTGCCGGTCCTCGGGTTCAGGATGGTCGCCTGGACGAACGCCCCCAGGTTGGCCGCGTTGGTCATCGTGCAGCCGGACTGGTCCGGGCTCATTCCTTTCGGGCCGGTGAGCTGATACGGCGTGGCCAGGCCCTTCGCGGTCAGCGGGTGCGCCGGGACGATGATGTCGCAGTTGACGTTGGCCGCCGTGGTGGTAGTGCCGGTGCTGCTCGACGCCGAGGGGGTCGGGCTGCCGGGGGCGGACGGGCTGGCCGAGGCGCCGAGTGCCGTCTCGTTCAGCTTCGTGTGGCCGCCTTCGGAGGAGACGAAGAGCACGATTCCCAGAACCAGGCCCAGCGTCACGGGGATGGCGATCGGAAGCGCCAAACGTGAGAACCGGCGGCGGCCTCCGCGACGTGCACGGCCCCGCCCTGGTGTTCCAGGCCCGCTGAGCATTAGCTATACCTCCAGGTCGGCTTCGTACTCCCGGGGGAATGCTAGACCTGGCCATCAGGCGGCACATGAGTATTTCACGAAATTGGCCCAATGCCTGTTCGGTGCTGGATCAAGGGCTCTGACCTGGAATGATGGTTGGTAAGTTCTTACGTACCCATAACGTCGCAGATAGAGCCGTTATCTGGCCGAGATAGACCTCTGATGGACGGGGCAGGGTGCCGCCCGGTGGAGTTGTTTCGAAGTTCTTACGCGTCTCATATCGGCTGTGCCCACTTCCGCGGCTGGTTAGGCTCGGGCCGTGTCCGCCTCGTCTGTGACCATCCCGGCACCGGCACCGGCCGCGGCCGAAGCGGCCTGGCCCGGCCGTGAGCGCCGCCTGCTCCTGCTGACCGGGCTGTACTGCCTGCTCGGCGCGGTCGCGGTGACGATGTGGCTGTGGCGGGACCCAGCCTCGCGACTGCTTGCGGACAACTCCTTCGACACCGACCAGTTCGCCTGGTACTTCAGGTACGACGCCACGGCGGTGGCACATTTGCGGCTGCCCGCGCTGACCACTCAGGCGATGAACGCGCCGCAGGGCGTCAGCGTCATGTGGAACACCTTCATGCTGCTGCCCGGCATGCTGCTCGCCCCGCTGACGCTGCTGGCGGGCCCGCAGGTCAGCCTGACCGTGCTGATGACGGCGGGGTTCGCCGGGTCTGCCTTCGCGATGATCATGGTGCTGCGGCGGTGGGGTGCCAGCATGCCCGCGGCCGCGCTCGGCGGCGGGGTCTACGGGTTCTCCCCGGCCCTGGTCCAGTCCAGCCTGGGACACTACGACCTGCAGTTCGCCGTGCTTCCGCCCCTGATCGCGTACACCGCGCTGTCCCTGATCACCGGGCGCTGCGGGGCCGGCCTGCGGGCCGCTTGCCGGTGCGGGGCCGTGCTCGGGCTGCTGGCGATGGTTCAGGTGTTCATCGCCGAGGAACTGCTCTTCGACACCGGCCTGGCCGTCGTGATCATGACAGCGGTGATCGCGGCCTCCCAGCCGCGGCTGATCAGGGCCCGGCTGCGGGAGGTGACGGCCGGCCTCGCGGCCGGGGCCGGCCTGGCCGGCCTGGTCGCGGGCTACCCACTGGAGGTGCAGTTCTTCGGTCCGCTCCGCCAGCAGACCAGCCCGTTCACCCCGGACTTCTTCAAGAACGACCTGGCGGGCTTCGTGCAGCCGTCCTCACTCACACTGCTGCACACTCCCAGCAGCGCGGCGTTTGCCGCGCACTATCAGGGCCGCCTTCCGGAGTACCTCGGCTACCTGGGCTGGCCGATGCTCGTCGTGCTCGTCCTGGTCACCGTGCGGTTCTGGCGGCTCCTGCCGGTCCGGGTGACCGCGGTCGCGTTCGCCGTGCTGACGGCGTGTTCCCTGGGCGGGACGCTGCTGGCCGGCGGCGTCGAGCACACGGGGATCAAGCTGCCCTGGTACTGGCTGCAGACGCTGCCGGTCATCGGTTCGGTGATCCCGGACCGGTTCTCCATCGTGGCCGACGGCGCCGCGGCGGCGGCGTTCGCGTTCGGCTTCGACGCCGCGCTCCGGTGCTGGCCCAAGGCACACCGGGTCATAGCAGCCCTGGCGGTGCTCGCGGTCGTCCCGCTGCTGCCGGCCCCGCTGCCCCAGGCGCCGGTGACCGCGCTTCCGGCCGGCTGGACCACGGTGTTCACGGCCCTGCGGCCCGCCGCCCGCGCCCACGTCCTCGTCGTCCCGATCCCGGTGTCGACGTACACCCAGGCGCTGCGCTGGCAGGCCGATACCGGCCAGCCCGGCTCGATGATCGGCGGCTACTTCATGGGCCCGACCTGGAGCGGGCGGGCGGCCACCGACGGCAACGGCCTCAGTTCCGAGGCGATGTACCTGAACCAGCTCTGGGCCAAATCGGCGGGCGTCAGCGTGGCCAAGGTCGCCACCCTCCCGGTGAACCAGATCTACCCGGACGACGCACAAATGCGCGCGCAGTTCCGGGGCTGGGGGATCTCTGCCCTCGTGGCCGACACGAGCCTGAGTTCTTCCTTCGGCCATTACCTGACGGGGCTACTCGGCCCGCCGACCGTAACGTCCGGCCACGTACTCGGCTGGCGTCTGCCCCAATTCGCGGCCGCGCACCCCTGAGGTCATTCGGCAGCAATGGGCAAGACCGACCCGTCCGCTCCGGCGCACCGCCAGCAGACGATGGTGCTAGTGCCGCGGGACACTCCCGGCGTCACCGTCGTCCGCGACTATCCTGTGCTCGGCCACCACGACCAGCACGGCCACGGCGAAGTCTGCTTCGACCAGGTCCGGGTCCCGGTCAGCAACGTACTGGGGGAGGAGGGGGGCGGCTTCGCCGCGGCCCAGATGCGGCTCGGGCCCGGCCGTATCCATCACTGCATGCGCGCGCTCGGGGCGGCGGAACGAGCCCTGGCCATGATGGTCGCGCGGGCCAAAGAGCGGGAAGCGTTCGGCGGCCCGCTGGCGGCGCAGGGGGTGGTACAGCAGCAGATCGCCGAGCCCCGGCTGGAGATCGAGCAGGCCCGCCTGCTGTGCCATCACACCAGCCACGTATCGACACCCAGGGCAACCGGGCGGCCCGGCACCTGGTGGCGATGGCCAAGGTCGCGGTGCCACGAACGGCCACGCAGGTCATCGACCGCGCCATCCAGATCCACGGCGGAGCAGGCGTCACCGACGTCACCCCGCTGGCCGCCATGTACGCCTGGCACCGCGCCATGCGCCTGTTCGACGGCCCCGACGAGGTCCACGTGCGCGCCATCGCCCGCGCCGAACTGAACCGCACCCCCGATCTCGAGCCGCGCTGGCGCTAGGTGAGCGTGGCGATGGCCTTGTGGACCGAGGCGATCGCGCTGGCGCCCTCGCCGGTGGCGGCAGCGACCCGCTTCATGGAGCCGGAGTGCACGTCACCGACCGCGAACACGCCGGGAAGGTTGGTCTCGAACGGAAGCGGCTTCCGCCCAAGGTCGGCCCAGGCCGGCCCGAGGTCATCGTCGGCCAGCTGGACGTCGGTCCGGATGAAGCCGTCGTCTTCGGTGGCCACTCCGGTCAGCCAGTCGGTGGCGGGCTCGGCACCGATGAAGCAGAACAAGCCCGAGCACGGCTGGGCCTGGCTGGTGTCCGCCGTCCGGTCGGTGATGCTGACCTCCTCGAGGAAGTCGTCGCCGTCCAGCCGGGTGACCTCGCTCCGGCACCGCACTGTCACCCGCGGGTGGACCAGCAGCCGGTCGACGAGATAGGCCGACATCTCGGCCGCGATGTCCGGGCCGCGGACGACCAGCGAGACCTCACTGCCTCGCCCGGCCAGGTACAGCGCGGCCTGACCGGCCGAGTTCGCGCCGCCGACCACCGTGACCGGGCTGCCGGTGCACCCCCGGGCCTCTAGTTCGGTGGCCGCGTAGTAGATACCGGCACCCTCGAAGTCGGGCCAGCGCTCCAGCGGCAGCGCCCGGTAACGGGCGCCGGTCGCGATGATGACGGCCTTGCTGTTGATGACCTCCCCGCCTTCCAGGTACAGGCGGCGCAGGTCGCCGGTCCGGTCGGTGTCGAGCTTGACCGCCTGGCAGGGGCTGGCCAGCTGGGCCCCGAACTTCAGCGCCTGAAGCACGGCCCGGCCGGTCAGATCGGCGCCGGAAAGACCGAACGGGAAGCCGAAGTAGTTCTCGATCCGGGAGCTGGCCGCGGCCTGCCCGCCGGTGCCGACCGCGTCTAGCAGCACGGTGTCCAGGCCTTCGGACGCCCCGTAGACCGCAGCCGCCAGGCCGGCCGGGCCAGCGCCGACGATCGTGACGTCCACCGGCTTGGTGGACGAACGGCGGTAGGACAGGCCCAGCTTTTCGGCCAGGCCGCCCGGTGTGGCCTGCTTCAGCGTGGCGCCGGGCATGACGACGGTGGGCAGATCGTCCTGGATCAGGTCCAAGGACTCCATCATCGCCCGGCCCATGGGGGTGTCGGCATCGAACCACAGGTGGATCAGGCGCTGCCGGGCGGCGTAGGTCCGCAGCGCCAGCGCCTGCGCCGACCTCGCGCCGCCGACGATCTCCAACGCCCGGGCGGCGGCGCTGCGCTGCAGTAGCTCCCGGCGCGCGATCAGTGCCTTGAACACGATGTCGGACAGTTCGACGTCGTTGGCCATGAGCTGACGCAGACGCTCCGGCGACACCCGGTAGACTGTGCCGCCCTCCCGCACCCGGCACAGAAGCCAGACATTCTGCCCGGTCAGCAGGTTCAGCTCGCCGACAAAGCCGCCCGCGTCCACCACCGCGACGGTCTCGGGGGGCACGTCGGCCATCTCCGTCCGCACCACCTCGGCCGACCCGCGCTCGACCACGATCAGATCGGCGTCTTCGTCGCCCGGGCGGAACAGCACATCGCCCGGCTGGGTCTGCTGTGGCGTGCCGTAGGTCAGGAGCCGGGCGAACAGCTCATCGGCCAGCCGTGGCGATGCCACGCTGGTCGGCACGAGCGGATTGCCCAGCTGCCCGCGGGCGTGGCCGGCGCGCAGCCGATCCAGGTCGCGCGGGGTGGCCCAAGGCACCGGCCGGGCCAGGCCAGCCTGGCTGAACATGGCCTCACGCCTGGCCCACGGCGCGGCATTGGCGCGGATGCGTCTGTCCATCGCTGTCACGCTTTCAGCTCACCCGCCATCTGGTCAAACGTCTTCAGGAATCACGGCCGCGGTCCGGTTGCTTTCCCCTCCGCGTCTACGAAGGGGTCGAGCCATGAGCACACAGCCACTGCACTTCAGCGCGTTCATCTGGCCGAACGGCTATCACGAGTCGGCCTGGCGCGTGGTCCCAGACGACGTGCGCGGCGTTCTCGGACTTCCTTACTACGCCGGCATCGCCCGGACCGCCGAACGCGGCCTGATGGATGCAATCTTCCTGGCCGACAACATCGCCATCGCCGAATACCGGGCCACCTACCTGCCGCAGACGCAGTTCGACCCGATCTCGGTGCTGTCCGCCCTGGCCGCGGTCACCAGCCGCATCGGGCTGATCGGGACCGGCTCGACCACCTACAGCAAGCCGTGGGAACTCGCCCGCCGGTTCGCGACGCTGGATCACCTGAGCGCGGGCCGAGCCGGCTGGAACATCGTCACCACGGTAACGCCGCTGGCGGCGGCCAATTTTGGTGAGCCCTTCCACCCTGACCATGCCGACCGGTACACGCGGGCCCACGAGTTCGTCGATGTGGTGCAGCGCGCGTGGGACAGCTGGGGCGACGGCGCGGTCATCGGGGACCGCGAGCGTGGCGTATGGGCCGATCGCAGCCAGCTGCACGCCCCGCACTTCCACGGTAAGTACTACGACTCCGACGGAGTCCTGCCCTTCCCCCGCTCCCCGCAGGGTCACCCGGTGCTCGTCCAGGCCGGGCAGTCCGCCGCCGGTATCGGGCTGGCCGCGCGCTACGCCGAGCTGGTGTTCTCCGGGCCGCCGTCGCTGGAGGCCGCGGTGGGCTTCCGCAGCAACCTGCACGCCCAGGTCAAGGCGGCAGGCCGGGATCCCGAGCACGTGCTCGTGCTTCCGGCGCTGATGGTGACGCTGGGCAGCACCGAATCCGAGGCCCGCAGCCGGGCCTGGCAGCTCGAAGAACTGGCCAGCCCGGAGTTCCGGTGGCAGAACGCGCTGTATACGGCGGGGCTGGACCCTGACGCCTTCGACCCGGACGTGCCGCTGCCCGCTGAACTCTGGGCCGATCAATCGGCGCCGTCAAGCCGGGCAGAACTGCTGTACGCCGCCGCACGGGCCCGGCCGGACGCCTCGCTGCGAGAGATCGCCCAGCACGTGACCGGCGGCGCCGGGCAGACCCACTTCGTGGGTACACCCGAGCAGCTCGCCGATCACGTGACCGCCTGGCAGGACGCGGGCGCGGTCGACGGGTTCACCATCATGGGGTCGACGCTGCCCTACGAGCTGACCACGTTCGTCGACCACGTCGTGCCCATCCTGCAGCGCCGCGGCCGGTTCCGCACCGAGTACACCGGCCAGACGCTGCGCGACCACCTCGGGCTGCAGCGGCCGGCGGTGTGACCGGCTGGGTGACGGCCGGCGGACTGGCCGGTGTCAGCCGGTCAGGACGGCTGCGGGACGATCCGGATGTAGGGCAGGGGGGATTCCCAGCTGCCGAAGATCTCCTTCGCCGCGTCGTTGCTGACCGAGCTGGCGATGACGACGTCGTCGCCCTGCTTCCAGTTCGCCGGCGTGGCCACCTTGTTCTTGGCCGTGAGCTGCAGGGAGTCGATCACCCGGAGGATCTCGTCGAAGTTGCGGCCGGTGGTCATCGGGTACAGCAGGATCAGCTTGATCTTTTTGTCCGGGCCGATCACGTAGACGCCGCGCACGGTCTGGTTGTCGGCCGCGGTCCGGTCGGCCGGGTCGCCGCTGACGTCGGCGCCGAGCATCCCGTAGGCCTTGGAGACGGAGAAATCGGCGTCACCGACAAGCGGGTAGTTCGGCGCGGTCCCCTGCGACTTCTCGATGTCCGCGGCCCAGCCCGCGTGCTTCTCGACTGGGTCGACCGAGAGCGCCAGGATCTTCACGCCGCGCTTGTCGAACTCGGGCTTGATCTTGGCCAGGACGCCGAGCTCGGTCGTGCAGATCGGCGTGAAGTCCTTCGGGTGCGAGAAGATCACACCCCATGAGTCGCCTAGCCACTCGTGGAGGCTGACCGTTCCTTCGCTGGATTCGGCGGTGAAGTCCGGTGCGGTGTCACCGATCGTCAAGCTCATCGTGAAATTTCCGTTCTAGAGACTGGCTGCGGGACAGCGGGAGGAATCCTATCACTCTGGTCGGGAATGCCAGCTCCGGTGAGCCCGGGCCGCTCAGCCCGGTAGAGAGCCTGGTGAAGAGCGCGGTTAAGAGCGCTCCAGAGAGAACGGTCAGGACCGCTGCTGCCGGGCCTCGGCCTGCTCTTTGATGGCCTCGTTGACCGCCTGGTAACTGCCCTGGAGGTTGGTGACCGTCTGGAGGGCACCCCGGCGGCCGCCCGGGCCCCCGCCCCCCCCGCGGCCCCCCGGGGGGCCCGGCGGCGGGCGGCGGGGGGCGGGCGAAGACGCGGGCAGCAGGAACCGGCGCTTGATGGTCGTCATCCCGACCATCTGCGACGCCCACGTCAGTTCGCTTTCCGCCTCGACGGTCAGCACCTTCACCGTGAGCGTCACGGGCTCACCGGTCCTCGGTGAAGTCGCCTTAATGGTGAGCGTGCTGCCTACGGTGAGCTGCCCGGTCACCGATTGGTAGAACGGATGCCACTGCGGGTAATTTTCCAGCTCGGTCAGGACCGCCCACACATTCTCCGGAGCGGCGGCGATCTTGATTGCATCCGCTATCTCATAAGGCATTTCGGTTGGCCTCCCGCGTCCCAAGGTAACGGCCTTACGGGCCGCCCGGGGTGGTTCGGCCCAGGCCGGCGCGGTCAAGACTGGGGCCGCTTGATCCCTCGCTCGTAGGCGAAGATCACCGCCTGGGTGCGGTCACGCAGGCCGAGCTTGGCCAGGACCCGGACCACATGGGTCTTGACCGTGGTCTCCGACAGGTGCAGGCGCTGGGCGATCTCCTTGTTGGTTGAGCCGGCCGCCATCTCGGTGAAGACTTCGAGCTCCCGCGCGGTCAGCACGCCAAGCACGTCGGGCTCGCCGGGCTCGCCGGGCTCGCCGGCTTCCGGCGCGGCCGAGCCCGGCGTCACGAAGCCCCCCGCGAAGGCATCGAGAACGCGGCGGGTCGTGCTCGGGGCCAGTACGGCGTCACCCGTGGCCACGGACCTGATGCCCGACAGCAGCTCATCGGGCCGGGCGTTCTTGAGCAGGAAGCCGCTCGCGCCGGCCCGCAGCCCGTCAAAGGCGTACTCGTCGACGTCGAACGTCGTCAGGATGATCACCCGGGTCGGCGGACTCAGCGAAGTGATCTTCCTGGTGGCCTCAATGCCGTCCACGCCGGGCATCCGCACGTCCATGAGCACCACGTCGGGCCGGAGCAGCCCGGTCAGGCGGACGGCCTCGGCCCCGTCCGTGGCCTCGCCGATGACCTCGATGTCAGCCTGAGCACTCAGGATCATGGCGAAGCCGTGCCGTAGCAGCGGCTGATCGTCGGCCAGCAGGACCCGGATCGTCACCGGCCGGCCCTCAGCCCAGGTCCAGCGCGGCGGTGACACGCCAGCCGGTTCCGTCCCGGGGCCCGGCGTCCACGTGGCCGCCGAAGAGGCTGGCGCGCTCGGTCATCCCGCTGACGCCGTGGCCAGCCCGGCCGGGTACCTGGGCGCACGGCCGCCCATCGTCGTCGATCTGGAGCTCGACCCGCGGTCCCTGCCGGACTACCTGCACGACGACGTGCTGGACGTCCTGGCCGTGCTTGAGGACATTGGTCAGGCTTTCCTGGACGATCCGGTACAGGGCGAGCTGAGCCGTGGGGAGCATGGTGCGCAGGTCGCCGGTAACGGCTAGCTCGACCGACAGCCCGGCCGACCGCACCATGGACACCAGGTCCGCGAGCTGGTCCACGCCCGGGCTCGGGGCCAGCTCGGCGGGCTCCCCGTCGCGCAGCATGCCGAGCATCCGGTGCATCTCGGCGAGGGCCTGGCGGCCCACCTCGGACGCCTGGGTGATGGTGTCGCGGGCCTGAACCGGCGATTCGACCACGGCCGCGGCATCGTTCAGGGTGATCATCACCGACAGGCTGTGCGCGATGACGTCGTGCATCTCCCGGGCCATCCGGGCCCGCTCGGCCGCCACGGCCACCTGCGCCCGGCTGTCCCGCTCACGCTCGGCCGTTTCCGCCCGCTGCAGCGCCGACACCAGATAAGCCCGGCGCATCCGCACATAGATCCCGGCCACCCAGGCGGCGGTCACGGTGCCGGTGGACAGCAGGCCCGGCAGCAGACGGTTAGCGGCCGGTGCCCAGCGGGTCACGGCCATGATGACGCCCAGTTCGGCCACCACCACCGCGGACGTCAGGATCCACCGCCGGCGCTCATAGGCGCCCAGACTGTACAGGGCCACCAGGAAGGCCACATCGCCGGTGGCCCGGACGCCTGCCAGCCACTGCGCCAGGCACACCGCCGCGATCAGCGCCGCGGCCCAGG
Source organism: uncultured Streptosporangiaceae bacterium (assembly GCA_964250865.1). Taxonomy (GTDB): domain Bacteria; phylum Actinomycetota; class Actinomycetes; order Streptosporangiales; family Streptosporangiaceae; genus Bog-532. The sequence goes on from CAXUJF010000096.1 coordinate 14,466, forward strand.
CGGGCCAGCGGCGACGGAGCACCAGCGGCGCGGCCAGGAGCAGCTCCCATCCCCCCGCGCCGCCGGCCCGCGAGCCGCCCGCCTCCACCCGCCCGGTCCCCCGGGGCCCCCC
>CAXUJF010000097.1:0-5614 GCA_964250865.1 uncultured Streptosporangiaceae bacterium
CCGGGCCGCTGCGCCCCGGGCCCGCGCCGGCCCGGCGGCCGCGGCTCCGAACGCCACGACGCACGACGGCTCGGCAGGCGCGACGCCCGGTGGCACGGCCGGGGAGCGGTCCGCGCCGCCGGCCCCGAGCGACCGGCGGGCCCGGCAGTACCGCGTCAACGATCCCGCGGTGATGCGGGCGCTGGCCCATCCGCTGCGGTGGGCGCTGCTGGAGTCACTGCAGCACGCGGGCACGCTGACCGCGACCCAGGCGGGCGAGATCCTGGGGGAGACCCCGGCCAACTGTGCCTTCCACCTGCGGACGCTGGCCAAGTACGGCCTGGTCGAGGAGGCCGGCGGGGGCAAGGGCCGGGAGCGGCCGTGGCGCCGGGCCATCACCGGCCTGACCATGGAGCTCTCGGCCGACGACCCGAAGACGGCGGCCGCGGCCGGCATCCTGAACGACTTCTGGACCAACACCACCCTGGACCGGGCCCGGGCGGCCATGCAGAACTACGCGAACCTGGCCCCCGAGTGGCGCGAGGCTCTGGTCTCCACCCAGAGCACCCGCTACGTGACCGTGGCCGAGGCCAAGGAGCTGCAGGACGAGCTGATGGCGGTGCTGGACCGCTTCGCCGAGCGCAACGACGCTCCCTCGCTCCGGCCGCCGGACGCGTTGCCGATCGAGTACCTGGCCCTGAGCTACCCGCTGCAGAACCTGCTGAGCATTCCCACCCCGGCCGACGACTGACCCGACCGACTCGAAGGAGCACGTCATGCACCCCGATTACGCCCGCGCTTCTTACGCGCTGCGGCACCGGCCCACCCAGGCCAGCCTGCGGCGCCTGGACCACGCCGCCGCCGTCCACGGCCGCCGGCTGGACCAGCCGCACCGGTCCCGCCGCTGGAAGCTGAACTGGACCATGCTGTCACCGCGTGACCTGACCGGGGTTACCCGCCAGGGCCGGTCCACCTGGACGATCATCATCTCCGCCAGCCGGCCGCAGTGAACCAGGCCGCAGGGCTGAGCCGGCGGGCCGAGGCGACCCCGGTCAGCGCGACCACGGCGCCGAGCACCGACACGCCGGTGATGACGGCCAGCGCGGGGCGGTACGCGCCCAGCGTGGCCTGGGCCGAGGTCACCTGGCTAGCGCCGCCTGCGTCCACCACCGCCGTCACCACGGCCAGCACGATGGCCCCGCCGACCTGGAACGAGGTCTGGAACAAGCTGGCCGCCAGGCCCTGCTCAGAGTCGGCCACCCCACTGGTCGCGGCCAGGCTGAGGGCGGAGAAGCCCAGCCCGAACGCGATCCCGACCCCGAGCACCGCGGGCAGGATGACGCCCAGGTAATCGGCCCGGTCACCGACGCGCAGGAATGACACGTAGCCGCCGACCAGGCAGGCGAACGCGATCAGCGTAACCGGGCCCGGCCCGAAGCGGCCGATGATCTGGCCCATCCGGGTGGACAGCACGGCCACTACGAGCCCGGCGGGCAAGAAGGCCAGCGCGGTGGACATAGCCGACCAGCCCTCCACACTCTGCAGGTACTGGGTGAGCAGGAACTGGAACGCGATGTAGGAGCCGAACAGGGTCAGCGCGCCCAGGTTGGCCCGGGTCAGCGCGCCGGACCGGAAGATCCCCAGCCGGACCAGCGGGTCACGGCTGCGCTGCTCGATCAGCACGAACCCGGCCAGCAGCACGGCCGCCACGGCGAACGAGCCGATCGTCCGGGCCGAGGCCCAGCCCGCCTGCTGCGCGGTGACCACGGTGTAGACCAGCAGCAGCATGCCCGCGGTCACGGCCAGACCGCCCGGCACGTCGAACCGGCGGCCCTGGCGGCCGGCGTTCTCGCTCCGGGGGATGAGCGGGACCGCGGCCAGCAGCGTGATCAGGGCGACCGGGGCGGGCAGCAGCAGCGTCCACCGCCAGCTCACCTCGGTCAGCACCCCGGACAGCACCAGGCCGAGGGAGAACCCGCTGGCCCCGAAGGCCGAGTAGATGCTGATCGCCCGGTTGCGCATCGGGCCCTCGGGGAATGTGGTGGTCAGCAGGGACAGCCCGGCGGGCGCGGTGACCGCCGCGGCCATGCCCTTGACGAACCGGGCCGCGATCAGCAGCCCCGCGCCACTGACCACCCCGCCCAGCAGCGAAGCCGCGGCGAACAGGCCGAGGGCGGCCAGGAACACGCGGCGCCGGCCCAGCAGGTCGGCGGCCCGCCCGCCCAGCAGCAGCAGGCCGCCGTAGCCGAGCACGTAGGCGCTGACGATCCACTGCAGCGAGGACGTGCTCAGATGTAGGTCGGTGCGGATGACCGGCAGGGCCACGCCGATCATCGACACGTCCAGGGCATCCAGGAACAGCGCGCCGCACAGCACGAACAGCACAGCCCACAGCCGCGGGCTCCAGCCTGGGGCGGGAACGGCGCGGACGGGTTTGATGACCTCCGGGCCAGCGGGCGCAGCGTCAACGGGCGCAATACCAGTGCCGGCCGGTAGAGCCTCAGCGGGAGCAGGGCACGTATCCATGGCCGCGACTATATGTATGTACATGCACTAGATGCAAGAGCAATTAATGTACTTGCAAATTGCGATCCAGGTCACTAGAATGCGCTCGTGGACGAGACCGGGCCCGACCAGATGGTCAGTGCCTGGCGTGCGCTGTCCGCCCGGCACGCCGCCGTGTGCTCCGCGCTCGAGCGTGAGCTGGGGGAGCGGCACGGCCTCGGCGTGAGCGACTTCGAGGTCCTGGAACGGCTGGCCGAGAGCGTGGACCATCAGTTCCGGGCCCAGGAGCTGGCGGACGCGGTGCACCTGAGCCAGAGTGCGTTGTCCCGGCTGATCAGCCGGCTGGAGAAGACCGGCCTGGTCGAACGCTGCCTGTGCGGCGAGGACCGGCGCGGCATCTACGTCACCCTGACCGAGGCGGGCCGGGAGCGGCACGCCGAGGCGGCCCCCACCCACCGGGACGTGATCGCTGGTGTGCTGGCCCCCGTGACTGCGGACGGCTGACCCGACCCATGACTGATCAGCCCTCGACTCTGCGCGACGTCGCCGCCGCTGCCCGGGTGCACCCGGCCACCGCCTCCCGCGCGCTCAACCCGCAGACCCGCGCTCTGGTCAGTGAGCAGACCGCGCTGCGGGTGACCGAAGCCGCGGCCGCCCTCGGCTACCGGCCCAACCCGGTGGCCCGCAGCCTGCGCACCCGCCGGTCGCAGACGATCGGCGTGCTCATCCCCGACCTGAACAACCCGCTGTTCCCGCCGGTGGTGCGCGGCCTGGAGGACGGGCTGACCGCCGCGGGCTACGTGGCCCTGCTCGGCAACACCGACGGTGACACCGGCAAGGAACAGGCCATCTTCGAGCAGATGCGAGCCCGGCACGTCGACGGGTTCGTGCTGGCCACCGCGCACCCCGACGACCCGGTGCTGGCTGAGGCCGCGCGGGACCAGCTGCCCGTGGTGCTGATGAACCGGCTGGACCCGCAGCACGACTTCTCCTCGGTGTCGGTGGACAACGAGCAGGGCATGCGGATGTCCGTCGCGCACCTGGTGGCGCTGGGCCACACCCGGATCGCGAACCTGGCCGGCCCGAGCCAGATCTCCACCGGCGAGGGCCGCCGCCGCGGCTACCTGGAGGGGCTGAAGACCGCCAACCTGGAGCCGGTCGAGGACCTCGTCGTCTCGGCCACCGGGTACACGGTCGAGGAGGGCATCCGGTGCTGCCGTGAGCTGCTCGGCCGGCGTGACCACGGCGCCGGCTTCACCGCGATCGCCGTGGCCAACGACATGCTGGCTGTGGGCTGCCTGACCGCGCTGGACGAGGCCGGCCTGCAGTGCCCGGACGACCTGTCCCTGGTCGGTTTCAACGACATGCCGTTCGTGGACCGGCTGCGCCCGGCGCTGACCACGATCCGGTTCGCGCATCATCAGCTGGGCACCGAGGCGGCCCAGCTGCTGCTGGAGCGGGTCAATACCCCCGAGGCTCCGGTCAAGATCCGCTACGTGGACCCCGAACTGGTCGTCCGGGCCTCGACGGCCGCGCTAGTACCCTAGCTGCTGGCGCAGGAAGGCGACGGCCTGGGCCCAGGCCTGCCCGGCCCGGTCCTTGTCGTAGGTGCCGAGCAGGTTCTCGTCGTTGAAGAAGGCGTGGCCGGCGTCGTAGACCTGGACGTCGACCGGGCCGCTGACCCGGTCCAGCACCGCCCGGGCCTGCTCCAGCGGAGTGTGCGCGTCCTGACCGGCCACCACGGCCAGGACCGGCGCCTGGACTCCGGAGAAGTCCTCATCGCCGGAGAACGTGCCGTAGAACACGGCCGCAGCCCCGACCTTGGCGTCCGCCGCGGCCAGGTGCAGGGCGAACAAGCCGCCCATGCAGAACCCGATCACTCCGACCGAGCTGCTGGTCACCGACACCTGGGCCAGCAGGTAGCTGACCGCGCCGGACAGCTCGGTGACCGCCTGGTCCGGCGGCAGCGCGCTCATCAGCGCACCGGCTTCCTCGGCGTCGTGGGTGGTGCGGCCGCCGTACAGGTCCGGCGCCAGCGCCACGAAGCCCTCGCGGGCGAACCGGTCGGTGACGTCGGCGATGTGGTCGGTCAGGCCCCACCACTCCTGGATCACGATCAGGCCCGGGCCGGTGCCGCTGTCCGGCACGGCCAGGTAGCCGTGCGCGGTGCCGCCGTTGCTCGGGAAGGTGACGTTCTGGTGCGGCGTCTGCTCAGACATCGGCTAAGCCTCGTTTTCGCTGGTTGCGGCGGGGGAGCCGAGCGCCTGCAGCGCCGGGCCTGCCAGCCGGTAGATGTCCCACTCGTCCATCGGCTGCGCGCCGAGCGACTTGTAGAACTTGATAGACGGTGCGTTCCAATCCAGGACAACCCACTCCAGGCGCTGGTAACCGCGTTCGACGCACAACCGGCCCAGCTCGGCCAGCAGCGCCCTGCCGTAGCCGTGGCCGCGCAGCTCCGTGTCGACATAGAGATCTTCGAGGTAGATGCCGTGGCGGCCGGTCCAGGTCGAGTAGTTCAGGAACCACAGCGCGAACCCCACCACCCGGCCCTCGTGCTCGGCCACGTGGGCGAACACGGCCGGCTGGGCGCCGAACAGGGACTGCCGCAGCTCCTCTTCGGTCCCGGTGACGCTGTCCAGCGACCGCTCGTACTCCGCCAGCGCCCGAATCAGCCGGTAGATATCAGCCACGTCCGATGGTGCGGCCCGTCTAATCACAGAGGAAACCCTATCTTCGCGGATCTGAGGGCTCACGCGCCGGCCAGCGCGAACACGGGGACGAGGGCTGACGCTGCGACGATCACCGCGGTAACGGCAACCAGAGCCAGGCCCTGGCCCAGGCTTCGGGCGCGCGCTGGGGGGTTGGCCAGGCGGTGCATGCGGGCGGCGATTACGCCGCCGGTAGCGGCCAGCCAGGCGGTCGGGGCCGAGCCGGCCCCAGTCTCGGCCACAGCGCCGGCGCCCATGGTGAGCAGGGCCGACAACAGCGTGCGGCGCTCGCCGTGCCGGGCCGCGACATCGTCGGCGCGCATCTCGGCCAGCCGGGTCACCTCGGTGCCCGCCCGCGCGAACAGCGGGACGCCGGGCACGATGGCGGCCCGGGACCGGGTGATGGCCAGCAGCAGATGGTG
>CAXUJF010000097.1:5624-14500 GCA_964250865.1 uncultured Streptosporangiaceae bacterium
CGCCGGAGGTGACGACGACGGCCGGCGGCCGGCCCGGCACGCTGTAGGCGGCGGGCTGCGCGGCTTCCAGTACGAAGACCGCGTCCTGGTGGCCGGTGCCGGTGCGGCGCCCGGTGATGCGGGCCGCCTCGGCGTGGGCCCGGGTCCGGACGCTGGAGCGGTGCAGGCTCCGGCCGTAGCGCCAGGCCAGGCCGATCATCGCCACCCCGCCCAGGAGGGCCAGGCCCGCGAGCCCGGCTTCGTAGGCCGAGCTGCGGTAGACGGCCGACGGGCACGCACCGGCGCTGACCGACTCACACACGCTCCGCGCGAACTGCGGCCATCCCGCCACCGCGGCCCGGATCAGCAATCCCAGCGCGGCCAGCGCGGAGCCGAGCACGCTGACCAGTGCGGTCAGCCAGGCGGTGAGCCCGAGCCGCGGGCTCAGCCCGGCCTCGGACAGCCGCCGCAACGGCCGCGGCAGCACCCACGCCAGGACCGCGGTGTAGCCGAAGACCAGCAGGGCCGCCCTCATCCGGACCGCCCACGGCGCAGCTTGCCCAGCACGGACCGCAGCGCGTCCGATTCCCCGGTGCCGATCTGCGCGATGAAATGGCCCAAGACCAGTTCGGGATCGCCGCCGTCGGCCAGCGCCTCCCGCATCAGCCGGGCACTGTATTCCGCCCGGCTGGCGGTCGGGGTGTAGCGGTAGGCCTTGCCCTCCCGGACCCGGTCCAGCCAGCCCTTGCGGTGCAGGTTGTCCATGGTGCTCATCACGGTCGTGTAGGCGATCGCCCGCTCGGCCGACAGCTCGTCGAACACGTCCCGCACGGTCACCGGCGCACCGCGGTCCCAGATCCGGTCCATGATCGGGCCTTCCAGGTCACCGAATCCGCGCACGCTCACCTCCCGCGTCGCTCCGAGCCAGCACCGCTGGCCTTCGGGGCCAATTGTACTGTCTACGCACGTACTACCTAGTTACGTAGATACTAGGGTCAGAGCATGAGTGCCACCGAGTATCGGGCGCAGTTTGATGCCGTCGTGACGTTCGCCAACGGGGGAGGCCTGCGCACTGAGGGCTTCCGCATCGACGTTCCCGGTCCCGAGGTCAGCCCGCAAGAGGTGGCCCGGCTCTTCATCACCTCACTGAACCTAACGCGGACGGATTTGACCTGGCCACGCTGCCGCTGGAGTCCTGCGCCGAGCTGCCCGCGGTCCTGGTCCGCACGGCCGGCTCCGGCTCGCGCGCGGTCGATGTCGAGCGCGCGCTGGCTGGCCGAGCACGGCGCCCGCCTGGTCGGCATCGACTCGGTCAACATCGATAATCTGCAGAGCGGCGGGCATCGCCCGGCGCATTCGCTCCTGCTCCGGGCGGGCATCCCGGTCGTCGAACACCTCACCGGGCTGAGCCAGCTGCCGCCGACCGGGTTCTGGTTCAGCGCGGCCCCGATTCCGATCGCTAGTGCCGGGACCTTTCCCGTCCGCGCCTATGCGACGATCCCCGAGTAAGCCGCCCGGGTAAGCCGACCCCCATTATGCCGACCCCCATTAAGCCGATGCCCGGTGAGGCGTCCCGGCTACTTCGCGCTGGCTACTTTTTCCTGCCCAGGGTCAGGCCGTCGCCCAGGGGGAGCATGATGACGTCCACGCGGTCGTCGGCGGCGGCATGGTCGTTGAAGTCACGGACGGCCTGGACCAGCTCGCTCTCGTTGCCGGCGTCGATCACGCGGCCGTGGGAGAACGTGTTGTCGACCAGGATGGCGCCGCCGGGCCGGACCCGGGGCACGACCTCGTTCCAGTAGGGCAGGTAGCCGGGCGCGTCGATGAACGCGATGTCGAACTGCGGCCCGGGCGGCAGGCCCCGCACGGTGTCCAGCGCCGGCCCGAGCCGGAGCTCGATCATGCCCGCCAGGCCGGCCCGGTCCCAGTACTTGCGGGCCACCGAGGTCCATTCGTCGCTGATGTCGCAGCACAGCAGGTGCCCGCCGTCGGCCAGGCCGCGGGCCAGGCAGATGGAGGAGTAGCCGGTGAACGTGCCGATCTCCAGCCCGTTACGGGCCCCGATGAGCTGGGCGATCATCGTCATGAACCGGCCCTGCTCGGGCGCGATGGCCAGCGAGCGCTCGTTCGGGAACCACTCCGCGGTCTCGTGCGCGAGCTCACGCAAGATGGCGTCCGGCGGTGTGCTGTGCGCGCAAAGGTACGCGTTCAGGTGCAGGCCGATGTGCTCACTTCGCTGCGCCACACGGATAACTTAACCGACCCGGGGAGGACTGCACGATTTCTGCGGTGCACTAGCCTGGGGCGCATGGCGACGCAGGGGACAGCCCCGATGGTCAGCGCGGCGGCGGCCCACATTCCCAGCCCCGCGGTCAGCGGCTTCCACATCGGGCCAGCATTTATTCACTACTACGCCGTGATGTACCTGGTCGGCATCGCCGCCGCGATCTTCATCACCCGCCGTCGCTGGGTCCGCGCGGGCGGCGACCCGGAACTGATGTACGACGTCGCCATGTGGGCCGTGCCCGCGGGCATCATCGGCGGCCGCATCTACTTCGACATCACCACCCCGGCCTACATCCCGCACGTCTGGTACGGCGTGCTCGCGGTGTGGGACGGCGGCCTGGGTATCTGGGGCGCGATCCCGATCGCCGTGCTGGTCGGCATCTGGCGGGTGCACCGGTTCGGCGGCCGCATCACGCTGGCCATGGACGCGGTGGCGCCCGCGCTGCTGGTGGCCCAGGGCATCGGCCGGATCGGCAACTACTTCAACAAGGAGCTGTTCGGCGGGCCGACCAGCCTGCCGTGGGGGCTGCAGATCCCGCTGGCTTACCGGCCAGCCGGCTACACCGCGTTCGCCTACTTCCAGCCCACATTCTTGTACGAGCTGATCTGGGACTTCGCGCTGGCCGCGTTCCTGGTCTGGCTCGGCCACCACAGCAAGATCTTCGCCCCCGGCCTGTTCGCGCTGTACGTGATGGGTTACTCGGGCTTCCGGATTTTCGAGGAGTCGCTCCGGGTTGACCCGTCCCAGCACTTCCTGGGCCTGCGGCTGAACATGTACGTGGCCATCGGGCTGACCGTGGTCGGCGCGGCCTGGTTCTACCTCATCCAGCGGCGCGGCCGCCGCCGGGTTATCGCGGGCCTGCCCGCGCCCGAACTCGCCGCGGGCAACGCCCAGCCCAGCTACCAGGCGCGGGACACCGACGGGGTCCTCACCGAAGCCGGTGCCGCCGACCTCGAGTTCGGGCCGGGAGACGAGGCCGAGCGGCTGGACGAGGAGCCCGCCGGCGCTGCCACCGGCGACGAGACGGCCAAGCCGGAGTAACCCCGGCCTGGCCGCGCCGCATAACGCTCAGGCCGGCAGGGCCGCGGCCGCGGCGTCGGCCGTGGCCGCCCGGGAGCGCCACCAGTCCTGACCCCGCTGGGGCAGCATGTAGATCGGGTCGTAGTAGGCGTACTCGCGGCTGGTGGCCAGCTCGTCGTCGCGCTCGACCCCGGTGCGGTAGTTCTTGGTCCAGTAGGAAATGCCCAGCTCGGTGTCGTACCGCGACACCTGGTGCACCCAGCGCTTGCCCACGTAGGGCACGTCGCACACCACCCGCGGTGTGGCGAAGCCGGGCAGGTAGCCCATGATCTGGTGCTGCAGCTCCTGGGCCTCGCTCAGGGTCAGCCGCCAGTGCTCACTGCCCGGGATCATGTCGCACAGGTAGAAGTAGTACGGCATGATCTTCGCCTCGTCGAGCAGGGCGAAGCACAGGTCCAGCAGGGCCGGGACGCTGTCGTTGGTGCCGCGCAGCAGGACACCCTGGTTGCGGACGTCCCGGATCCCGGTGTCCAGCATGGCCCGGGCGGCCTTGGCCACCAGCGGGGTGACCGACTGGGCCGCGTTCACGTGGGTGTGGATGGCGATGCTCACCCCGCGGTCCGCCGCCGTACCGGCCAGCCGGGTCATCCCGGCCCGGACCTCGTCCGACAGCCAGTGCTGCGGCAGCCCCATCAGGGCCTTGCTGGCCAGCCGGATGTCGCGGATCGACTCGATGTCCAGCAGCGCGGCGACGAACTCCTCCAGCCGCGGCCAGGGCAGGTTGGCCACGTCCCCGCCGGAGACGACCACGTCCCGGACGCCGGGCGTGCGGCGCAGGTAGTCGATCATCGCGCCGAGCCGGTCCGGCCGGGTCAGGGTGAACTTGTGCTTGTCCGCGGCGGGAGTCGGGTTCCCGACCAGGTCCATCCGGGTGCAGTGCCCGCAGTACTGAGGGCAGGTGGGCAGCACTTCGGCCAGCACCTTGGTCGGGTAGCGGTGGGTCAGCCCCTCCACGGCCCACATTTCCGCCTCGTGCAGCGAGTCGCGCTGCGCGTACGGGTGCGAGGGCCAGTCGGCCCGCCGGTCGCTGAACACCGGGATCATGTAGCGGCGAACCGGGTCGGCGTAGAACGCATCGGTGAACCCGGGATCGGACGCGGCCACCGTCGGCGCCATCGTGTTCAGCATCTGCGGCGGCACCAGCATGGACATGGTGGCCCGGGACCGCTGATCCTGGACCAGATCAGTGAAGAAGACCTCGGCCAGGCCGTCGCCCACCACCTGGCGGAGCTGGCGCGCGTTCTTCACGCAGTGCGCCCGCTGCCACTGGGCGGACTCCCAGTCGGCCGCGCTGACGTCGGCCCAGCCCGGGAAGCGGCGCCAGTCTGGCTCGATCAGCTCACGGCGCTGATACACGTATGGCTGGTCGATCATGGTTCGCCTCCTCGGCGGACGGAATCAGTAGATAATCCTCTCTAACCTTTATCTTATTAAAGAAGATATCGCCAAGACAGTATTCGACAAGAAAATCTCTTGTTACGTGGCGAGGTTGGGCCGTGGCGCCCGCAGGCGGCGCCGACCGGACGCCGATAACGGTTCGGCAGCAAATCGCGGTGAGGCTGAGAGCGGAAAACATGGGACCGGTATTCCCGCGGTGGCCGGTTGCTACTACGTAGAGTCCCAGGTCAGTGACGTTCTGGGGGGTTGACATCGGTTCGAAGCGCGGTAAGTTTCTGCCCACGGTCCAGGCCCTGGCGGGCTAGCCGGAGGTGGCTAGCCCGCCGTGATCTGGCCCGCATCGGGGGCAGGGGTGTTCGCATCCAGCCGCTTTCCTGCCCGGATGTGGTGAGACGGGCTGCTATGCGGCACCTGCTGGACGGGGGGTTGGGCTTGGGAAGGGATCCGGGCGCCCAGTAGACAACGGAGGCCGAGCTCGTTGCCGGCGGGACGGCCCCCGGAACGAAGGCGCGACCCGGATCCTTTTCCCTCCCCCCGAGGCGGTCAGGTCCCCGAAATGGTCTGGACCCATAGGGAACCCTTAGCTTTGCCTGGGCGTTGGAGGGGAGCTCAGCCGATATCCTTATCGGCCGTACCCCACAACGCCAGGCGAAGGGCAGGGAGCGTGGCAGAGCCCACATCACCCACTGAGCGGGTTGCCGTCGTCATGCCGACGTACGAGGAGCGGCAGAACCTGGAGTCCATCGCCGCTCGCCTGCGCAGTGCGGTCCCGGACGCTGATCTGCTCGTCGTCGACGACAACAGCCCCGATGGGACCGGGGATCTGGCCGACAAGCTCTCCGAAGCCGATTCCCACATCCAGGTGCTGCACCGGACGGACAAGGCCGGCCTCGGACCGGCCTACATCGCCGGGTTCCGCTGGGCCTTGGAGCGCGGGTACGACGCGGTGGTGGAGATGGACGCCGACGGTTCCCACCAGCCGGAGCAGCTGCCGCAGTTGCTGGCCGCGCTGGCCGGGGCGGACGGCGTGATCGGGTCCCGCTGGATACCGGGCGGCAAGCTGCTGAACTGGCCGAAATCCCGTGAGGTGCTGTCCCGGTCCGCGAACGTATACGTCCGGATCATGCTGGGCCTGAAGATCAAGGACGCGACCGGCGGCTACCGGGCTTACCGGGCCTCGGCGCTGCGGGCGATCAGCCTGGACACGGTGGAGTCAGCGGGCTACTGCTTCCAGATCGACCTCACGCTGCGGATGATCCAGGCGGGCCTGCGGATCGTGGAGGTCCCGATCACGTTCGTGGAACGCGAGCGCGGCGCGAGCAAGATGAGCCAGGCCATCATCGGGGAGGCGTTCCTGCGGGTGGCTCAGTGGGCCGTCAGCACGCGGCTGCGCCGGCGTGAACACAGTCAAGGCCAACGCAATTAAGCGGGGCAGGCGCCTGACTGGCCGCCTACCCCGCTCATTCTTCGACTATCAGGCGCTCTTGCGCTGGCGGCGGTCACGACTGGTGTCGCGCTCAACCGGGGCGCCGCGCCGTCCTCTGATCACTTCGAGTCGTTCGGCCAGCACCGCTTCGAGATCGGCGACGGTACGCCGCTCCAGCAGCATGTCCCAGTGGCTGCGCGGTGGCTTGACCTTCTTAGGGCTGGGTGACTCGCCTGTCGCCGCGGAGGCGACTGCACCACAGACCCGGCACTCCCAAGTTGGGGGGAGTTCCGCCTCTGCGGCGAAGGGCACGCTAAAATGGTGTCCCTTAGGGCAGTCGAAAGCGACCTCTTGCCGTGGGGCGAGGTCGGTGTTGCGGTCGTTCTCGTAGCTCGTGGATCCGAGCCGAGTCCCGCGTAGTGCGCGTTCGGCCATGTGGGTGCTGCCTCCCAAGCGCTCAGCCGTATGGTTCTAGAACGCCGAATACGCGTGTGAGATTCCCGGTAACGCTCCGGTCCAACCCTGATCTCGGGCCGAAAACGGAACACAGGCCCTTTTCAGCGGCGGCGAAGGCAGTTCACAGCGGGCCTGCCTTGTTATTGTGCGCCCTCAGCCAACCCAGATCAGCCGGTCCAGAGCCCGCGCTCGGTCAGCAGGTCGCGCAGCAGGACCGTCTCGTCGGTCATAATGCCGTCGGCCCCCCGATCCAGTGCCCGCTCCATCTCGGGCCGCCGGTTGAGCGTCCACACGTGGACCTGCAGGCCCGCCTCGTGGGCCCGGCGGATGAACGACGGGGTGGCGATCTGCAGCGGCACCTGGGCGCAGTGCACGCCGGTGCGGGCCAGCTTGTCGGCCAGCGCGTGCCCGAACCGCGGCAGGCCACCGGTCAGCTGCAGCGCCGCCACCCCGGCGGGCGACAGCGCCATGCACACCGGCCGGTCCAGCAGCACCCGGGCCGCGTGCAGCCGCCGGGCCGAGAACGAGGTCACGCAGACCCGGTCCCAGGCCCCGGTGCGGCGCAGCACCTCCATCATCGGCCGGATGGCCAGCACGTCCTTCAGGTCCACGTTGAACCTCAGGTCCGGCCAGGCGGTGATCAGGTCCTCGATGAGCGGGATCGGCTCGGTGCCGCCGATCCGGGCCCCGGCCATTTCGGTGTACGGCATCCGGGCGATCCGGCCCTGCCGGTCCGTGACCCGGTCCAGGGTGCGGTCGTGGAAGGCCAGCAGGATGCCATCCTGAGTGGCCCGGATGTCGGTCTCCAGATGGGTGTAGCCGAGCGACACGGCATGCTCGAAGGCGGCCCAGGAGTTTTCCGGTTGATGCGCGGCGCCACCCCGGTGCGCGAAGGCGAGGGGGAGCGCCTGGTCGAGGTAGGCGACAGGGCGGCGTTGTTCAACGTCTGCTCGCAGCACGGTCTCCAGTGTTGAGGGGCCATGAGTACTGCTGGTAAACGGGGCGGTTCATCTCACTGAGCTTTGGGTGTCCGCTGGCGTTGCCTTTTCCCACTCGCGGCGGCGGGTGTCGGCCAGGGCGATGGCCGCCGCGACCGCTACGTTGAGTGACCCTACCCGGCCAGCCTGGGGTATGTAGGCGGCTGCGTCACAGACGGCCAGCAGGGCGGGGGAGCACCCGTGGTCCTCGTTGCCGATGGCCAGGCACACGTCGCCGTCCAGCGGCGCGTCGAACAGCGGCACGGCGCCGGCCGCCAGCTCGATCGCCACCACCCGCAGCCCGGCCGCCTGCGCCGCCTTGGCCGCCTCGGCCGGGGCCGGCTCCCGCTCCCAGGCCAGGAACCGCTCGGTCCCGAGCGCGGTCTTGCGCACCGAGGGATGGTCCAGCGCGATCGTGTTACCGCACAGCCACACGTGCTCGACGCCGAACGCGGCGGCCGACCGAGCGATCGAGCCGACGTTGAACGGCTGGGTCACCGAGTCCAGCAGCAACGCCACGCGGGCCTGGGTGCTGCGCCGCCAGGCCCGGTTGAGCCGCTTGACCTCGGTCGGCCGCAGCTGGCGCGGCCGGTCCTCGGGCTCGGTCATGATGCTTCCCCCGCTTCGATGCGCAGCACCCGGTAACCGGCCCGGGCTGCGACCCGGGTCACCGCCCAGCCCTGCTCGGTCAGCCACCGGTGCAGCGAATCCGCGCCGAGGTGACGCTGGACCACGGCCCAGGCCGCGGCGTCCGGCTCCAGCCGGGGCCGCCCGCCGCCGCGCAGCTCGTGCCGGGCCTGCTTGCCGATCCGGATCGGCGGGTTAGACCAGATGCCGGCGAACGTGGCCGGCAGGGCCGGATCATGCGGGCGCACGCAGCGCACGTTGGCCAGCCCGGCCCGTTCGGCGTTGCGGGCGCACAGGTCCAGGGCCCGCTGGTTCCTGTCCACCGCCCAGACGGTCGCGTCCGGGGCCCGGGTGGCCAGCACCAGCGCGATCGGCCCGTAGCCGGCCCCCAGGTCGAGCAGATCCCCGCTGCGATACGGCATGGCGGCCACGTCGAGCAGCAGCCGGGTGCCGGGGTCCAGGCGGGACGGTGAAAACACGCCGGAGTCGGTTTCCAGCTCCAGGTGCACGTCGGGCAGCAGCACGTGGACCCGGCCCGGCCGGTGCGCGGCACCAGGCTGCGCACTGAAGTAGTGCTCGCCTGCGGGCTCGGGGCTCACCCGGTGCGAGCCGGGCGTGCGGCCCCCTCGGCCGCCCGGCCCGCGGC
>CAXUJF010000098.1:0-1098 GCA_964250865.1 uncultured Streptosporangiaceae bacterium
GCCCTGGCGGCCGGCGCCACCCAGCTTGGCACGACCGGCGCGGCGCAGGCCCGGACCAACAGGCCGGAGGCAGGCCGGTCAGTCGCGGGCACGGGGGCGAACGCGTCCTTCGGCCCAGTCAGGCAGATCAAGGCGGGCGTGCTGAACACCGGCTACGTGGAGGCCGGGCCGGCCAGCGGGCCACCGGTCATCCTCATGCATGGCTTCCCGTACGACATTCACAGCTACACCGAGGTGGCCCCGATGCTGGCCGCCGCGGGCTACCGGGTGGTCGTGCCCTATCTCCGCGGCCACGGCAGCACGACCTTCCTGTCCCGCTCGACGCCCCGCAATGTGGATCAGGTGGCGTTTGCGCTGGACATCCTCGCCCTTATGGACGCGCTCGGCATCGAGCAGGCGGTGCTGGCCGGTTATGACTGGGGCTCGCGGACGGGTGACATCATCGCGGCGCTGTGGCCGCAACGGGTGAAAGCCCTGGTCTCGGTGACCGGGTACCTGATCACCAACCTGGCCGCCCAGCAGACGCCGCTGGCGCCGAAGGCAGAGAACGCCTGGTGGTACCAGTACTACTTCGACACCGAGCGGGGGGTGAAGGGCCTGAAGGAGAACCGGCGCGAGCTGGGCCTGTTCATCTGGGAGTTCAACTCGCCCACGTGGAAGTTCTCCACCGAGATCTATAACCAGACCGCGGCCGCATTCTTCAACCCTGACTACGTGTCCATCGTGATCGGCAACTACCGGTGGCGGCAGAGCCTGTACCCGAGCGAGCCGGAGTATGGCCGCCTGGAGCGCGCACTGCAGCAGGCTCCGGCCATCAGGGTGCCGACGATCACCATCGACGGCAAGTACGACCCGTTCACACCGGCCGGGGACGGGTCGTCCTACCGGGACAAGTTCACCGGCAAGTACGACCACCGGGTGTTCGACGTTGGCCACAACGTGCCACAGGAAGCACCGCGGGCCTTCGCTCAGGCCGTGATCGACGCCGACCACCTCTGACCGGCCGCGGCCGAATGACCGCAGGCGTATGCCCCCGCCGGGGGCGGGCGCCGGGGTGGAAAGGGGGCCCGGGCCCCCGGGGGCGGTGGGGGCGGGGGG
>CAXUJF010000098.1:1108-4433 GCA_964250865.1 uncultured Streptosporangiaceae bacterium
CCGACCACGTCTGCCGGGCCGGGGCGTATTGCCGGCTGGGGTATGCCGGGGGTGGGGGAATACGCCTGGTTCTAAGGCTGACCAGCGAACCAGGTCCAGGTCGGGCAGGGCTCCGCGGAGGTCCTTCCGGGAACTAATCCCGAGCTTCGTGAACACCTTGCGCAGATGCCATTCGACCGTGCGCGGGCTGATGAACAGCTGGGTGCCGATCTCAGGATTACTGTGCCCGTTAACGGCCAGCCAGGCGACCTGGGCCTCTTGCGCGGTGAGCTCGTCCACCGTCCCGATCGCGCGCCTGCGCACCACTTCGCCGGCCGCCATCAGCTCCCGCCGGGCGCGTTCGGCGAAGGCCGCCATTCCCATCGCATCCAGCAGCTGATGAGCCAGACGCAGCTGCTCCCGGGCGTCGCGGCGGCGGCCTTGCCGGCGCAGCCACTCACCGTAAAGCAGGTGCGCGCGGGCCAGCTCGGCGCGGGCCCTGGTGCGGGCGAGCCGCTGGATCGCATCGTCGTACAGCGGCTCGGCTTCTGTGCCCTCGATCAGCAGGGCCCGCGACCGGGCCTGAACTCCCAGCGCCCAGTCGGTGGCGGCGCCGCTGGTGGCTTCCTCCAGCCGCTGCATCGCCGCCGCGGCGCGCTCGGAGGATCCGGTCCGGACCGCGGCCTCGATCAGCTCGGCCAGCGACCAGGTGGCCAGCCCCAGCTCATCAGGGTCTTCGCTGGCCTGCTCGGCTGCGGCCAGTGCCTCATCGTAACGGCCCAGGCCGTTGCCGAGCACCGCAGTCGCCCAGGCGGCAGCGGTCAGCCCATAGCCGTCCTCCCGTCCCGCCGGCCCCACCGCAGCCGACGCGACCAGCCGGCGGGTCTCGGCTTCCTGACCGCGCCAGGCGGCAACCAGGGCAGAGCCCCAGGAAGCCGTTGGGTCACCGGTCGCCCGCGCGACTGTCTCGGCCTCCCCGGCCAGCGCGGCGGCCGCGGTGAGGTCACCCGCGGCCAGCCGGACAGTCACGCTCCCGGCCAGCGCGGCCGGGACAACGGCCAGCGCTCCGGTTCTGCGGGCCAGCGTGATCAACCGGGTGCCCATGGCATCCCAGGTCGCGTCGTCCCAGACGACCTGGCACATGCGGGTGGCAAACAGCAGCCAGCTCAGGGTGTCCTGTTCCGGTGCTCCCTGGTGACGGATCGCGCTCAACGCCCGCCGGAGCGCAGGACCACCGGTGGCGTGACCCTCGGCGACCAACGTGGCCAGCGCCCTGAGCAGCAGTTCGCCGGTATGGGAGGACCGCGGCGCAGGCCGGGCCGTGAGCACCGTCTCCGCGACGTGGCGCAGCTCGCCTCCGCCGGTCAGACGGCCCGCGGCGATGGTCGCGTCGAAGGCGTCACGATAGGCCTCGCCCGCCAGCCCCGCGTCGAGCAGTTGGAGACGATTGGCCGCCTTGAGCAGCAGCAGAGCCCGATCGAGGCGGCCCGCGGTCCGGGCCTGGAGCAGTTCCGCTCGCGCCTGGCCGCGTTCGTCGAGCGGCCCGGTCTGCGCGATGGCCAGCAAGCGCAACGCTGCGTCCTGCCCGCCCACCGCGTGCTTGGCCTGCGCCGCATTGAGCGCGCGGTGGGCCCGCCGGGCCGGGTCAGGTGTGAGTTCGGCGGCCCGTTGCCAGAACGCCGCCACGGCTGCCAGACCACCGCGGGCTTGCGCCCGGCCGGTCGCGCTCTCCAGGGCAGCGCTGGTGTCCTCGTCCAGGCTGGAGGTCGCGTGTGCGCGATGCCAGGCCCACCGGTCGGGATCGGAATCGGCGTCGGTGGCCACCGAGAGGGCCCGGTGGGCTTCCTGGAGCTGTGGCAGCGTGGCCAGCTGATAGATCGCGGCCCGGGCCAGCGGATCGCAGAACCGTACCCGGCCGGTGAACTCGATGAGCCCGGCCGCAACCGCGGGACCCGCATCCGCAACCTCGATCCCGAGCCTGCTTGCCGCCCGCCACACGAGGACCGGATCGCCGGTCGGGTCGGCTGCAGCCACCAGCAGCAGCCGCTGCGTTGCGGGCGGCAGCGTCGCGAGTTGCTCCTGATAGCTTTCCCCGACCGAACCGGGCAGCTGCACCGCGCCGGGCAGCCCGAACCCGCCCGCGAGTTCGTCCGGGGCCAGTCGGCGCAGCTCCAGCAGCGCTCGCGGGTTGCCCCGTGCTTCAGCCACCATGCGGTCGCGGACCCGATCATCCAGGGTGCCGATGACGGCCGAATTCAGCAGCGCGCGGGCGTCGCTCCCGGCCAGCCCGCGGACCACCAGCTCCGGGCGCCCGGGCAGGATGTGTCCGCCGCCGGGCTGGCGCACCGCGAGCACCAGCGCGGCCGGCTCGGCCGTCAGCCGGCGAGCCACGAACGCAAGGGTCTGCGCCGAAGCCCGGTCCAGCCACTGCGCATCGTCCACGGCGCAGATCAGCGGCCGTTCACGGGCCACCTCCGACAGCAGGCTGAGGACGGCCAGCCCCACCGTGAAGCCGTCTGGCGTGTCGCCGTCCTGCATGCTGAACGCGATGCGCAGCGCCTCGCGCTGGGGGCCGGGGAGGTGGTCGAGCCGCGACAGGAACGGCGCACACAAGTGATGCAATCCGGCGAACGCCATCCCCGCCTCGGGCTCGGCCCCCGCCGACCGCGCGATCTGGCAGCCAGCCGCATGCTGGGCCAGGTAATCAAGCAGGACGGTCTTGCCCGCGCCGGGCTCGCCGCGAAGCACCAGGATCTGGCCCTGGCCCGACCGCACCCTGGCCGCGAGGTGGTCCAGCGCTTCGCTCTCGCGGGCCCGGCCGAGCAGGTTCTGCTGAGGAGCAGTGTTGGTCATGGGCATGGTGATCATTCCTCCGGGGCTGCGTCAGGGCCTGGTTCAGGGGTCGGGATCAGGTGGTCTCCGCGCCACCAGCCGGTCACGACGGCGGCATACTCAGCCGCGGCGTCTTCCCAGGTGAAGTGGCCGGCGTCGAGGATGTCGAGCTTGCTGCGCGGCAACCGCTGGTGCAGGAACCTGGCGTTGGCCAGGGGTACGTCCACGTCGGCCGCGCCGGCGATGATCTCTACCGGTGTGCCGATGCCTGGCAGCAGCGTGGCCAGCACCGGGAGCTCGGCCGGGTAAGAACGCACGTACCGCATTGATTCGGCCATGCGGTCGCCCTGGTAGGCGGACAGGTAGTCCTCTCGGGCCGCGTCCGACAGCGCATACCGGCTGATGCCGCGCAATGCCCCGGTCACCAGCCGCCGCGGGTCGGCGCGTCGGAAGTCCTCCAGGCTGGGGGCTTCGACCCAGCGTTTCAGCGCACCACCCAGCCGGAGCGGGACCG
>CAXUJF010000098.1:4443-14441 GCA_964250865.1 uncultured Streptosporangiaceae bacterium
CAGGCCCCCCCGGCGGGGGGCTGCCACCCCGCGTTTCCCCCCCCCCCCCCGCGGGCGGGGCCCCGCGGGGGCGCCGCTGCCAACGACCAGGCTGCGTATCCGGCCCGGATGCCGGGCCGCGGCGAACAGCGTTGCGGCCGTCGCGATATCGGGACCGACAACGTGGGGGTGCTCCAGGTCGAAGGCGTCGGCCACGGCGATGATGAAGTCGCCCATCGCCTGCGGCGACAGCAGCCGTTCGCGGCGCTGAGAATGCCCGAACCCCGGCAGGTCGACAGCAATCAGCTGAGCGTGCTCCGCCAGCCGCCACCAGGTAGGCAAGAAAGCCAACAAGCTTTCCGGCCAGGGGCTGAGCAGGAGAGCACTGTCCGGGCGGTACTCGCTGGCCGCGAAGCGGATCGTCAGCCCATCGATGACCCGGAACTGCAGCTCGAAAGGCGTATTCAGCCACGTGGTCACGGCGGTGCTCCTCCTGCTGGATTCGGGCGGTTGGTGCATGGCCATGGTGCGGCCCGCACCGCTTCGTTCGAGTCCGCCAACTGCACAGCAGGACTGGCTAGTGGCCAGTGCCTGGCCAGCCGCGCTGACCAAAAAAGCCGGCCCGCTCAGCGCTCGGGCCGGCTCTTGTTCCGGTGATTACCGGGCTGGAAGAGTGTCGCGGGCCTCGACCGCCTTAACCGTGTCGCCCAGCGCCTTGTCCAGGGTCCCTTTGGCGATGCTGCCGAGGAGGAAGCCGACCACCCGTCCCCTGAGGTTCTTGCCCTCGCGGATCACGACGGCGTCCACCTGGGTGGTCCCGTCCGGCTGTGGTGTCAGTGTGTAGGTGTGGCCGGAGCGGCCGCCCCAGATGTTCGAGTCGGTGGTCGTCATGACGATGCGACGAGGGTCGGACCAGTCGTAGCGCAGGCGTTCCCAGATTCCCCCTGAGCCCTCGGTCACGTCGGCCCATCCGGCGCCCTGGCCGTGGACCTTCAGATAATTGTCGGCGCTGTTCCCGAACACCTCCGAGCGGCCCGGCCCGAAGTCGGTAAGGGCGGCCAGGAACTGCTCCGGCGTCGCCACGGTCGTCTGCTTCAGATGGATGGTGGACATTACTTCTCCTTAACTGGCGGGTTGGACTCAGTACGGCTGAGCGGTTCCGGAGACGGCGGTGGCCAAGGTGCCGTGGCCAGAGGGCGGCCAGGCTGCCGGGTGAGACGCGCCTCGATCATGGACACGAGCACCCGGCGCACCAGGCCGTCGAGCCCGTCAACGCCCGTAAAAACCGGATCGCTGAAGGCGCTGAGTCCGTCAGGACCCAGCTCGCCGCTCTGGCCTGTGGCCACCTGGAGGGCCTGGTCCAGGAGGTCGATCGCGTGACCGACCCGGGGAGAGGACGAAGGCAGGTTGAGCTCTTTACGCCACGGAGCATCTGGCCTGGCTGCAGCCAGTACATCCGCGGCCCGGCCGGGCGCATAAACCAGTGCTTCGGACACGGCCTCGGCCCAGGCGGTGAGGACGGTGAGCTCCTCGGAGTCGAGGAGGTGCGCCGCCGATCTCGTGGCGAGTGAGCGCTGTGCCGTGGGTCCCGCACTCGGCACCCGGATCTGGTGAACCGCCGCGTCGAAGCACTGTGTGCCGTTGCTGACCGGGGACCGGCCGTCGGCGCTGCGCCGGCCAGCGCGGTCCATGCACACGGTCAGCAGGACAGCCTGAGCGCCGGCTTCTAGCGGGATCTCGCGGATCCCCGTGGCGGGATCTTTCCACAGGGCGATCACCGAGGAGGCGTCGTTCCCGCGTGGCCGCGAGCGCTGCACCATGCCGAACGATGTCAGCGTCAGCACGGCCGAGCCAGGATCGTCGGCCAGCACGCTCGCGTAGCGGGAGGCCCAGCGCGAGGTGAGCTGCGGGCCGTCGAGGAGGGCGGGAAAGACAATCGTCGGGCCGACCGCACGGATGAGTTCAGCGACCGTGTCGTTCTGAGCAAGGTCCTCGCACACCAAGCAGGCGAACGTGAGCTCGGCGACCTCGACGAACTGAATTTCCTGTCGCGGAACCTCGATCGCCTCCCACCACCGGACGTGCGGGTGCAGGACACCGCCCAGGTGGTATTGCTCGATTTGCGATGAGTCCAGTGACCACCGGTGGTGCTTGTGCTGGCGGATGTGGAACCACGGTGAGCCGTCGGTGCTGGTTCCCGGGTTGCCTTTCTGCAGGACCGAGTTGATCCCCATGTGGATCGAGCTCCCCGGGAACCGCCCCGCGGATGGAGAATGCTCGCGCACTCCCGTTTGCAGGAAAACCACCCCATGGCGCTGCAAGACCGCCTCGAGTTCGCCGATCTCGTCCTCGTCCACGGCGCTTTCGGGCAGGTAGACGACGTCTACGCTGCCGGCTTCCTCTCGAGCAGCGGCGAGCACCCGCTCCAGGAGGTCAAAGTCGAGGCCATCGTGCGGGGCAAACTCAAAGAACCCGTATGGCTCTTGGGCCTGCCGCCGGACAGACCCTTCGATCGGGCGGAAGTCCGACGTCCGGACGCGCAACGGCCACGGCAGCAGGAGGAGCGTCGCGTATTCGGAGCGCAGGTCGGTGCCGCGATGGCGGGCGGGCATCTTGTGCCAGCGCGCTTCGATGCCCGGGCCCTGGACGCAGGCGTAGCGCGAGAACGCGGCCCGGCCCGTCGGCGGCGTGCGGACCTTCGGCAGGACCCGCAACCACCGTGGATCGATACGAGCCATCGAACCGGTCCTGGCCAGCAACTCGCGGCCGCGCGCCCGGTACACGCAGGCCGTCGCGTCAGAAGTGTCGAGTGCGACCCCAAGCCCCGCACAGGCCTCGTCCGCAATAGCATGGAGCGTGAGCAGAGCCTGGCACAACCGCCAGTCCCGTCCGCGCGCCAGCTGATCCATCGGCAGGCCGGTCCGCTCACTGAGCACGTGCCACTCGTCGGTCACCAGGGCGGGGATATCGCCCTGGTGATCCTCGGTCCAGGCGCCCCAGCTCCGCGCCGCCTGCCCGACCGCGCCTTCCCAATCGGGATTGCGGCCGGGCGGCCAGTCTCCGACCGGGGACAACGCGAAGCGGAACGCCTCAGACCGGGCCAGGATCACGTTGGTGAGCGCGAACACGTCGGGTGGCCACTCGAGCAGGCTGTCGGTGATCGGTCTGCCCGCCATCGCCCGCCAGGTCGAGACCAGGGTCGGCTCGCTCACGCCATCTTTAGTCATGGCTTCACGGTCACTCAGCCAGCGGCATTTCGACGCCAGGGTGGCGCACGGGTCCGCTCCCTGGCCACCCTCGCCCGGCCGGGCTGCCCGGCTGAATCGGGTCAGGCGGGACCGTTGAAAACCGGCGGTGCGTAGGTGGCCGGTTTGTCGCCGATGCCGAGTCCGGGGCTCACTATCCACGACTGGTATTCGGGTGTGAACATCGAATAGAGCTGCGGCACTGACGGGGCGCTGGCCTCGTCCAGCCGGCGGCGGGCCTCCGCCGGGATCTCGAAATCGAGCGCGGCCAGATTGCTCTCCAGTTGCTGCACGCTGCTCGCCCCGATCACCACCGACGCGACGGCAGGCTGGGTGGCGACCCAGTTGATCGCCACCTGAGCCATCGAGCGCTCCAGGTCAGCGGCCACGCCTTGGAGTGCCTCGATCACTTTCCAGTCGTGCTCGGTTACCGGCTGGCTTGGGGCACCGGAGTCACCGAGCCGGCCTGCGCCGGCCAGGCCGTCCGGAGTCCGCTTGTACTTGCCGGTGAGCAGGCCTCCGCCGACCGGGCTCCAGGCGGTCAGACCGAGGCCCAGGGACTGGGCCATCGGCACGAATTCGGGCTCGATGCCCCGGGCAGTCAGCGAGTAGGGCAACTGCACGGTGATCATCGGGGTCAGCCCGTGTGCCTCGGCGAAGCTTTGCGCCCGGGCCGCATACCAGGCCGGTACGTCGGACAGCCCGGCGTAGCGGATCTTGCCCGCCCGCACCAGGTCGTCGAGGGTCCGTACAACCTCTTCTACCGGGGTGATCCGGTCCCAGGTGTGCAGGAGGTACAGGTCGAGGTAGTCGGTGCCGAGCCGGCGTAGCGAACCCTCCACGGCCCGGATGAGGTGCTTGCGGCCGTTACCGCTGGCGTTGGGGTTGCTCGGGTCGATGGTGTTGGTGCCCTTGCTGGTCAGCACCAGCCGGTCCCGGACACTGGGCTTGGCGATGAGCCGGCCGAGAATGTGCTCGCTCTTCCCCGCGGTGTAGAAGTCGGCGGTGTCAATGAGGTTGCCCCCGGCCTCCAGGTATCGCTGGAAGATGGGCTCGGCCTCTGCCTCGGTCTTCCCGTAGGCCGCGTGGAAGCCCTCGGTGCCGAAGTTCATCGTGCCCAGCGCCAGCCGGCTCACCCGCAGGCCGGACCGGCCCAGAAGATAGTAATGATTCACAGTTCCTCCATTTGAAGTCCGGCCGGACCGGCCGAGGCAGTTTGCGCTCACTCTGGCCCCGTCACAGCCGTAGCGCCCCAGGGTGAGGCCCTGGCGGCAGATCCCTGGTACCGGCACGGCACCTCGGCGGACCGGCCACTGGAGCGCAGTCCCGCGTCCCGGCCAGTGAGCCGCACTGGTGTGCCAGGTGTTCTCGACGCGCGACCGTGATGCGACTGCCACCTACAAAGGAGACATCGCATGAGCAGCGTCAAACCGAACGGCGATGACCGGGCTGGTCCGCATCCCGCCGCTCCCGTCCCGCTGGTAAAGCGGCTGTCTCGCTGGTCGCTGGCCGGCATCGGGGCAGGCGTAGCGGTGCTGTCACTAGCCGGGACCGCAGCCGTTGCCGCCGAGCCTGAGTCGTCAGCAGCCACCGCGGCCATGTCACGCGGTACGGACTCGGCATCGCCGGTACCGGACATCGCCTGGTCCAGTTGCCCAGCCGACCAGCCTCAGCTGACGGGTTTCCGCTGCGCCACGATCTCGGCGCCGCTGAACTACGCGGATCCGGGCGGGCGGAAGATCTCTCTCGGCCTGGTCGAGCACCCAGCGGCCACATCGGGCAAGTCGGCCGGCACCCTGTTCTTCAATCCCGGCGGCCCCGATCAGCTCGGGTCGCAGTACCTACCCGCGTTGCTGAGCGGTTTCGGCAGCGAGGTGGTCAGCAAGTACAACATCATCTCCTGGGACCCCCGGGGAGCAGGCGGCCTCAGCACGCCGACCGTCCAGTGCTTCGACAGCCCAGCCGAAGAGGCGGCTCTGGTCGCACCGGTGGCCTTTCCGCCGCTCAGCCAGGATCAGCAGGCCAAGTGGGCGGCACTGCATGCACAGCTGAACCAGCACTGCAGCGGACGCGACAACGCCCTGCTGGCTCATGTCTCCAGCGCGGACAGCGCACACGATCTGGACCTCATGCGACAGGCGCTGGGTGAATCGACGCTGTCCTACTACGGCATCTCGTACGGCACCCTGCTCGGTGCCACCTACGCCAACCTGTTCCCCAGCCGGGTCGGCAAGATGGTCCTGGACGGGAACATCTATCCTCCGGCGTGGTTCAGCGGCAGCTCGCTGAGCAGCTTCCTGCGGATCGGCTCGGACAAAGCCACCGCGGCGACGCTGGACTCGTTCCTGTCGTTGTGCGGGAAGGCGACCGACCAGCAGTGCGCCTTCTCGGCTGGCACCCCAGCCGCCACCCGGCAGAAGTTCAGGACGCTGCTCACGCGAGCTCATAAGTCGCCCATCGTGACCGGCTCGGGCTCGAAACAGGCGTCGGCCAGCGAAAGCAACATTGTCAACCTGACTGATGCGGACCTGGCCATCGTGAAGGCCGAGCCCGCCATCGGCGTCGGAGGCTGGACCGGGCTGGCCAGCAACCTGCAGACGCTGTGGACGGCCAGCAGCGGGGGCGCCACGACGACGGCCGTAACCGCGCCGCCGTATTCGAGCGCCGAGCAGAAGCTGTCGGTCATCTGCGGTGAAAGCCCGAACCCGGGGACCGTTGCGCGGTCCATCCAGCAGGCCGAGGTGTCGGCTCACCGGGCCGGTACCGGCGCGCAGACCTGGGCGTGGACGGCCTACTGCGTCGACTGGCCGGTCAAGGCCGCATCCGCCTACCGCGGACCGTGGAACCATGCCACTAATCCGGTCCTGGTCATCGGCAACACCGGCGACCCGGCCACCGCTTACCAGAACTCCGTGCTCACCTCGCGCCTGCTCCCGGGCGCCCGCCTGATCACCGTTCAGGGCTACGGTCACACCGAGCTGGCCAACCCCAGCACCTGTGCCCAGAACGACATCGCCAGCTATCTCACCAACGGGGTGCTGCCGAAGGCTGGGGCCACCTGCCAGCAGGACGCCATCCCCTTCCCCTGACCGGTTGATCATCCGTCGCCGGCGGGAGGACGGTTCGTCCAGCTCATCGCTGGGCGAGCCGTCCTCACGCGTGAGTGCCCACTCGCTGCTGCGTGCCACATGCGTGCCACACGCGACGGCGATAGGCGGTCAGCCATGGTCACTCACAAGCACTCCCCTGCCCGTGACCAGGATCGAGATCCTTGCTGGTTATCCGGGTTGTCGCGATACCAATCTCCCAAGCTGGTTTTACGAACTCGATCGCCGCCACCAGGCCCGGTTCTAGCTGACCTGTATACGTCCGTGGCGAGGCGTGATAGGACATGCGGCAGCGAGCCGGGACGGCAGGAGACCTTATGTGGGAAAAGCAGATCGAGGCCAGGCGGTCGGTGACCGTCGCCGCGACACCCGAGCAGGCATGGCCACTGCTCAGCGGCCCGGCCGCGTGGTGCCTCTACCCGGGCGCCGGTTTCGCCTTCGACGTGGCCGCCTCTCCCACTGGTTGCGGGCACCTGTTCTTGTGGATCAACGGCTCCGCGGACGGCTCCGGGACCGATGTCTTCGAGGTCAGCGACGAGGTTCCCGGCCAGAAGATCTCGGTACAGGCCCACGGCAGCCTGCCCGCTGGCAGGCGCGTGTTCACGCTGTCGGTCGCACCCGAAGGACGCGGGGCAAAAGTCGGGGCGGCCGTGCGCACATACGCTCAGCGTGAAGTGGTGCCGGATGCGGAGCTGACGTGGAGCCGGCAACTCAGTCAGTGGCTGGAGAACCTGCGGGCGGTCCTGGAGAACCGGGCACCGCAGCCTGGCGCAGGTATCCCGGTGGCCGCCCAGCAGGCCATGGCGCAGGCGCCGCCGCCGAAGGACCCCTTCATGGTGGAGACCGCAGTGACGATCAACGCGCCATCCACGACGGTGTGGCAGGCGGTCCGCTCCGGCGAGGCCAGCCGCCTGGCCGCCCAGGCTGTCTACAGTGGTCACGTCCCGGGCCCACCCGCCCAGCAGCCGGGTGGGCTGAGTTACGCCATCGTCCGGCAGCCCGATGGACGGCTTCCGGCGGCGCTGACCCGGGTGTGTGAAATCGATGAGGGCACCAGTGTCACGTGGCGGCGGGCTGGCCTGCCGCATGACGAGCTGCGCTGCGTCCTGCGGCCGGAGGGCAGCACGACCCAGCTGAAGCTCACCTTGTGGTGGCCTCAGCTCCCGGCAAGTGCCACCGGCGAGCAGATGAGCAGCGTCATGACCGAACATCTGCGCACACGGGCGCAACGCTACAAGACCCTGATCGAATGAGTGCCCGGCCGAACCAGCCGGAGGCAGGCTCGGACACCCTGAGCCGTGCCGCTGCCGGCGGTCGGGCAGATCACAGCGCCACCGGCGACGATCTTCTAAGCAGTAGGTCCGGGAAGACTGATCTGACGTCCATGTCGTTCATCCACGGCCGAGTGAGTAATCTCGTGACGGGCTTCAAGGCGGGGCGGCGGGACCCAGCCGGGCGGTGGCGAGTCATCAATGTCGCCGATCGCCACCTCGACCCAGCGGCGACCGATCAGCGGCGCCACCGCCGAAGCGATTTCAGCGAACAGGTCAGCAGCCCTCACTCCCCACCGGGAGCGGACCCCGACCAGCACCGACCGATCGCGGACGACCACGCCCGGCACCCGCCGGCCGGGCAGGTAGGACACGACCTCGCCGAACCGGCCGCTGTCGAGCGCGGAGACACCAGCGCAACCCTGAACAGCCACGGCCACGGCCCCAACATCTACGCCATCAATGACCGCAGCCAGCGGTGGGTGCGGGGTGCTCATGACGCCCGTGATGGTGTGGTGTCCTGCTCGTCGGTACTGGGCAGGTAGACGTCGTCTACGGCGACGTTGACCTCAACGACCCGCAGCCCGGTCATCAGCTCCACGGACTGCCGCACGTTCCGCTGGATACTGCGGCCCAGCTCGGCGATGCTCACGCCATAGTCGATCACGATGTTCAGGTCGATCGCGGCCTCGGTGGTGCCGACTTCGACCCCGACGCCCTGGGCCACATTCGGACCTGAGCTGCCGGGAATACGCTCCCGCAGCGCCCCGAACGCCTGACCCGAGCCAGTGCCCATCGAGTGAACGCCCGGCATCTCCCGGCATGCCCTGCCCGCGATCTTCTGGACTACACCCTCGGCCACCGATATCTGCCCATCGCCGATGGCCAGTGAGCCTCTCGCTACACGAATGGCCTCGGGACTGGCCGCCGCCGGGGTCACAGCCCCGGTCATGCCGTAGGTCGCCTCGCTCACTGGGTACGCTCCTTCACTCGATGGCGCGTTCACCTGAATGGCTCAGCAGCACCCGCCACCGGAGGCGACGCGGCCACCAAACGTTCTCAGACTGTTACCCACTGCCCAGCAGGAAACCTCGCACACTTCCCATTGAGGACAGATCACAGCAAAGATTTCCGGGACCGATGAGAAGTGCCGAGATCTCAGCCGGGTGGAAGTGCGAACCCTTAGGAGACCACACCTACACAGGACAGCTACTCCCCCGTCCTGGGGTCAAGGGGTCGCGGGTTCCCGTACATGCCCCGTCGACTTTGCCGTCACGCTGGCTCGTTGTAAGGCAGTGCGTCCGCCAGCTGGTGATACACCGGAATGAGCTGGCCGAGGCCGGTCAGGGTGAACATCCTGGCTACAGTCAGCTGTGGCGCGGCCAGCGCCAGTGTCGTCCCGTTCGCGGCCAGGACATCGCGGGCATCGACCAGTCCGTGTACTCCGCTGGCGTCGATGAACCGCAGGCCGGAGAGGTCGATGACGGTCAGGTGAGCGTCCGCCGGGATGTAGCCCGTCATGACTTTCCGCAGCAGATAAGCGTTGGTGATGTCGCAGTCCCCGGCCAGGCTCACCAGGGTGTGCGACGGCTGGTCCGTCGCCGCGATGGTCAGCAGGGCGGGCATCGTGTCAGCAGGTTCGCATACGCTCACGGAGCATAACTGCTCACGTCTTCCGGCGGCTGACGTCGAGGTCGAGCCTGATGGGCAGGTCTTCTTTGTCCAGTGCCTGCCGGGCATGAGCGAATGCTTCAGCCTCGATGCGCTGGTAGAGGGCATGCAGGTCGGCGCCTTGCCGGGCGGTGACCTCGAGAACGAGCTCGGGGGCCGCACCATCGCCGATGATCCGGCCGTGAGTATTGTCCACCCCGCGGTAGGTGCTGACTTCCCGCGTGAGCGCACCGATGATGGCCGCGGGCTGCAGAACGGTGGTGCCGTCCGCCATGGCCACCGGGATGGGGATGTCACCGGCCCGGTCAGTGGAAATCAGCAAAGCAAGGATCCACCGTAGCGCGAGCAGGGCGATGATGAAGCAGACGGCCGCGGCAGCGTACCAGATCCATGCGTGGTGGCCGACGTAGGTGCTGACCCGGTTGGCGAACAGCGTGCGGTGGGCAAAGCTTTTGCCGAACGCGCCGACGGAGGTGGCCAGGCCGGCCGCCCCTATAAGCAGGACAATGAGGCCGAACAGAGTCAGGACGAAGCGGTTGGTGCGGTCGGCGTGCATCAGCGGCTCCGGGAGTTGACCCGCACCCGAAGGCGCGGTGGGTGACGCAGGTCCAGCTGGTCCAGGCGGTCGTGGACGGCTTGATTCACCGGCTCTTCGAGGGCTTCGGTGGCGGGCCGCCCGCGCGGGACGCAACGAGCTGGGCACGATCAGCATCGCCGACAGCGTG
>CAXUJF010000099.1:0-14409 GCA_964250865.1 uncultured Streptosporangiaceae bacterium
GCGGACCAGCGGGGCGACGATGACCCGCACGGGCGGGCACCCCCGCAGCGGGCCGGCCGGCAGGGCCCACTGCTCCAGCAGCACCCCGGCCAGGCCCGCGACGGCCAGGGCGTAGACCGGCCAGTGGGTGAACATGCCGCCCACGCCGTACTGGGTGATGGTGTCCGTGGTGGATTTGATGAACGCGGCGACCAGGGCCCAGGCGGTGGCGGCGGCGGACGCCCACAGCGCGGCCCGCAGGCCGGCCCCGGTGGACCGGCCCGCCACCATCAGGGCCGCGATGACGGCGGCACAGCCGATGATGGCCGCGGCCCAGTGGCCGCTGGCCGGGGTGAGCTTCCCGCCCTGGGGCTCGCTGGCCAGCAGGAACACGGCCAGGCCCAGGCAGGCGAGCGCGCCGCCGCTCCAGGCCGCGGGCACGATCGCCTGGTGGATGCAGACCCGGCGCAGCACCAGGGTGAGGACGAGCTCGACGACCAGCAGCGGCTGGACCACCGACACTTCGCCGTTGTGCAGGGCCAGGGCCTGGAACACGAACGCGGCCGCCTGGGCGGCCCAGCCCAGCAGCCAGACCGGGTTGCGCAGCAGGTAGATGATCAGCCGCCAGCCGGCCGACCGGTGCGGGTCAGCCACGCTGGCGACGTGCCGGGTGGTCACGCTGATCGCGTTGCACAACGCCGCGAGCAGGGCGAAAACGATCACCACGGGGACCACGTTACGCGGCGGTGTGGCCCGGCGGCAGTTCCTGCGGACCGCCACGAAAGGCGGCGGCCAGGGGCGGCGGCCCGCAGGACCGGCGGTGGGTCAGCCGCGGATGGCGCCGGCGAAGAGGGACTCACCGCCGTTCCGCTTGGAGATGACGATGTAGAAGATGACCGGGACCGCGGTGAACACGATCGAGAAGGCGGCCAGGCCGCTGTAGTTGGTGGAGTGCTCGCCGAAGAACTGGTAGGTGGTCACCGCGGCGGGCAGCTTGGGCGACTGCAGCAGGATGAACGGGACGAAGAAGTTGCCCCAGGCCTGAATGAACGTGTAGAACGCGATGACCGTGGCCCCCGGCCCGACCAGCGGGATCGTGACGCGCTGCAGGGTACGGAAGATGTTCGCCCCCTCGGTCGCGGCAGCCTCTTCCAGTTCCAGCGGCACCGTGTCGATGAAGTTCTTGGCCAGCCAGACCGCGAACGGCAGCGACGTGGCCGTGAGGAACAGGATCGTCCAGGTCAGGGAGTTGACCAGGTTGTAGGTGACGAAGATGTCGTAGGTCGGGATGACGATGGCGAGGATCGGCAGGCCGGTCACGAACACGATGGCGTAGACGATCGCGTTCCGGCCGGGAATGCTGAACCGGGACAGCGCGTAGCCCGCGATCAGCGCGACCACGGTGGTGATGATCATCGTCCCGGCCGAGAGCCAGATCGAGTTGAGCAGC
This sequence comes from uncultured Streptosporangiaceae bacterium, assembly GCA_964250865.1. Classification (GTDB taxonomy): domain Bacteria; phylum Actinomycetota; class Actinomycetes; order Streptosporangiales; family Streptosporangiaceae; genus Bog-532. The sequence goes on from CAXUJF010000099.1 coordinate 1,430, forward strand.
GCCCCGCCGACGCCCTCCCCGATGTCCTTGGCCGCCGCGGTGTTGCCCCACAGGCTGGTGAAGTTGCTGAAGGTGAAGCCACCGCCGCCGGTCAGGTCGAGGCCGCCGAACTTCTCGAAGGCGGTCAGGATCAGCCAGAAGAACGGGGCCAGGAACAATAGCCCCACGATGAGGGCCACCACGTTCCAGCGCCACCGGCTCGGTTTCTTCTCTTCGGCACTGCTGGGGCCGGGGGCGTTACGGCGAGCGCTGGTCGCGTGGGCCATGGTCAGGACCTCCTCAGGGCGCGCACGTAGAAGACGGACAGGACCACGCCGACCAGCAGCAGGATGACCGAGACGGCGGTCCCGTAGGCGATCTGGTAGTTGACGAAGCCCTGCTGGTACATGTAGGTCGACAGCACCTGGCTGGCGTTGCCCGGGCCGCCGCCGGTGAGCGTGAAGATGAGGGTGAAGTCGTTCAGAGTGGCCAGGGTGACCAGGACGACGTTGACCAGGATCGACCCTTTGATCAGCGGCAGGATGATGCTGACCACCCGCCGCCAGGCCGACGCGCCGTCCAGCATGGCCGCTTCGAGGAGTTCCCTGGGGATCGCGGTGAGCGCGGCCATGTAGAGCATCATCGAGAAGGCCACCCCCCGCCAGGCGTTGGCCAGGTTCAGGGCCAGGATGGGGTGGCTGGTCAAGATCGTGGAGTAGCCGATCCCCACGCTGTGCAGCGCCTCCTGCAGCACCCCGCCCTGGCCCAGCAGGGCGAACCACATGAACGCGGCGATGACCTCAGGGACGATCCAGCTCATGATGACGACCGCGCCCACGATCGCCTGCACCCGCCGGCCCGCACGGCGCAGCAGCAGGGCCAGCACGAAGCCCAGGATGACCTGGCCGATGTAGGCCGAGCCGACCAGGTACTCGATGCTGTGCCACAGCGAGCTGATGAAGTCGGAGCTGGTCAGCAGGTTGGTGAAGTTGCCGAAGCCGATGTACTTGTGGTGGAGCGCGGTGGGCCCGGTCAGCGTCTGGTTGGTGAACGAGAGCAGGAACGTCCAGACGATGGGCCAACCGAGCAGTACGCCGACCAGGACCGTGAAGGGAGCCAGCATCACGGCCCCGGCCAGCAGCTGTCTGCGTCTTCGTGCCTTGCTCTTACCGTGCCGATTGCGGCCGCCGTCCGATCGCGGCCCTACCGAATCGACCCTGGACTCCACGACCGTGCTGTCGGTGCTGGGCACGATAGCTCCTTTACGCAGACGTTGCGCTACTCCTTCCGGCGGGCCGGATCAGCCCTCGGTCTTGCCCGCGCCCGCTTCCTTACGGACGTCCGCGGCCCAGGTTTTCTCGGCCTGGGCGGCGGTCAGCTGGCCGAGTGAGATCTGGCCGGTGACGGCCGCGATGTCGGTGCTGAGCTGGTTGTACGGGCCGAACGAGGGCCGGTAGTTGGTGGTGGCCGCGTACTTGACCGCCTCCTGGAACAGCGGGTCGGAACTGATGCCGCTGGTGAAGATGGAGTTCTTGGCCACGTTGCCCTCGACCGGGAGCTGACCGCTGACCGCGTCGTACTTGGCCAGCAGGGCCGGGCTGTTCGCGGTCTGGATGAACTGGTAGGCCAGACTCTGGTTGCTGCTCTTGGCCGGGATGGCCAGACTCCAGCCGCCGGACAGGTTGGTCACGCCCGGCGCCTGCCCGTTGGCGGTGGGCAGGTCGGCGACCGAGTACGTGTCGAAGCCCGCGCTCCACGGCTTGGCCTGACCCGGCAGCCACTGGGTGCTCACCCAGCTGCCGTCGATGGCCATCGCCACCTTCTGCGACGGCATGAGCTGGGTGTTGAGGACGGTCCCGGCGTTCGGGTTGGACCAGTCGCTGGTGGACTCTTCCAGCCCGTCCTTGTGCAGCGTGGCCAGGAAGTTGAAGACCTGGTTGAAGCCGGGCCCGCCGGTCTCCCACTTACCGGTCTGCTGGTCGTACAGGCGGCTGTTGGTCCCGAGGAGCAGGACCTGGAAGCCGCGGAACGACGACGCCTCGCCCAGCGGGGTGCCGGTGTAGACCCACAACGGGATGACCCCCGGCTCCTTGGCCTTGATGGCCTCGGCCGCGGTGAGGATCGAGTTCAGGGTGGTGGGCTTCCAATTGGCGGGCAGACCGGCCTTGACCAGCAACGACTTGTCGAAGTAGATCTGCTGGACGTCGGTCTCGGTCATCATGGCGTACGGGGTGCCGTTGTACTCCGTCACCTTCTGGAAGGTCGGGTACAGCGCTTTCCACTCGCTGAAGTTCTTCAGCTGCGGCATCGCCGCCAGGTAACCGGCCGCGGCGTCGGACTGCACCAGGAAAGAGTCCTCGTACACCACGTTCGGGCTGGTGGACGAGCTCCGCTCCAGCAGGTCGAGCTTGGAGTAGTAGGTCGACTCACTGGTCGTCACGATGTTGTTGATCTTCACCGTGACGTCCGGGTGGGTTTTCTTGAACTCGACCGCGGCCGCTTTCCACCAGTTGACCAGCGTGTCCGAGCTCGGCCCGCTGTACTGACCGGTGATGGTCAGGGTTTGTTTCCCGCCGCTGCTGCCGCCCGACGAGCCACTGCAGGCTGATGCGGCGAGCGCGGCGACCAGGGCCACACCGGTCAGACCGATGGTGGTCCGCCGACGGCTCGCTGTCGGGAAGGATTTCATCCTTGAACCCCTTACCTCTTTATTGTTGGCGGGTAATCCGGTTGCGTGCGGGGAGTGGCGTGAGCGGGCGCGGCGGCAGGTGACCGCTGGTCCCCGGACCGCAGCAGGGACTGGAACACCAGTGCGGCCGCCCCCACCGCATTGGCCGCTTCCAGGCTGCTGACCGTGACCTTGGTGGCCGAGATGAACCGGCGGAAGGCCTTGGCCGTGAGGGTGTCCCGGATGATGGGCAGGAAGATCTGCTCGACGGCGCGGAAATGCTCGCCGCCGATGATGATCTCGTCGACGTCGACCAGGTTGACCACGGTCAGCAGCGCGGTGGCCAGCTTCCCGGCCGCCCGGGTGAGGATGTCGGCCAGCGGCTGGGATCCGCGGGCCGCGGCGACGACCGCGTCGACGCTGCGGAAGTCGCTGTAGCGGGCCGCATCTTCCAGGATCGCGGCCACGGAGGCTTCCGCTTCCAGGCAGCCGGCTCCGCCGCAGTCGCACGGCCGGCCGCCCGGGTTGACCACGACGTGGCCGATCTCCATGGCGTTGCCGGTCATCCCCAGGTAGGCCTCGTCGTCGATCACCAGGCCGCCGCCGATCCCGACGCCCCAGTAGCAGTAGAAGAAAGGATCCACGCCCCGGCGTAGCTGCCATTTGGTGCCGATAGCGGCCGCGGTCGCGTCGTTGTCCATCACCACGGGTACCTCGAGCGCGCGGCTCAGCTCCCGGGCGACGTCGACGTGCTGCCACTGCGGGAAGTTCGGGGCCCCGACGATGGTGCCGGTGGCGCGGTCAATGGGTCCCGGCGTGGCGACTCCGAGGCCGCGCAGCCGGGGCCGGTGGGCCGCGAACTCCGGCTGGCCGAAGACGGTGAGCACTTCGGCCTCGATACGCCCCAGCACCTCGGCCGCGGCCTGATCGGGCCGGATGGGAATCGAAAGCTGCCAGCGCACGCTGGCCCCCAGGTCGAGCAGCACTCCGGTGAGCCGGTCCCGCTCCAGGCCGAAGCCCAGCGCGTAGGCCCCGTCCGGCCGCATCCGCAGCCCGATCCGTGGCGCGCCCGGTCCCGAGGGCCGGTCGATGCCGACCTCCTCGATCAGCCCGGCGTCGAGCAGATCACGGACGATGCGGCCGACGGACTGGGCCGACAGGTCGTGGTCGGCGGCCAGCTCGGTCCGGGACACGGTCGTGCCGCTGCTGATGGCCCGCAGGATGACGCGCTCGTGCTCCCGGCGCAGCCTGGCCTGCGGGGACATCTCGACGGTCTCAAATCGGCGCGGCACGTCAGACGTCCAGCTCGGTCAGCGCGACTTCCCGGACGGGCTGGCCGGCCTGGTCGGGAACGAACAGCGTCACCACGTCGTACGGCCGCAGCGGCCCGCTCCAGGCCCGGCCCGCCAGCGGCAGCGTGATCGTGGCCGCAGCGGGCAGGCCGGCCTGCTCGCACACCCGGAGCACCCAGCCGCCGCCCGCCTCGGCCCGCTTGAGCACCGGCACGCTCACGTGGTCCGGGGTCACGGTGACCGCGCTGGACTCGCCACCCAGAGCACCCGGGTGCCAGGTCTCGGTCACGTACGGGAACGTCGCCGTGTGCACATCGGCCTGCTGCGCGCCCGCACCGGCCGGTATCGGCTGGCTGTAGCAGCGGAACCGGTACGACACCTCGTGGCCGCCCTGGTCGGTGGCGGGCTGCGAGATCGGGTCGTCGGTCGTCCACGGGCGCCCGTGATCCGCGTAGCGCGGGCTGCGGAGCACGGTGAACCGGACCCGGCCCGCGGCGGCGTCGTAGGCGTAGCCGACGTCGGAGCTGCACAGCACCCCCGGGCCGGAAGGCTCCCGGACGCCGATCCAGTGGTTGAGGACTTCCTCCCGTCCGTCGGCGGCGCGCTCGACGGTCCCGTACGGCACCCCGGCGTCGATCACGGGGGCATCGACGGCGAACGGGGCGATCAGCTTCAGCAGCTGGTGCCGCTGGTGCCAGTCGGCCCGCAGCTTGACCTCCAGCTCGGGCAGGCCGGCGTAGAGGATCAGGTCCATCCAGACGGTCGAGGAGTCCCAGGCGTACCGGAGCCGGACGACCGTGCGCACCGGGCCGGCCTCCACCTCCTGCACATCGACCAGCCGCAGGCTCTGCTCGGGTTCTTCGTAACGGACGACGAAGTGGGACCAGGTGTCGCTGGGGTCGGCCAGCACCACCGGGCGCAGGCCTTCCGGGGCCAGCCACTGGCGGCCGGTCAGTTTGGAGGTGATCCCGGTGACCGCGCCGGCGTCCCGGTCGACGTCGACCACGAGGTCGTCGTTCTCCAGCCGCCCGGCCGGATGGGCTCCAGCCGCGACGTCCGGGGCCGGCCCAGGCTCGTCGTCCATGCGGAGCCAGAGCACGCGATGGCCCATGGCCGGGAGGTCGGCCACCACCAGGCTGTGGTGGGCGTACCGGGTCCCCTCGCGGGAGGCGATCTGCTGGACCGGAACCGGCTCGTCGCGGCCCGCGGTGACCGAGGTCGCGGGGTGCGGCAGCTCGAGGGGCACCCGGACGGGCCGGGACAGCGGGTTGAACACCACCAGCGGCACCGGGAAGTGGGCCACGAACGGGTTGAGCGACTGGTTGCGCTCGGCCGTCTGGCTGCCCTCGACCGCGGTGTCGGCCCGCATGGCCAGCAGCTGGGTGGCTCTGGTGACCACCGCATCGGCCTGCGTCCTGGCGTACCCGTAGAACTGCCGCAGGTCCTCGCAGACCTCCTCGGTGCAGGTACCGCCGAGGCTGTCGTGGAACTGGTTGAACAGGACCCGGGTCCAGGCCGACCGCAGCGTGTCCTGGACGTCCAGGCGCACGCCGGTGGCCAGCTCGCACACCGTGGCCAGGTTCTCGGCCGCGGCCAGCGCCGCCTCGCACGCCGCGTTCTCCCGCTTCATCCAGGCCACGACCGTGTAGCAGCCGACGGCGTGCATGTGCAGGTCACCCCGGACCGACGACAGGGCACCGCCCTGGGCCAGCTCCCGGCTGATCTGGCCGAAGTAGCTGGACGTGGAGCCGAACGCCACCTCGCCGGACGTCTGCGCGCGGATCCGCTGCACGGCGTCGATGGCGATCTGGGTCGGGCCGCCGCCGTGGTCGCCGACCCCGACGAAGAACATGGCCGGGGACTTCTCGCTGATGGCGTCGGACAGCAGCGCCGCCGCCCGGGTCTCGACCAGCTCGCGCTCCGCTCCGTCGGCCGCGGGCTCATCGCTATGTAGCCCGGTGTGGTACGCCTCCTTGATCCGGTACGTCGGCAGGGCCGTCCCGTCCACGCCCTCCCACCGGAACAGCGAGGCCGGCAGCTCCTTCTCGTGCGGGCCCGGCCGCATCATGATGTAGGCCCGCAGCCCGGCCTTTCGGTACAGCTGCGGCAGCGAGGCGGCGTGGCCGAAAGAGTCGATGTTGTAGCCGATGGTGGCCGTGGTGCCGAAGGCCCGCTGGAAGTAACGCTGGCTGTACAGCAGCTGCCGGCAGACCGACTCACCGGCGGGCAGGTTGCAGTCGGGCTCGATCCACTCCCCGCCGACGAGCTCCCACCGGCCGGTGGCCACGTAGGCCCGGATGCGCCCGAACAGCGCCGGGTCCATCTCCTCGACCCACTCGTAGTAGCAGGCCGAACTGGCCGCGAAGTACAGGTCGGGGTACTGATCCAGCCGGTCGGCGGCGGCGGTGAAGGTCGCGATCACTTCCCGCAGGCCCTCGCGCCAGTCCCAGATCCAGACCGGGTCGATGTGGGCGTTGGGGATGGCTACCACCCGCGGGGCGGCCGGGGACCGCGGCGCGGCGGTGCTCTCGTCTGGCGTCGTTGCCAACACGAACCTCCGGTTAAATCCGGACATTCAGGAATTAACCGGAACGTAAATCCGAAACCGGAACCGGTCAAGACCCAAATTCGCGCGGGCTCACCCTAAATAACGTCAGACTTCCCCGGCCAAAGGGGTCAGGCTCCCCTGACCCAAAACGATCAGACTCCGCCGGCCACGCCGATCAGGTTGCCTTCGGGGTCGGTGAACTGGCCGACGACCAGCTCGGTGCCGGGCGCGCGCTCCGGGCCCATCCGCCGGGTGCCGCCCAGCCCCTCGGCCTTCCGCAGGGTCGCGTCGACATCCGGTACGCCGACGTAGAACAGGGCGTGGGGCTGGTAGCCGGAGCCGCCGCCCACCCCGCCCAGGACACCGGTCCCGTTGCTGGTGTCCTCGGTGAAGCCGTAGTTCCCGGCCTCCGACACCGCCGCGGAAACCGGGGCGTCGGTGGCGAAGTCCCAGCCGAACAGCTCGGTGTAGTAGGCGCGGAGCCGGGCCGGGTCCCGGCCGATGATTTCCACGTGCACCACGGGCTGAGCCATGGTTCTCCCTTCGTCGGGTTACGCCCGCTACCCTAGTCGCTTTTGGTTGTTATTAACAACTTTAATATTGTTGTTTTATACTGGAGTCATGCCAACGAGCCGGTCTTACGGCGATGCCTGCGGAATCGCCCGCGCCCTCGACGCAGTCGGGGAACGCTGGGCCCTGCTGGTGGTGCGGGAGCTGCTGTTCGGCCCGCAGCGCTTCTCTGATCTGCGCCGTGGCCTGCCCGGAGCCAGCTCGAACCTGGTCGCGGACCGGCTGCGGGAGCTGACCGCCCGCGGCGTGGTCCAGCGCCGCAAGCTCGCCCCGCCCGCCGGATCCTGGGTCTACGAGCTGACCGAGTGGGGCCGGGAGCTCGACCCGGTCATCGTGGCCCTGGGCCACTGGGGCCTGCGGGTCCCGCTGCCGGACGGCCCGGTCACCCTGGGCCCGGTGTCCGTCCTGCTCTACCTGCGCACTGCCGGCCGCCCCGCCCCCGGCGACGATGCGGCGGTCCAGATCGACTTCGACGGCCGGGTCTGGACGGCCCGGACGAGCGGCGGCCAGGTCCGGATCGAAGCCGGCGAGGCGGCCGGCGCCGACGCGGTCCTGCACACCGACCCGGCCACCCTCAACGACCTGCTGGAAGACCCGGGCCAGCTCGACGCCGCCCTGGCCGGCGGTGCGGCCGCCGTGGCCGGGGAGCTGTCCGCGGTCCGCCGCCTGATCGGCTCGGTCACGGCCGTCCTATCCTGACCGAAACGAGCAAGCTGACCGAAACAAGCAACCGGGCCGAAATGGGTATTTCGGCCCGGTCAGCCGGGGTCAGCCGGAGTGCTCGTACAGCTCGAGATAGGCGGTGGCCACGGCTTCGTCGATGGGGCGGGGTACGGGGACGACCACCGACTCGGCGCCGACCTCGCGGCGGGCCACGGCCTCCAGGCAGCGGGACTGCAGCGCGAAACCGAGGTCCATCGACTCGACCGAATTGCCCAGCGGCCGCGGGCCCGACAGGTTGACCATGTGGCCACCGGTGAGCAGGTGGATCCGGCGGCCGTCGGCAAGCCGGAACGTGATGATGCCGTCCGCCGCCTCGGCCTGGTCCGTCACCTGGCTGGACGCGGCGATGGAGTCGACCGTGATCTCCCGGGGGAAGTGGCCGACGTTGAGCAGGATCACGTCGTCCCGGAGCAGGCCCAGGTCGGCTTCGGTGAGCACGGCTTCGGCGCCGGTGACCGTGATCACCACGTCGGCCCGGCGCAGCGCCTCGGCCCGGTCCGGGACCGCGAAACCGTCCAGGCTGGCCCGCAGCCGGGTCACCGGGTCGACCTCGGCCACCGAGACCTGCGCGTTCGCGCTGCGGAAGCTGGCCGCCACGCCCTGCCCGCAGGCGCCGTAGCCGAACACCGTGACCTGGCGGCCGTTGGTCATCCGGTTGGTGATCCGCAGGAAGGACTCGAGCGTGCTCTGGCCGACCGCGTGCTCGTTCTCGGCGAACTGCTTGATCGGGCTGTCGTTGATGACCAGCACGGGCCGGGCCAGTCGAGGGGCCAGCGGGCGCAGCCGCATCCGCCCGGACGTGGTCTCCTCGGTGCCGCCGAGCAGGCCCGGATACGGGGCCTCCAGGTAGCGGGCGAACAGGTCACCGCCGTTGTCGAGCAGCAGGTCCGGCTGCCGGGCCAGGACCTGGCGCAGGTAGCGGTCGTGCTCGGCCGGATCCGTGGTCCGCTCGCCGATCACCTCGACCCCGTGGGTCCGCAGGTAGGCCACGGCGCCCGGCTGGGTGCTGGACAGGTTGCCGGTCGACACCACCGTCGCGCCGCCCGCGGTCAGGGTCAGCAGCAGAGCCACGGTCTTCGGCTCCAGGTGGATGCCGGTGCCGATGGTCAGGCCGTCGAAGGGCCGGGTCCGGCCGAACTCGGTGGCGATGGCACCGAGGAGGCGGCAGCTGTCCCGGACCCACTCGATCCGCGCCCCCGGGTCGTCGGCCGGGTGACCGGTCAGTGCATCAGGTCGTGCCATGACTTCTCGGTCACGTCGACATCGAAGTGTGACACGGCCGCCTTGATGTTCTCGAAGACCTGGGCGCGGTCGTCGTCACTGACGTCCTGCACCTGGTCGAAGCGGGCCACAGCGTTACGCACATGGCTGGCCGAGTTCAGCGGCTCCTTGCGCTGCTCCGGGAACGCATAAGCCGAATCGGGCAGCTCGTTCCGGTCGGTGGCGTCCAGGTCGCCGTCTTCCTGCTCGCTCTTGGACGGCGGCTTCCACGTCGCCGACGGATGTGAGGCCATGATCGTCCTTCCCTCAGCTGACCAGGTGGATCTTCCCGATCGTTCCCGGCCGAACCCACGGTGCCGGGCGTGTCACCGTGACCCGGGCGGCCGCTTCTTTCACAATGACAGTCGCTTCGCATCCACTGCCGCCCGGGGGTCATCGCTCATGCTGGGTCACGATCACGCGCTGACCGGGGCGGTCGCCTTCACGGCGGTGGCCCCGCTGCTGCACGTCACCGCACCCGAGCTGCTGGCCGGGGTGGTGCTGACCGCGGGCGCGGGCGTGCTGCCCGACATCGACGAGCCCGGTTCCACGATCGCGCGTTCCTACGGTTTCCTGACCGAGACGTTCGCCTGGATCGTGCACCACCTGAGCGGCGGCCACCGCAAGGGCACGCACAGCGTCATCGGCGTGCTGGTGTTCACGGCCGGCGCCTGGGCCGCGGTGCACTTCGACCACTCGCTGGCGGGCAAGATCGCGCTCGGGGTGTTCCTGTCCCTGCTGCTGTCGGCTGCGCTGGCCGCCCTGCACGTGGGCGGGCACCACGGTGACGCGCTCGGGGTGGCTGCCGCCGCCGCGATGATTTACTTCCAGATGGGCCTGGGCCTGACCCCGCTGTGCATCGCGCTCGGCGCGGTCGCGCACATCGCCGGGGACATGCTCACGCACGGCGGCTGCCCGGTCGTCTACCCGGTCAGCCGGGAGGATTTCCACCTGCTCCCGCACGATCTGCAGTTCACCACGGGCAAGGTCGCCGAGCACTGGATCGTCACCCCGCTGCTGACCGCGGCGCTGCTCTACCTGGCCTACCGGGATACCGGCCTGAGTCAGCTCACCCACTACCTGGACCACCTGACCGGGTAACCCGGGCCACAGTCGTCGGCTGTTACGAGTGATGACAGCTGGGGAGATGATGTGGGCCGAAGGCCCGTCAGCCGGGCCAGCCAGCCAGAGGAGCCCGACCACGTCCAGCACACCCGACATCCCGCAGCTCGCCGCCGACGTATTCGGCTACCGGCCGCTCCGGCCGGGTCAGCAGGAGGCCATCGAGGCCCTCGTCGCCGGGCGCGACTGCCTGGCCGTCATGCCCAGCGGGGCTGGCAAGTCGGCCATCTACCAGCTCACCGCGATCGCGCTGGGCGGCCCGGCCGTGGTGGTGTCCCCCCTGCTGTCCCTGCAGCGGGACCAGAGCGAGCACCTGGCCAGGCACGGGCTGACCGCGGTCACCGTCAACGGCAGCACCACGGAAGGCAACCGCGCCGAGGCCTACAATCTGCTGCGGGCGGGTGAGACGGCCTTCGTCTTCCTGGCCCCCGAACAGCTGGCCCGGGAGGACGTCCGGGCGGTGCTGGCGCAGGCGCCGGCCCGGCTGTTCGCGGTGGACGAGGCGCACTGTGTGAGCGCCTGGGGTCACGATTTCCGGCCCGACTACCTGCGCATCATCGACGTGATCGAGGTGCTGGAGCCGCGTCCGGTGGTGGCTGCGCTGACCGCAACGGCCGCGCCGCCGGTCCGGGAGGAGATTGTCCGCCGGCTGGGTCTGCGCCAGCCGGCGCAGGTCATCCGGGGATTCGACCGGCCCGAGATCCACCTGGCCGTGCGGCTGTTCCACGAGGCCCACGACAAGGAGGCCGCGGTGGAGAAGACGGCCCGGAAGTCCGGGGGCACCGGCATCGTGTACGCGGCCACCCGGGAAGAGACCGAGCAGTACGCGGAACGGCTGGACCTGCGGCCCTATCACGCTGGCCTGGGCCGGGCTCAGCGGGAGGAAAACCAGGAGGTCTTCGCGGTGGGCGCGTCGATCGTGGCCACCAGCGCGTTCGGCATGGGCATCGACCGGCCCGACGTGCGGTTTGTGCTGCACGCCTCGGTCCCCGGGTCGCTGGACGAGTACTACCAGGAGGTCGGCCGGGCCGGGCGGGACGGCCAGTCCGCCACCGCCATCCTGTTCTACCGGCCGGAAGACCTCGGCATCCGGCGGTTCTTCAGCGGCGGGCTGCCGGACGAGACGCTGCTGGCCGAGGTGGCCGCGGTCACCCAGACCCCGATCACCCTGCACGAGCTGGCCGAGCGGTCCGGGCTGTCCGAACGGCGGCTCACCGGCCTGGTCAACCTGCTCGAGGCGGCCGGGGCGGTGCGCCTGAACGGCGAGATCGAGCCGGTGCCGGACGGGCCTGGTCCGGCCGAGGCCGCCGCCCGGGCGGTGGAGATCGCGACGCAGTACCGGTCGGTCGAGCGGTCCCGGGTGGAGATGATGCGCCGCTACGCCGAAATGACCGACTGCCGGCGCCGGTTCCTGCTCCGCTACTTCGGCGAGGGTGCCAACGACCCCTGCGGCCGGTGCGACAACTGCGACGCCGGCCGGTCGACCCCGGCGGGCGTCGGCCACGGCTCGTTCGGGGCGGGCATGCGGGTCGGGCACCAGGAGTGGGGCCGCGGGGTGGTGCTGGCCGACGAAGGGGACCGGCTCACGGTGTTCTTCGACGAGGTCGGCTACAAGGAACTGCTGACCAGCGTGGTCACCGACCACCACATGCTGACCCACGTCGGGCCCGGAGGGACCTCATGACCGCAGCCGACGTCGTCGAAGGGCTGATCCGCAGCGAGCTCACCGCGGACGGCATCCGGCGTCAGCGCTGCGGCAAGGGCTTCCGGTACTTCGCCGCCGACGGCACGCCGCTGAAGGACCCGGAGGTGCTGACCCGGGTCCGGGCGCTGGTCATCCCGCCGGCCTGGGAGGACGTGTGGATCTGCCCCCAGGCCGACGGGCACATCCAGGCCGTGGGGACCGACGCCGCCGGGCGTCGCCAGTACCGTTACCACGACCTGTGGCGGGCGGAGCGGGACAAGGCCAAGCACGACCGGGTGCTGGACTTCGGCCGGGCTCTGCCCCAGGTCCGGAAGGTGGTCGAGCGCCACCTGGCCGGGGACAAACTGTCCCACGACCGGGTCATGGCGGCCGCCGTCCGCTTGATCGATCTGGGCTTCTTCCGCGCCGGCGGGGAGGAGTACGCGGCCGAGAACGGCACGTTCGGGCTGGCCACCCTGCGCAAGGAGCACGTGACCTGCCACCACGGGCAGCTGGTGTTCGACTACACCGGCAAGTCCTCCAAGCACCACGAGCAGTCCGTGGCCGACCCGGAGGTCTGCACGGTGGTGAACAGGCTGAAACGCCGCCGGGGCAGTCCGGACGACGAGCTGCTGGCGTTCCGCAGCGGCGGGCGCTGGCACGACGTCAGCGCGGCCGGGATCAACGACTACCTGCGCGAGATCGCGGACGGGGACTTCTCGGTCAAGGACTTCCGCACCTGGCACGCCACCGTGCTGGCCGCCGTGGGGCTGGCCGTGTCCGAGGGCGCGGACACCTCAGAGTCCGCCCGCAAGCGGGCCGTGGCCCGGATGGTGCAGGAGGTCTCCTCCTACCTGGGCAACACCCCGGCCGTGGCCCGCGCCTCGTACATCGACCCGCGCATCATCTCGCTGTACGAGCGGGGCATCACGATCGCGCCCATGCTGACCGAGCTGGGGCAGGGCCAGGAGTTCGGCGACGTGGCCACCAACGGCCAGGCCGAGCAGGCGGTACTGAAGCTGCTGACCAAGCACCCCGAACCCGCCGTCGACCAGACCTGACCGTGCCATCTAGACCTGCCCCTGCCATCTAGACCTGACCCTGCCATCTAGACCTGACCCTGCCATCTAGACC
>CAXUJF010000100.1:0-14110 GCA_964250865.1 uncultured Streptosporangiaceae bacterium
CCCTAGAACTGTTCACGCTGGCCCGCCGCCCACAGGCCACTACCCCGCCACCTCAGGGCATCGCCACGGTGCACGACTCCGGCCTGGAGCGGGCCCACATGGCCGACCTGGCCGCCGAGCTGGACGTCCCGTTCGCTTCCTTGGGCAAGCCCACGCTGGCCCGGCTGACCGCCCGCCTCGACCCCGGCCTGGACCCGGCCAACCCGCTCGACATCTGGGGCCCCGGCCGCGGGCCCACCCCGCCCGGCCCCCAGCCCCGGGCCCCGGGCGCCGGCGCGCGGGCCCCCCCGCGTCCCGGTGCTGGAAGGCACCCGGTCCGGCCTGAGCGCCCTCGGCCACTGGCTCATCTATCTCAGCAACACCGCCGGCCTAAGTAACACCATTAATCACGCCGATACCACCGGTCCGACGGTCGCCGGCCCTTCCCGCCGGGAACGCTGGCTCCGCGCCCTGGCCGCCGGGCCGCTGGACGGTGCGGCCCACCTCGACCTCCTGCGCGACTACGGCATCCGGGCCGTCCAGGCGCGCCGGGCCGCCACCGCCGCCGAAGCGGCCGAAGCAGCCGCCAGCCTGGGCTACCCGATCGTGCTGAAGACCGACGACCCGGCCGTCAGCCACAAGTCCGACGCCGGGGGAGTGGTCACCGGGCTGACCAGCCCGGCTGCCCTCACCGCCGCCTACCAGCAACTGGCCGCCCGCCTCGGCCCGCACGTGCTGGTGTCCGAGACCGCCGCGCCCGGAGTCGAAATGTCGCTTGGCCTGATCAGCGACCCGGCCCTCGGCCCGCTGATCGTGGTGGCGGCCGGCGGCGTGCTGGTCGAACTGCTGGCCGACCACGCCGTGGCCCTGCCCCCGGTGGACCAGGCCGGGGCGCACCGCCTGCTTGGCCGGATACGCGCCGCCCGCCTGCTGGACGGCGTGCGCGGCGCACCGCCCGCCGACCGGGACGCCGTGGCGGGGGCCATCGCCGCCCTGTCCGGCCTGGCTCTCGAACTCGGCGACGCCGTCGAAGCCCTCGACATCAACCCGCTGATCTGCGGCCCGGCCGGCGCCGTCGCCGTCGACGCCCTGGCCATCGCCCGCTAGCGGTCACCCGGGAACGCGGGCCCAGGCCTGTTTGAGGGCCAGAATCTCGGCGGCACTGGCCTCCCGGGCGATGTAGGGGATGTCCAGCGCGTACCGCATCTGCTCGCGCGGGATCCGGCGGTGCACGGCGGCGACGTCTTCGAGAATCGCCCCGTACAGCTCCTCCCCGGCCATGCAGTAGACGTCGATCAGCACCGGGTGGTCGCCGGCGCCCCAGAACAGGTGGGCGTCATCCAGGTCGCACCGGCCCCACCAGGGAGTCGATGCCCGGTACTCGGCGTCGATCCGCTGCGCGGCCCGGCGCACCTCCCCGAACTCCGCATCGTCGGCCCGGGCCCGCCACCGCTCGGCCACCCGTTGGCTCAACGGATGACCAACCGGGGTGACGTACTCCAGGAAGACGACCGAACCGCCGCGGGGCTGCCTTCCGCCCCCCCCCCCCCCCCCCCGCCCCCCGGGCGGCGGGCGCCCAGCTCGATCCGGGGCAGCCATGGGTTGCCGGCGCACTCCCGGCACAGGTCCACAAAGGCCCAGTAGGCCGGATCGAACGGGCACACCCGCGCGACCAGGGTTCCGTCGGGGGATCTCAGCGCCACCGCCCAGTCGCCCGCCCCGAGCGGCACCCAGCCCCGGGCGCCCAGCTCGGCCAGAACCTGCCGGTGAGACAGCGACTCCCACGGCAAGCCGGGAAGTTCAGGCACAGCGCCACGCTAACCGCGTGTCACCGCCCGGGGCAACGGATTATCACAGCGCAACGGATTAACGCGGCGCCCCGCCCGCGATGCCGGCCCGGGCCGCGCCCGGGACCCGGGCTACCCGGCTGCGCCAGCGGTCCGAGCGACGCTGGGCCCGCTGGTCGGCCAGTACCTGGTGCACCACGTTGCGGCCGGGGATACCGGTCACCCCGCCGCCGCCGTGGGTAGCCGAGCTCGCCTGGTACAGGCCCTGGACCGGCGTGCGCAGGTCCGCGTAGCCGGCCGCCGGGCGGGCGTGGAACATCTGCCCCAGCGACAGCTCGCCGTGGAAGATGTTGCCGCCGACCAGCCCGTACTCCTCCTGCATCTGGTGCGGCCCGATGACCTGGCGGTGCAGCACCGAGTCGGTGAAGCCGGGCGCGACCGTCTCCAGCCGGGCGATCACCCGGTCCGCGTACGCTGCCACTGCCGCCTCGTCCTGATGGTCCGCGTATCCGGACGGCACCCACTGGGTGAACAGCGACATCACGTGCTTGCCCTCGGGGGCCAGCGAGTCGTCGAACACGCTCGGGATGCAGATGTCGGCGAACGGCAGCTGCGACGGCTGGCCCGCCACTGCCTGCTGGAACGCGTTCTCCACATCGTCCAGGCTCTCGGCCAGCACGATCGTGCCCCCGTGCACCTGCGGGTCGAACTGCGGGTGGCTGGTGAAGACCGGCAGCCGGTCCAGGGCCAGGTTGATCTTGACGGTGCCGCTGCGGGTCTGCCAGCCCCGGATGTCCGCCACGAACTCCGGCGGCAGGTCCTTCTCGTCCAGCAGCCGCAGGAACGAGATCTGCGGGTGCGCGGTGGTGATGACCACGTCCGCGTCGATCTCCTCGCCGCTGGCCAGCGTCACCCCGGTCACCCGGCCGTCGCTGGTCCGGATGCGGGCCACCTCGGCATCGGTTCGGATCTCCGCGCCGAACGACCGGGCCGCGGCCGCGATCGCGCTGCTCACGCCGCCCATCCCGCCGCGCGGGAAGCCCCAGGCTCCGGTCTGGCCGTCAGCCTCGCCTACGTGATGGTGCAGCATCACGTACGCGGTGCCGGCCGACCGGGGGCCGGCCCAGGTACCGATCACCCCGGATACCGACAGCACGCCGCGCACCGCGTCACTTTCGAAGTAGCGGTCCAGCAGGTCGGCGATGCTGCCGGTGAGCAGCCGGGTCACGTCCACCGAGGCGCGTTCGTCGACCCCGCGCAGCTGGCCCAGCAGCCGGGCCTGCTGCCACAGGTCGGCCGGCCGCCGCGACCCCAGGTGCGGCGGGATCTGGTGCAGCAGCGGGCCCAGCAGCTGGCCGATCCGGGCCAGGTGGGCCTCGTAGCCGTCATAGGCGTCCGCGTCGGCCGCGGAGAACTTGGCGATCTCGGCGTGCCGGTCGGCCGGGTCGTCCGGCAGCCGCAGGTACTGGCCGTCGGCCCGCGGCGCGAAGTACGGACCCTGCGGGTAGACGTGGTAACCGTGCCGCTCGAGCTGCAGGTCGCGGACCAGATCAGGCGGCAGCAGCGACACCACGTAAGACAGCGAGGTGACCGTGTACCCGGGTCCGAATGGGTGCTCGCTCACCGCGGCGCCGCCGGTCACCTCCCGGCGCTCACAGACCAGCGTGTCCAGGCCCTGCTTGGCCAGGTATGCGGCGGCGACCAGGCCGTTGTGCCCGCCGCCGATGACGACGGCATCCTTGCGTGCGTTCATGCCCCGAACCTACGGGACGGCGGGGGCGCCGGGGAATGCCAGTACCTGACCTGGGAAGGGGAGCGCTACCGGGTCGGGAGCCAGCTTGCTGCGGCCGTCGCGGTCGAACCGGTCCAGACCCAGCCCGGTCACGTCGGTCACCTCGGTGTGCCCGGTCAATGCGACGTCGGCGGTAGCGCGGGCCACCGCCGGGCCCCACATCATGCCGGCCCCGCCCGCCGACGCCACCGTGACCCCGTCCACCGGGCCGCCGTCCGGGTCCAGGGCCGGCCCGATGATCGGCAGATGGTCGGGGGTGAAGTCGATGGTCGCGGCCCACAGCCGGCGCAGCGGCAGGCCCGCGGTCACCGGCACCAGCTGGTTCAGCCTGGCCCGCATCAGCTCGAAGTAGTCCTGGTCCACCCCGCGGTTCTCTCCGGGTGGCTCGGCCGGGTTGCTCATCCCGAACAGCAGGCCGCCCTCTTCGGGCCGCCAGTAGAGCCCCGCGGCCAGATCGAACACCATCGGCACCCGGGCCGGGTCGAGGTCCGGGTGCTGCTCGGTCACCGCGACCTGATGCCGGACGCCGCCCGCCGGGATGCGCACGCCCGCGCGCTGGCCGACCGCGGCCAGTTTCGGCCCGCCGGTCAGTACCACCCGTCTGGTCTGCACCGGTCCCGCGCTGGTCTGGACCCCGGTCACCGGCCCATCGCGGCCGCCCGGGGTGAGCAGCCCCGCAAAACTCACGCCCTCAAAGACCTGTACGCCGCTGCGCACCAGGGCCACCGTGTACGCCGTCACGTTACGGGGCGGGGTGATGTAGCCGTCCTCGTCGCAGAACGTCCCGCCCAGCGTCAGGCCCGGCGCCAGCGTCGGGTTCACCGCGTCCACTTCGCCGGCGTCCAGCCAGCGCACCGGCAGGCCCAGCCCGGTCTGCATGCCCATCCGCTCCCGGGCCGCGGTCACCTCGGCCTCGGTGAAGCAGGGCAGCAGGTACCCCTGCTGCACGAACCCGGAGTCGGTGCCCAGCTCGTCGTGCTGGCGGCGGTAGAAGTCCCGGGACCAGCGGCCCAGCTGGACCGCCTCCGGGGTGCCGCCCTGCATCCGGACCACCCCGGCCGCCCGGCTGCTGGCCCCCGAGCCCAGCGTGCCCTTCTCCACCAGCACGACCCGCTCCAGGCCGGCCTGCCGCAGGAAATAGGCGCACCACGCGCCGACGGTCCCGCCGCCCACCACCACGGCGTCGGCGGTGCGGGGGAGCGCTGTGCCCTTGATGGGGGAGACCATTGGCATACCGCCGATGCTCACATAAACTGAACGTTCAGTCAATCATGCGTAGGAAAGGCAAATCATGGGCGCCGACGGTCTGGTGGCGACGCAGATGTACGGCCTGTCCAGCCAGGATCTCGACCTCCAGGCCCGGGCCCGCGTCTTGGCCGATGAGCTCATCCCCCATGAGGAAGAGGCCGAATCGGCCCAGGGCGAGCTGCCGCCCGAGGTGACCGCCGCCCACGCCAAACGTGCACGCGAACTGGGCCTGTACGCCACCAACATGCCCGCCGAGCTGGGCGGGGGCGGATGCAGCACGCTCCAGCAGGTGCTGGTCCAGGAACAGATGGGCCGCGTGACCAACGCGCTCGGCTGGGTGGCGGCCACGCCGCCGTCCTGGCTGCCGCCGGTGGCCACGCCCGCCCAGCTCGACCGGTATGTGCGCCCGGCCGTCGAGGGTGCGCGCGAGGAGTGCTACGCGATCACCGAGGAGGGCGCCGGGTCCGATGTGTCCGCGATCGGGGCCACCGCCCGCCGAGCCGGCGACGGGTACCTGCTGAACGGGGTCAAGTGGCACGTGACCTCGTACAACACCGCCGACTACGCCTTCTTCCAGGCCAAGCTGACCGGCGGCCCGCACGACGGCGAGCACGCGATGTTCATCGTGGACCTGCCCAGTCCCGGCGTCCGGGTGGTACGCACGCCGGCCTATACGCACACGATCAGCCATCACCACCCGATCGTGGCCTTCGACGACGTCCGGGTGCCCGCCGGCAGCCTGGTCGGCGCGGAAGGCGACGGCATGAGCTTCGCCTACGAGTGGTTCCGGTTCGAACGGCTGATGGTGGCCGCGCGCTGCATCGGTGCGGCCGAGCGGCTGACCGCCGAGATGACCGCCTTCGCGGCCGGGCGGCAGGCCGGCGGCCGACCGATCAGCGAGTACGGCCTGGTCGGGGGCATGCTAGCCGACAGCCTGACCGAGCTATTCGCGGCCCGCGCGCTGGTCTACGAGACCGCCCGCGGCATCGACCGCGGCGCCGACGTCAAGGTCGCCCACGCCCAGTGCTCGATGGCCAAGCTGTACGCCTCAGAAATGGCGGGCCGGGTCGCCGATCGCGCCGTGCAGGTGTTCGGCGGCCGCGGCTACATGCGTGAGAACGCGGCCGAGCGCTTCTACCGCGAGCTGCGGGTCGAACGGATCTGGGAAGGCACCAGCGAGGTTCAGCGCGCTATCATCGCCGGCCAGATGGTCAAACGCGGCCCGCAAACCCTGGCCTGACCAGCAAACCCTGGCCTGACCAGCATAAATCTCAGCCGGGCAGGTTCTCCTCGATGGCGGCGACCACGGCCGGGTCCTCGGGGTCGGTACGCGGCCTGAATCGTGCCGCCACCGTGCCGTCCGGGCGCAGCAGGAACTTCTCGAAGTTCCACTGGATGTCGCCGGCTTCGCCGGAAGCGTCGGGGACCGCGGTCAGCTCCTGGTACACCGGGTGCCGTCCCGGCCCGTTGACCTCGATCTTCTCGAACAGCGGGAAGCTCACGCCGTAGGTCGCCGAGCAGAACTCGGCGATCTCGTCGGCCGTGCCCGGCTCCTGGCCACCGAACTGGTTGCAGGGAAAGCCCACGACCGTGAAGCCCTGGCCCGCGAACCGCTCGTGCAGTCGCTCCAGGCCCTCGTACTGCGGGGTCAGCCCGCACTTGGACGCGACGTTGACCACCAGCAGGGTCTGGCCGGCCAGCGCGCCGAGCGAGGAGGGCTTGCCTTCGATGGTGTGCACCGGGATGTCATAGACGCTCACCCGGGCAGCCTATCCGGCCTTGATCACCGTGCCCGCGTCCCATACCGGCTGGCCCTGGTACCCGCGGGCCACCCGCGTGACGAACTGGTAGACGCCGTCCTCGTCGGGTGACAGCGGACCGGGCCTCGCCTGGGGCGAGGACAGGCCGCGGTGTACGGACTCGCAGGCGGCCCAGTCCTGCCGGTTGGTGATGTCCCAGAAATCCACCGCGTACCCGGGGTCGAACCCGGGCCGCTCCAGGGCCTCGGGTGCGAACGCCCAGGTGCACTCGATCAAGGTCCGGTCTGCGGCCAGGGGCAGCAGCCGGTGCACCATCACGTAGTCCGGGTGCAGGCTGATCAGGATGTTCGGGAACACGTTGACGTACTCGACGGTCCGCCGCCGCCGCGCGTCCAGCCCGCGCAGCGCCACCCCGCCGCTGCGGCCGTCGAGCGACATGGTGTCCATCCCGTCGCGCAGGTCCATCCAGCCGCCCACCCACGGCCCGGCCGGGGTGTAGTTCTCGCCGCTCTTGGGCGGGCTGACCTTGCACAGCTCGGGATGGATGGCCGGACAGTGGTAGCACTCGTGGTAGTTCTCGGTCAGGATCTTCCAGTTGGCCGTGGTCTCGTACTCGTGCCGGCCCGCCACCACCAGGCGTTCCGGCTCGTAGGGGGCGACGATCGGGTCAAGCTCGCTCAGTGCTGCCGCCAGCGGCCCGGCCGTCCCCGACCCGTCCACGAAGACCAGGCCGTGCCACTCGGTGACCGGCAGCTCGGCTAGGCCCCAGTCGGCGTCGTCGAACCCCGGGTGGTGACGGAACCCGGTCGCCGCCCGCAGCCCGCCCTGCAGGGAGTACGCCCACGAATGGTAAGGGCAGACGATGGCCCTGGCGTTAGCGGTCTGGCCGCACGGCAGCAGTTCGTGCCCGCGGTGCCGGCAGGTGTTGGCGAACGCCCGCAGCAGCCCATCGTCCCCCCGCACCAGCAGCACACTGCCGGCCCCGACGTCTTCGGCCCGCTGATCGCCGGCGCTGGGCAGCTGGTCCGAGCGGCCCGCACACAGCCAGCCGCCGCCGAAGAAGTGCCGCCGCTCCCAGGCGAACACCGCCGGGTCCACGTACGCGGCCCGGGGCAGCATCCGGCTCTGCCCGAACGGCCGCAGCGCGTCGGCCACCCCGGCCGCACTCAGCGGCGCCGATTCAGTTTGACTGACCATACAGTCAAAATAAGGCCCGCACGGCACCGTGTCCAGGGATGATCGGGCCCAGTACCCAAGCGCCGAACCCCGCGCCCCGGGACCCCGGGGGCTAGGCCATCAGATCAGGTCAGCCAGGCGGCGCAGCGTGCGCACGCTCTCGTCCGGTGGCAGCGCCTCGGTGGCCACCTTGTTCAGCACGTTCCAGTAGTGGTCGGTGTCGGCCGGCTTGTTCAGGTACACGGCGCTGCACAGCTGTTCGGAGTAGACGACGTCCGGCAGCAGTTGCTCGGCGAAGCGCAGCATGGTCACCTGGCCGCCCGCGGCGGCGTGCCCGCCCGCGCTGAACGGCATCACCTGCACGGTCACGTGGGCCAGCCGGGACATCCGGATCAGGTGGTCGACCTGGTCGAGCATCACGGCCCGGCCGCCGAGTGGGCGGCGCAGCGCGGTCTCGTCAATGACCACCCACAGGTGCGCCGGGCTGGGCCGGTGCAGCACCTGCTGCCGGGTCATGCGCAGCGAGACCCGCTGCTCGGCCGTGGCCTCGGACACGCCTTCCGGCAGCCGCGCGACGGCCCGGGCGTAGTCGGCGGTCTGCAGCAGGCCGGGGATGAACCCGACCTCGTAGCTGCGGATAACGCTGGCCGCCTGCTCCAGGCCGAGGTAGGGCTCGAACCACGCAGGCACCACGTCGGTGTAGGCGTGCCACCAGCCGGACGTGTTGGCCTGCTGAGCCAGCCCGAGCAGGACGTCGCGCTCGGCGTCGTCGCCCACTCCGTACAGGGTGAGCAGGTCGGAGACGTCGCGCTGCTTGAACCCGGTGCGCCCCAGCTCGAGACGGCTGATCTTGGAACCCGAGGATCGGATCGCGTCGCCCGCGCTGTCGCGGGTGACGCCCGCCGCCTGCCGGAGGCGGCGCAGCCGCGCACCGAGCAGCATGCGGACGACGGTGGGGCCGGCCTGGCCGTAGTCAACGACGCCGGAATCTTCCGGCCCCGGCGTTCCCTGCGTCGTGTCCAAGATCCTCGCTCTCCGTGCGATGCCACGGGCACCCTCCATGATAATGCCGCCGCCGGCAACCGGCGATCGCGATCAGCCAACTACGGCTCGCGCCCTGTATCCGGGCCGCTCGCGGGCCGCCCCGGCGACTAGGGTGAGGCGGGTGAACGCCAGAGTGGACCATGCGGTGACATCAGGGACGTTCTCCCTGGACGGCCAGACCTTCAACGTGGACAACAACGTCTGGGTGGTCGGCGACGACGCCGAGTGCGTGGTGCTGGACACCCCGCACAACGTGGCCGCGATCCTCGACGTGGTCGGGGACCGGACCGTGCGGGCCATCATCGCCACCCACGCCCACGACGATCACGTCCGGGTGGCGCCGGAACTGGCTCACGCCACTGGCGCGCCGATCCTGCTGCACCCGGCTGACCTGCCGGTGTGGCGGCTGACCCACCCGCACGTCGACCCGGACGGCGAGCTGGCCGACGGCCAGGACATCGTGGTCGGCGGGACCACGCTGCGGGTGCTGCACACGCCGGGCCACAGCCCCGGGTCGTGCTGCCTGCACGTGGCCGGCCTGCGAGCGGTGTTCACCGGGGACACGCTGTTCGCCGGCGGCCCAGGGGCGACCGGCCGCTCGTTCAGCGACTTCGGCACGATCATCGCGTCCATCCGCGAGAAGCTGCTCACCCTGCCCGAGGACACCGCGGTCAACCCCGGTCACGGCGACAGCAGCACCATCGCCGACGAGGCCCCCGACCTCGAAGAATGGATCGCCCGCGGGCACTAGCCAGCGCGTCAGCCGGCCACGAAATCCGCGACTATTTCGGCCAGTTGCGGGCCGGCGTCTTCCTGGAGGAAGTGGCCGGCGCCTTTGATGACGGGGTGCTCGAGGCCAGCGGCACCCGGGATCGCGCGCTTGAGCACCGGGGCCATCGACCCGGTGATCGGGTCGCGGTCGCTGAACGCGACCAGGAACGGCTTGTCCCACTCCGCCAGCCGTTGCCACGCCGCCCGGTTGGCCTCGGTGGCCGGGTCGTCCGGGGCGGTGGGCAGAATCAGCGGCATCGCCCGCGGGCCGGCCAGGTAGGACGCGTCCGGGAACGGCGCCGCGTAGCCCGCCAGGACCGGGTCGGACAGCCTGGTCTGGCAGCCGGACTGCACCAGCCGGGCGACGTCCAGCACCGGCGCCTTCTCCACCACCTGGCGGAACTGCCACCACACCTCGGGCATCGGCTCGTCGCCGGTGGGCAGCCCGGTGTTGGCCGCGACCACGCGGGCGAACCGGTCCGGGTGCTCGGCCACCAGCCGGAGCCCGATCAGCCCGCCCCAGTCCTGCCCGACCAGGGTCACGTCGTTGAGGCCAAGCCGGTCAAAGGCCAGGGCGCGCGTCCACTCCACGTGCCGCGCGTAGCTGTGGCCGGCGATCCGGGCTGGCTTGTCCGACCGCCCGAACCCGACCAGGTCCGGCGCGATCGCCCGCAGCCCGTGGCTGGCCAGTACCGGCAGCATGGTCCGGTACAGGAACGACCAGCTCGGCTCGCCGTGCAGCAGCAGCACCACCGGCCCGTCGGCCGGCCCCGCCTCCACGTAAGCCATCCGCACGTCATCCCCGCCCGGCGTCCCCACCGTCACATAGTGCGGCGGGTAACCAAAATCAGGCAGCCCAGCAAACCGTTCCTCCGGCGTCCGCAGCACGTCCATGCGCCCATCGTTACATGGCTGGCCGGCTTCGCCACTAGCTGATGTGAGCCCCGATCAAGTGCCCGACTCCATACGTCACCGCGGCGGCGATGGTTCCCGCGATTACCTGGCGGAGCCCGGAGCGGATGGGGTTGCGCCCGTTCATGGCGCCGATACTCGCCCCGACTCCGAACATCGCGGCCAGCGCCAGCACGATCGCGGTCACCAGCGCGGCGACGCCGCTACCCGCCAGGTAGGGCACGACGACCACGAACGCGCCGAGGGCGAAGGCCAGCAGGCTGGAAGCGGCGGCGCTCCAGGGCGAGCCGAGCTCGTCCGGGTCCAGGCCCAGTTCCTCCCGGGCCAGCGTGTCCAGGGCCACCGAACGGTCGGACATGATCTTGCCGGCCAGGTTCTCCGCGTCCGGCCGGGACAGGCCCTTGGCCCGGTAGATCAGGACCAGCTCGGCGTGCTCCTCGTCCGGCTTCTCGTCCAGCTCGGCCTGCTCCAGCGCGATCTCCCGCTGGTACATCTCGCGCTGGCTGGACATGGACACGTACTCGCCCGCGGCCATCGAGAACGACCCGGCCAGCAGGCCCGCCACTCCGGCCAGCAAGATGACCGTGCGGGACGCCCCCGAGCCGGCGAACCCCATGACCAGCGCGGTGTTGGACACCAGGCCGTCGCTGACGCCGAACACCCCGGCCCGCAGCGCGCCGGATCGGTCGCCTCGGTGCCACGGCTCACGCCGGCGCACCTGGGCCCGCGGGTCCGGCTTGCCCCCGTCGATCAGGCGGGCCAGCGTCCGCGCGTGGCCGCGCTCGTCGGCGGCCATGTCCGGGCCGGCGTCCGGGTCGGCCTCGTACATCCCGGCGTCGGCCCGTTCGGCCCGCTCGATCAGCGGCAGCACGGTCCCTACCGACAGCCGGCTCGCGGCCTGACCCAGCAGCCGGGTGCGCAGGCTCGGCCCGCCCGGAGCCGGCACGCGCGCGCCGGCGTCGCGCAGCTTGGCCTCCCAGTGCGCGGCGTGCTTGAGCTCGATCGAGGCCAGCTCGCGGAAGATCTCCTCCCGCTCGCCGGTCTCGGCGTCGGCCAGCCGGGTGTACAGCGCCGCCGCGTCACGCTCGCTGGCCAGCATGTCGCGCCAGCGTTTGACCGAGTCGGACCGTTGCAGAGTCATTTCGTTAGTCGTCATGTGCCTCGTTACAACTGGACAGGACGGCTAATTATGCCGGTCGACCCCCCACGTAAGCCCAGCCTCAGTCGGCGATGGCGGCGTAGGTCCCGGTCCAGAAGTCCTGGAACAGCCGGGGCGGGATCGGCGACTCCCACGCCTGCTGGGTCATCAGGATCATGGTCAGTTCCTCGGCCGGGTCATTGTACCAGGACGTGCCCAGGCCGCCGTCCCAGCCGTAGGTGCCGACCGACTTGGCCACCTCGGTCCGCTCGGTGACCACGGACATCCCGAAGCCCCAGCCGTGCACCCGGAAGTACCCGGGGACCAGCCCCGACGCGGCCTTCTGCTCCGGGGTGAGCTGGTCGGAGGTCATGAACTCCACCGACGGGCGGGACAGGATGCGCACCCCGCGGCTGACGCCCTTCTCCCGCAGCATGTCGGCGAACGCGAGGTAGTCGTCTGCGGTCGAGACCAGGCCGCCGCCGCCGGACGGGAACGAGGGGAGCCGGCTCCACTGCCCGTCGTGCGGGTCGTCGTAGACCGCCGCCCGGCCGGTCTGGGGGTCGATGATGTACTCGGTGGGCAGCCGGCTGATCTTGTCCCACGGAACGTCGAAACCGGTGTCCTTCATGCCCAGCGGCTCGAAGACCCGCTGGGCCAGGAACGTCTCGAACGGCTGGCCCACGGCCCGCTCGATCATCACGCCGAGCACGTCCGCGCCGGTGTTGTACAGCCAGCGCTCGCCCGGCTGGTACAGCAGCGGCAGCGAGCCGAGCCGACGGATCCACTCGTCCGGGGCCGGCGGTGTGGCCGGGCTGGGCGTGCCCTGGCCCAGTTCCAGCTGGTCCAGGGCGTCGGCCAGCGGGACCGTGCCGGGTTCGGCCGCCACGATGCCCAGGCCCATGGTGAAGGTGAGCAGGTCCCGCACGGTGATCGGGCGGTGGGCCGGGACGGTGTCGTCCAGGTCCGCCTCCGGGCGCCGTAGCACCCGCCGGTGGCCCAGCTCGGGCAGCAGCCGGTCTACCGGCTCGTCCAGCCGCAGCAGGCAGTCCTCGACGCAGATCATGGCCGCGACCGCGGTGATCGGCTTGGTCATGGACGAGATGCGGAAGATCGTGTCCCGGCGCATCGGCTCTTCCGAGCCGTCCGCCATCGCCCCCACTGCGTCGACGTGGCCCTCGCCGCGCCGGGCGATCATCGTCACCAGGCCGGGCACCTCGCCGCGCTCGACGTAACCGGTCATCACCTCGTGCAGGTGCCTGAGCCGATCCGCCGACAGTCCGCCGTCCCGCATGTCCGATCGTCCCTTTCGCGACCTGTCCGGTCTCTACGTATTTATGCCGGTACAGGCCATCCAAGGGGTCCCGGCCGGGGAAGCGTATCGTGCGGCCCGGCCGGGCGGGACACCCTAGGCCGGAAGGTGATCAGGCAGCCCGAACGAGGGGAACAGGGTGGCCGTGTCGAGGAAGAACGTCATCCGCGCGATCCGGCCTCCGGTGACCTCGACGACCTGCAGCGCCCAGGGCGTGAAGCCGCCTGCCGGGTCCGGCTTGTACTGCCCGAACGCGGGCGAGCCGTTGGCCGCCACCGGGATCAGCCGCGAGTCGCGGCAGGCATCCGGCCCGGGCTGCACCATCCAGGTGGCGATGTTCTCCGCGCCCTCGATCCAGATCGCGTACGGCGGCATGGACTGGACCGCGTCCTCGTGCAGCAGCTCGACCAAGGCCGACATGTCGTAGCGCTGGAACGCTTCGACGTACTTCTCCAGCAGGTCGGTGTGGTCGTCGCGGATGTCGGCCGGGCGCTCCTGCTCGGGCAGCGACGCCAGCGTGGTCCGGGCCCGCTGCAGCGCGCTGTTCACCGCGGGCACGCTGGTGCCGAGCAGGTCGGCCGCCTCGGTGGCCTGCCAGCGCAGCACCTCACACAGGATCAGCGCGGCCCGCTGCTTGGGCGGCAGGTGCTGCAACGCGGTGACAAAGGCCAGCCGGATCGTGTCCCGGGCCTCGACGATCACCGCTGGGTCGGCCTCGGCCGGCAGGACGCGGTCGTCGGCGATGGGGGAGACCCACAGGTGTTCGGGCAGCTTGTCCCCGAGTTTCGACGGGTCCGGGACCGAAGAGGGTCCCAGCTCCATCGGCCGGGCCCGCCGCTGCCGGCCGCGCAGCATGTCCAGGCACACATTGGTGGCGATGCGGTACAGCCACGACCGCACCGAGGACCGGCCCTCGAACCGGTCGGCCGACTTCCAGGCCCGCAGCATCGTCTCCTGCACGGCGTCGTCGGCCTCGAAGCCGGAGCCGAGCATGCGGTAGCAATACCCGGTCAGCTCGCGCCGGTACTCTTCCAGGGCGTCCGGCTGCGGCGCCAGGACGTTACCTGCGTGCTCATCGCTGCTTGCTGCCATACGTCCGGAGTTTAGTGCGAGGCACCGACAATGGTCTTTCAGTCGTCCCCGGGGTCCTCGTCCTGGCGGTATCCGGCGGCGGGCCGCACGGTCCGGGTG
>CAXUJF010000101.1:0-14049 GCA_964250865.1 uncultured Streptosporangiaceae bacterium
GCCCGGCTGGGGCGCTGGCTCGGCCGGGCCTGGCGGGCCAGCCGGCCCCGGGACGGTGACGAAGCCCGGGCGGCCCAGCTCGGCAGCAGCGTGGCCACGATCGGGCTGGTCGCCGCCGTACTGATGTGCGCCGTCGCCGTCTATTCGGTGCCCAAATTCGCGCTGGGACAGGCGTTCCACCGGTCCTTCTTCCACCGGACCTACTACGAGAAGGTGGCCGAGGAAGCTGTCTCGGCGGTACCGAGCGGCGTCACCGTCGAGGCGGTGAACTATCTCGGCCCGCAGCTGGCCGGCCGGGACAACGTCCTGCTGTGGGACGGTGACGGCGGTACTCCGGTGTATGCGCCGTGGATCATCGCCAGCACCAGCAGCCAGCAGTTCACGTGGCGCGGCGGGCTCGCTGAACAGGCCCAGCGGGTCGCGCTGCTGAAGAAGCATGGCTACCAGACCGTGTTCGACCGTGGAGGCTACATCGTGCTGAAGAGCCCGTCCGCCGGGTCTTCCGCGGGACACAGCGGATGAGCGTGGGCGCCGAGGCGGAGACCACCGGCCCGTTCGCCCGCCCGGAGGCGGGCGGCGACTTGGCGCAGGATGCGCCGGACCCCGCCGGGCGGCTGCTGGCCTGGCTGTCTGTGCTGCCCGCGCTGCTGATCATGGCCTTCCTGCTGGCCGGGTTCGTGCTGCTGTTCATCGGCCACTTCACCCCGGTCCTAACCGTGGTGCTGTCCGTCGTGGTGGCCGTCCCGCTGGTGGTGCTCGGCCTGCGCTGGCTGCCTGCGGTGACGGCGGCACCGGTGTTCGCGGCGCGGGCGCCGGGGCAGGCCCCGGCGCGGGCCCTGGGCCGATCGCGTACGCCCTGGTGGGCCGTGGCCGGAGTGGTGGCGGTGGCCATCGCCTTCGGGGCCAACCAGGCCGCCTACCACTCGCAGTTCATCATCGTGATGCGCGACCCCGCGTCGTACTTCCAGTTCGCGGAGTGGATCTCCCATCACGGGTCGCTGCCGATCCCGCAGGACCGGGCGGCGTTCGGTCATTCGCCGGGCAGCCTGCTGGCCTTCAACAGCTTCGCCTACTACCAGGTCGGGAACCACGTGGTCCCGCAGTTCATGGCCGGGCTGCCGATGGTGCTGGCCGCCGCCATGTGGGGGGGCGGCGCGCACGCGGCCCTGCTCGCGGCGCCGGCCCTCGGCGCCCTGGGCGTGCTGGCCTTCGGCGGCCTGACGGCCAGGCTGGTCGGGCCGCGCTGGGCCCCGCTGGCTTGCCTGGCCCTGGCCGTCGCCATGCCCCAGCAGTTCACCAGCAGGTCCAGTTACAGCGAGCCGCTGGCCCAGATCCTGTTCCTGGGCGGGCTGTGCCTGGTCGTCGACTGCATCGCCCGGGACCGGATGCCCGGCAGCCGGATCATCGCCGCGATCGCCGGGCTGGCCATGGGCGTGACCGTGCTGGTACGAATCGACGGGGTCAGCGACGTCCTGCCCCGGGGCCCCTACTGCGCCGGGCTGCTGGCCGGCGGGCGGCCGCCGGCGCTGCCGCGGGCCGCCGGGACGGCCGTCGGGGTCCTGTTCGGCCTGGCCGACGGGCTGGTGTTCTCCCGCCCCTACCTGGCCACGAACAAGGCGTCGCTGAAGCTGCTGGCGGTGGCCATCGTGCTGGTCGTGATCGTCACGCTGGTGGCGCTGCCGGTGCTGTGGAAACGCGGCCTGCCTCAGGTCAAGCGGAACTGGCTGCCCAACGTCGCCTCGGCCCTGACCGTCCTGGCCGTGCTGGCCTTCGCCGTCCGCAACCACGTGCAGACGGTCCGCACCCCGGCCATCAAGGCCACGATCGGGGCCATGACCGCCTACCAGCGGGCCAACCATCTGCCGATCGACCCGACGCGGACCTACGCCGAATACAGCCTGCACTGGGTGTTCTGGTACATCGGCGTGCCCGCAGTCATCCTGGGCACGGCGGGGCTGGCCGTTTTGATCCGCCGGGTGCTGCGCGGGCAGGCCCCGCTGTGGACGCTGCCGCTGATCACGTTCGCGTGGACGATCGTGACGTTCCTGTACCGGCCGTCGATCACCCCGGACCAGCCGTGGGCCAGCCGCCGCATGGTCCCCGCCGTGCTGCCGGGGGTGATCCTGCTGGCCGTCTGGGCCTGCGCGTGGCTGGTCGGCTGGGTCCGCGGCCGCGGCCAGAGCTGGGATTGGGCGGGCGGCCTGACGCGGGTGTCCGCCGCCGGGACGGCGGTCGTCCTGGGGGCGGCGATCCTGGTGCCGACCGCCATCCCCACGTTCGGCCTGGGCATCGCCAAGGGCGGCCCGGTCGGTTACCGGCTGACCGCGGACGGCATGGCCTTGAAGACCACCTACTGGGGGGAACTGGCCGCGATCGAGGATCTGTGCGCGGGGATACCGAAGAACGCGACGGTCGTGTTCGTCGACACCCCGGCCGCGGACCGGCTGACCGAGGTCGTCCGGGGCATGTGCGGAGTCCCGGCCGGACGCATCACCCCTGAGCACAAGTCCACCGGGGTCTCCCAGGTCAAGCAGACCATTCGGTCCATCGAGCAGATCGGGCGCACACCGGTGCTGCTGGCCGGCACCCCGGGGGAACTGCAGTACTACAGGGGCGGGACCACAAAAAAGATCATGGTGCTGCACACGGAGATCGACAACAGCACGCTGCTGTTCGTGCCCCGCACCACCACGCCGTACAAGCTGAGAATCTATCGCTGGGAGCCCACGTCGTGACCGCCTACCCGGACGCCGACCACCAGACTTACCTCGCCTCGCTCACCACGGATGAGCCGGTCGGCGAGGATGGCGCGGCGCCTTACGTCTCGATCGTCCTGCCCTGTTACAACGAGGAAGGCCACGTCGCGGCCGAGGTGGCGCGGATCTGCGCGGCCATGGACGCCAGCGGGTACCGGTACGAGCTGCTGGCGTTCGACGATGCCTCCAGCGACGGGACCCTGGCCCGCCTGTACGAGATCGCCCCGCAGTTCCCGCACATGGAGATCATTCCGTTCCAGCGCAACGGCGGCTCCGGTACCGTCCGCCGCATCGGCAGCAAGCGGGCCCGCGGCCAGATCGTGGTGTGGACCGACGCTGACATGACCTACCCCAACGAGCGGATCCCCGAGCTGGTTCAGCTGCTCGAGCTGGACCAGAACGTGGACCAGGTGGTGGGGGCGCGCACCAGCGAGCAGGGCACGCACAAGTTCCTGCGGGTGCCGGCCAAGTTCCTCATCCGCAAGCTGGCCGAGCGGCTGACCAATTCCAAGATCCCGGACCTGAACTCCGGGCTACGGGCGTTCCGGCGCGAGGTGGCCCAGCCGTACCTGCGGCTGCTGCCGCCCGGGTTCTCCTGCGTCACCACGATCACGGTGGCGTTCCTGGCCAACCAGCACGACGTGCAGTACGTGCCGATCGAGTACGCCAAGCGGGCGGGCACGTCCAAGTTCAAGTTCGTCAAGGACGCTTACCGCTACATCCTGCAGGTGCTGCGGATGGTGATGTACTTCAACCCGCTCAAGGTGCTGATGCCGGTGGCGCTGTTCCTGCTCGGGCTCGGTGTCGCCAAGGGCATCTACGACATGGTCGTGCACCCGTTCTTCTTCGCGATCAACACCGTGCTGATTTTCGTGACGGGGCTGATCATCGCGTCCCTGGCCTTGCTGGCCGATCTCATCGTCCGATCCAGAGGAGACGTCTGACCGCGTGAACATCGACGCCAGCGGGACCCGGGCCCGCATCACGGTCATCGGCGCCGGCTATCTCGGCCTGACCCACGCGGCCTGCCTGGCCGAGTTCGGGCACGAGGTGCTCGCGGTGGACATCGACGCGGGCAAGATGGCCCAGGCCGCCAGCGGCAGCGTGCCGTTCTTCGAGCCGGGGCTGCAGGAGCTGCTGCGCAAGCAGCTGGACAGCGGCCGGCTGCGCTTCACCACCAGCCATGCCGAGGCAGCCAGCTTCGGCGACATCCACTTCCTGTGCGTGGGCACGCCGCAGTCCGCGGACGGCTCGGCCGACCTGTCCCAGCTGCACGCGGCCGCGGACGCACTGGCCCCGCATCTGACCGGCCCGTGCCTGATCGCCGGGAAGTCCACCGTGCCGGTGGGCACCGCGCGGGCGCTGAACGCGCGGATCGCCGCGTCCGCCCCCGCCGGCGCGGACGTCAAGGTGGTCTGGAACCCCGAGTTCCTGCGCGAGGGCACCGCGGTGCCGGACAGCCTGCACCCGGACCGGATCGTGGTCGGCACGACCTCCGAAGCGGCCACCGAACGGCTGAAGCAGGTTTACGCAGTTCCGCTCGCCGCGGGCGTGCCGTGGCTGGTGATGGGCCTGGAGACAGCCGAACTGGTGAAGGTGTCAGCCAATGCCTTCCTGGCCACCCGGCTCTCGTTCGTCAACGCGCTGGCTGAGGTGTGCGAGGTCGCCGGCGGGGACATCGTGGCGCTGACCGGGGCGCTGGCCCAGGACGAGCGGATCGGCAGCAAGTTCATGACCGCGGGCCTGGGCTACGGCGGCGGCTGCCTGCCCAAGGACGTGCGGGCCTTCGAGTCGGTGGCCAGCGAGCTGGGCATCGGCTCGCTCGCCACCCTGCTCGGCGAGGTAGACACGATCAACATGCGCTGCCGCACCCGCACGGTGGACCTGGCCCGGCAGCTCGCGGGCGGTTCGCTGGCGGGATGCCGGATCGGCGCCCTGGGCGTGGCGTTCAAGCCCGGCAGCGACGACGTCCGCAACTCGGCCAGCCTGGACGTGTGCGGCCGGCTGGCGGCCGAGGGCGCGATCGTGACCGTGCACGACCCGGTGGCCATCGGCAGCGCGGCCCGGGTCCGCCCCGACCTGCGGTATGTCGAGTCACCCGTGACCGCGGCGACCAACGCGGACCTGGTGGTGCACCTGACCGACTGGGAGGAGTACCGGCTGATGGACCCGGAAGTGCTGGGGACGGTCGTCGCCCAGCGCCGGGTCATCGACACCCGCGCCGCCCTGGACGAGCAGCGGTGGCGGTCGGCGGGCTGGTCCTTCCACGCGCTGGGCCGCCGGTAACCTGCGCCGCAGCGGCTCCCACCAGGCACGGTGGGCCCGGTACCAGTCCACGGTCCCGGCCAGCCCGGCGGCGAACGGGATCCGCGGCCGGTAGCCCAGGGCCCGCAGCCGGTCGTCGTTGAGCGCGTAACGCCGGTCGTGGCCCTTGCGGTCCCTCACGGGCCGGATCAGCTCCGGTCCGGCCCCGCAGGACCGGAGCAGCGCCAGGGTCAGCTCCAGGTTGGTCAGCTCGGCGTTGCCGTTGATGTGGTAGACCTGCCCGCCCTGGCCCGCGGTCAGCACCAGCTGGACGCCGCGGCAGTGATCGTCCACGTGGACCCAGCCGCGGACGTTGCCGCCGTCGCCGTACAGCGGGACCGGCTGCCCGTCGAGCAGGTTGGTCACGAACAGCGGGACGATCTTTTCCGGGTACTGGTAGGGGCCGTAGGTGTTGCAGCCGCGGGTGACCCGTACGTCCAGCCCGTGCGTACGGGCGTAGGCCAGGGCGATCAGGTCACCGCCCGCCTTGGCCGCGGCGTACGGGGAGTTCGGCTGGACCGGCGACTGCTCCGTCCATGATCCCGACGCGATGCTGCCGTAGACCTCGTCCGTCGAGACCTGCACCAGAGGCCCGGCCCCGGCCTCCAGGCAGGCCTGGGCCAGCACCTGCACGCCGGTCGCGTTGGTGGCCATAAACGGCGCCGCCCCCTCGATCGACCGGTCCACGTGGGTCTGCGCGGCGAAGTTGATCACGGCGTCGTGCCCGGGTACCAGCTTGCCGACCAGCTCAGCGTCGGTGATGTCGCCCGGTACGAACCGCAGCCGCGGGCTGTCCGCGACCGGGGCCAGGTTGGCCAGGTTCCCGGCGTAGGTCAGCGCGTCTAGGACAGTCGCCGATGCGTCCTCGTAGCCGGCGTAGCCGCCACCCAGCAGCGTGCGGACGTAGTGCGAGCCGATGAAGCCGGCTCCCCCGGTGACCAGGATCCTCACGCGGTCTCTCCTCGTGGTTCAGGTCGGTGTCGGTGGCGTCATGCACAATGGGATCATGAGCGCTAACCTCGACGAGCTGCGCCGCCTGCGCCGGGCCCGGGACCGGATGGACCGCGAGTACGCGGAACCGCTCGACGTGCCGGCGCTGGCCCGGACCGCGTTGATGTCGCCGGCGCACTTCAGCCGCCGGTTCCGCGAGGCGTACTCCGAGACGCCGTACTCCTACCTGATGACCCGGCGCATCGAGCGGGCCAAGGCCCTGCTGCGCCGGGGCGATCTGACCGTGACCGAGGTCTGCTTCGCGGTCGGCTCGGCCAGCCTGGGCTCGTTCTCGGCCCGGTTCACCGAGATCGTCGGCGAGACGCCGTCCGAGTACCGCGCCCGCAGCCACGAAGAGCTGCAGGCCATGTCCCCGTGCCAGATGATGGTGCTGACCCGGCCGCGCCGGAACCGGGACCATGCCGAAGAGGTCAGGATCGGAGAAGCGCCCGCCGCCGCGCCTGCCTAGCATCGGGCCATGAGCATTTCACTCAGCGGGGTGCACGTCACCGTGGACGACATTGACGCCGCTCTCGCCTTTTACCGTGACACCCTCGGCCTGACCGTACGCAACGAGGTGGCCAACGACGGCTTCCGCTGGATCACCCTGGTCACCGACAGCCAGCCCGACATCCAGATCGTGCTGTCCGAGCCGCATGCGGGCCGGTCCACGGAGGACGGCGACGCCCTCGCGGCCCTGCTGGCCAAGGGCGCGCTGACCATGATTCAGCTCCGCTCGGACAACCTCGACGCCACCTTCGACAAGATCGCCACCACCCCCGGTGTCGAGGTCCTCCAGGAGCCCGCCAACCAGTTCTGGGGCGTCCGCGACGCCGCCGTCCGCGACCCGGCCGGCAACATGGTCCGCATCGAGCAAGCCTGACCCCACCGCTCCGCCCCGGCCGCGCATCGTGACCGGGGTACAGCGCCGCGGCGCTTCTTGCTGTTATCAGCACGGCTGGGCCTCGTCACGCCGCTTCTTGCTGTATCAGGGTGCTGCGGACCGAAACTCGGTTGACGCAACCTTATGGTTGCCATAGCGTAGCAACCAGCTAATTGCTATTGGGGAAGGGGTTCGCCGTGGGGTTTCCGGATCGGATCGAGCGGACGGTGGAGCTGGCCCATCCACCGGAGACGGTGTGGCGGGCGCTGACCACGGCCGAGGGCCTGGGCACGTGGTTCGGGGACGACAGCGCCAGCATCGACCTGCGTCCGGGTGGGCAGGCCCAGATGAGGTGGGACGGCGGTTACCACAACGACCTGCGGGTGGAACGGGTCGAGGAACCCACGGTGTTCGCTTTCACCTGGCAGATCAAGGGGTTGCCCGAGGATGATCCGCGCCGGACCTACGTCGAGTTCACCCTCGAACCCGCGGGCGACGGGACCCGGCTGACCGTGGTCGAGACCGGGTTTGCCCAGCTGCCCGACGACGTGTTCAACGACGAGTACCAAGGTCACGTCGACGGCTGGCAGCGCGAACTGGGCGAGCTGGCCGACTACCTGTCGGCGGGCTGACCGGACACCCATGGACATGGAGGCCGTGGCCGAGCAGGTGTTCAGCGCGCTGGCCGATCCGACCCGGCGGACCATCCTGGCCGCGCTGGCCAGCAACGGCCCGGCCACGGCCACCGACCTGGCCGCCCGGCTGCCGATCAGCCGGCAGGCCATCGCCAAGCACCTGGCCCTGCTGGCCGACGCGGGCCTGGTCACGGCCGAGCCGGGCGAGCGACGGCGGGTGCGCTACCGGCTCCGCTCCGCGCCGATGCAGGTGGCGCAGCAGTTCCTGGCCGCGCTGGCCCGGGACTGGGACGGCCCGCTCGGCGCGCTCATGGACCACCTGAACCGCAGCACGAACCCAGATAAGCCAGCGACGGAAGGTTGAAGATCATCATGAAAACTCCCCCGACCGTGACCGCGCAGGAATGGCAGGAAGCCCGGGACCGGCTGCTCGTGCAGGAGAAGGAGCTGACCCGGGCCCGGGACGCGATGGCCGCGGCCCGGCGCCGGATGCCGTGGCTCGCGGTGGACAAGCCGTACACGTTCGAGGGGCCGGACGGGCCGCTGAGCCTGCTCGACCTGTTCCAGGGCCGCAGCCAGCTGATCATCTACCGGGCGTTCTTCGAGCCCGGTGTGGTCGGCTGGCCCGATCACGCCTGCCACGGCTGTTCGATGATGGCCGACCAGGTCGCGCCGGTGGTCCACCTCAACGCCAGGGACATCACGTTCGTCTACGCCTCGCGGGCCGGGCAGAAGGACATCGCGCGGCTGAAGGAACGGATGGGCTGGGATCATCCCTGGTTCACGATCACCAGCGACTGGGACGTGGACCACGGCGTGGACGAGTACCACGGCACGAACTCGTTCTACCGCGACGGCGACCAGGTGTTCCGGACCTACTTCGTCGACAACCGTGGCGACGAGGCGCTGGGCAGCACCTGGAGCTACCTGGACATGGCCCCGCTGGGACGCCAGGAGGCGTGGGAGGACTCGCCCGAGGGCTACCCGCAGACCCCGCCGTACAACTGGTGGAACTGGAACGACGAATACGATCACCCCGAGCTGGCCCAGGGCCCGCTGAAGGGGTGGTCCGACGTCAGCGAGGCCGAGCCCAGGACGGGGAGGCTGCTGTGACCGCCACGCCCCCCTAGCTGACCGGGACTCGTTCGAGGCCGAGCTGGCCGCGCTCCGGATCCGGGAGAAGGCGCTGACCCGGGAAAGGACGCAATCGCCGCGGCCCGGCGGCGGCTGCCGATGGTGGAGGTGGATCTGGCCACCCCACTGGACGGCCCGGATGGCCCGGTGACGCTGCTCGAGGCGTTCGAGGGACGCCGGCAGCTGATCGTCTACCACTTCATGTGGCACCACGGCCATCCCGCGGCCCAGCAGTGCGAAGGCTGGATCAGGGCCCGGTACTTCCCCGCACCGTGAGCGAGTAGCCGACCTGGTGCGATGCGGCCGGTGCGGCCGGGTCGGCCAGCCGGTTGAACAGCTGGGTCACGGCGCGACGGGCCAGCTCCCCTTTGTCCGGGGCGATCGTGGTCAGCGCGGGGAACACGTAGCGGGACTCTTCGATGTCGTCGAAGCCGACGATGGCGATGTCGTCCGGGATGCGGAGGCCACGGCGCAGCACGGTGTGCATGGCCCCGATGGCCAGCAGGTCGTTGTAGCAGAACACCGCGTCCGGCGCCGTGGGCTGGTCCAGCAGCCGGTCCATGGCGTCGGCCCCGCTGGCGCGGTGGAACGAGGGCGCCGGCGCCACCAGCGAGGCGCGGTAGCGCAGGCCGCCGGCCCGCAGCGCCTCCCGGTACCCGGCCGACCGCAGCTGCCCGGTCTCCCCGGGTGAGCGACTCTGGTCCCCGATGGCGGCGAGGCGCCGGCGCCCGAGCCCGATCCGGGGCGCGGTGGCGTCCCGGGCCGCGGCCACGTTGTCCAGCCCCACGTGGTCGAACGGCCCGTCTTCGATGTGCTCACCGAGCAGCACCACCGGCGTAGTGCCCGCGTCCCGGCGCAGGTCGGCCTGGTCCAGACCCAGGGGGCTGAAGATCAGGCCGTCGAACAGTTGCCCCCGATCGCTGCGGTCCAGCAGCTGCCGCTCACGGCCCGGGTCGCCATCGGTCTGCTCGACCACGACGGTGTAGGAGTGCCGCCGGGCCTCGGCGATGACCAGCCCGGCCAGCTCGGAGAAGTACGGCGCGGACAGCTCGGGGACGGCCAGCCCGATCATCCCGGAGCGGCCCCGCCGCAGGTTGCGCGCGGCCTGGTTGGGCTGGTAACCGAGCTCGTCAATGGCGCGCTGGACCCGTTGCCGCAGGTCGTCAGAGACCAGCGGGAACTCGTTGACGACGTTCGAGACCGTCCGGGGTGACACCCCGGCCCGACGCGCGACGTCACCTTGGGTGACCGGCAATTTCCGCCCTCCGGCGAGCTCAGCCGGGCCATATCAGGCCGTTGCCCCGAAGGATGCCACGTGGCATGCTACGTGGCAATAGCCGTAAACCCAGAGCCAGAAATCAGAGCCAGGGGCCTGAGTCCGAAGAGGGGCCGTGAGCCGCTAAGGGCCGTGAGGCCAAGGGAGGGCAATTCCGCGTGGCCGTCATCAAGCTCGATCTTGATCGCGTACTCGGACCCGTGGACCGCCGGATCCTGGGTGGCTTCACCGAGCACCTCGGCCGCTGCATCTACGGCGGCATCTTCGACGAAGGCTCGCCCCTGTCTGATGACCAAGGTTTCCGCACCGACGTGATCGAGGCGGTCAAAGCCCTGAAGCCGCCGCTGTTGCGCTGGCCCGGGGGCAACTTCGTGTCGGGCTACCACTTCACCGACGGCATCGGCCCCAAGGATCAGCGGCCGCGGCGCACCGAACTGGCCTGGCACACCGAGGAGTCCAACCGGTTTGGTACCGACGAGTTCATGCGCTACTGCGAGCTGGTCGACGCCGAGCCGTACCTGTGCGTCAACATGGGTACCGGCACCATGGATGAGGCGGCGGCCTGGGTGGAGTACTGCAACGGCACCGGCGACACCTACTGGGCCAACCAGCGACGGGCCAACGGGCACGGGGCCCCGTACGGCGTCAAGCTCTGGGGTCTGGGCAACGAGATGTACGGCCCGTGGCAGATCGGGCAGCTCAGCGCCGAGGACTACGTCAAGGCGGCCCGGCAGTACGCCAAGGTGATGAGCTGGACTGACCCCAGCATCGAGCTGGTCTCCTGCGGTGAGACCGGGTGGAGCGACTGGGACCGGGTGGTCCTGGAGGGCCTGGCCGAGTTCGTCCGCTACCACAGCGTGCACATCTACACCGGCAGCGACGACTACTGGACCAACGTCCTGGTCCCGCACCAGGCCGAGCGGGCCATCCGGATCACCGGTGCCCTGATCGAGCAGGTCCGCTACAACCAGAAGATCAAGCACCCGATCAGCATCGCCTACGACGAGTGGAACGTCTGGTTCCGTGAGCGGGACGGCACCACGGGCCTGGAGGAGCGGTACACGCTGGCCGACGCGCTCGCGGTGACCACGTTCCTGCACGGGTTCGTCCGGCACAGCTCGCTGGTCCCCATCGCCAACCTGGCCCAGCTGGTCAACGTCATCGCCCCGATCGTGACCAGCCCGGACGGGCTGTTCCTGCAGACGATTTACCATCCGCTCCGGCTGTTCGCCGACCACCTGGGCGAGCAGGCGCTGGACGTGTTCACCTCGTGCGACACCCACGAGCTGGCCCAGCCGGCCGAGACGGAATCATGGCCGCACCAGGTGGCCGACCTGGGCCCGTTCCCCGTGCTGGACGCGGCGGCGACCTACTCCCCCGACCGCCGCGAAGTCATGCTCAGCGTGATCAACCGGGACCCCGAGCACGACGTCAGCACCGAACTGCAGCTGGCTCAGGACCTGGCGCCGGTCACCGTCACCGTAGAGGAAGTCAACGGCGACGCCGTAGGGACCACGAACTCCTTTGACGCGCCGGAGGCGGTCACCGTGTCGACCGACACGATCGAGAAGTTCACGTCCGGCACCACCCACACGTTCCCGGCCCACTCCCTCACCGTGCTCACCTTCCGGGCCGGGCGGGATTAGCACGCCGCACCCACCATGAACAAGAAGGCGATACGAACATGAGCACCCCGTTCGGCGCGCTGAAGCAGGTCGACGCGGGCCCGCTGAGCGTCGGCTACGCCGATGCCGGCCCTGCTGGTGGCCCGGCCGTTGTGTTGCTGCATGGCTGGCCCTACGACATTCACAGCTTTGCCGATGTCACCCCGTTGCTGGCATCGGCGGGCTACCGGGTCATTGTCCCGTTCGTCCGCGGCTATGGGACGACCCGCTTCCTGTCCGACGACACGCTCCGGAACGGCCAGCAAGCAGCCCTGGCGGCCGATGTGATCGCGCTGATGGATGCGCTGCGGATCGGCACGGCCATCCTGGCTGGCTTCGATTGGGGGGCGCGGTCGGCCGACGTCGTCGCGGCGCTGTGGCCGGACCGCTGCCGGGCCCTCGTGTCGGTGAGCGGGTACCTGATCGGCAGCCAGGCCGCCAGCCAGGCGCCTCTGCCGCCGCAGGCCGAACTCGCCTGGTGGTACCAGTTCTACTTCGCCACCGACCGCGGCCAGGCCGGCTACGAGAAGTACCGGCGCGAGTTCAGCAATCTCATCTGGCGGCTCGCCTCGCCGAAGTGGGCTTTCGACGACGCGACGTTCGCGCGCAGCGCGGCCGCCTTCGATAACCCGGATCACGTCGCGGTCGTGATCCACAATTACCGGTGGCGGCTTGGCCTGGCCGCAGGCGAATCGCGATACGACGACCTGGAGCGGCGGCTGGCCGGCACTCCGGCCATTACCGTGCCCGCCATCACCCTGGAGGGAGACGCCAACGGTGCGCCACACCCGGACGCCAGCGCCTACGCCAGCAAATTCACCGGCAAGTACGAGCACCGGGTCATCGAGGAGGGCATCGGACACAACCTGCCGCAAGAGGCTCCGCAGGCCTTCGCCGAAGCCATCATCGACGCCGGCAGCTACTGACCGGTGAAGGGCCAGGCCGCCAGCACCCGGGCCTGGAATCAGCTTCCATGATCTTCGCCATACAGCGTTCCTTAGACGTCGAGGAAGCTCAGGTCATGGCAGCTGCCGGGCCGATCCGTTACTACGAAACGTAGTATGGTTTCGTCCGTGAACGGCGTTGTGTCCACCACGATCATCGTCGCGGGCCTGGCGCTTGCGGGGTACGCACTGCTGCTGACTGCCCTGAACCGGCCCATGGGCTATCCCTTGCTCGCCGCGCTGGGCGTCCTTGAAATCCTGCTGCTTGTCCAGGTCGGGATCATCGTGGCCCGGCTCGCCGACGGCGGGCACCCGGCCGAACTGCCGACACTTATCGGCTACCTGTGCGCGACACCGCTCATCCCGGTGGCCGCCGGGTTCTGGGGCATGCTCGACCGATCACGCTGGGGCCCGGCGGTCATCGCCGCAGCCGGGATCGTCGCGGCCGTGCTGATGGTCCGGCTGCATCAGATCTGGCCGGTCATCCGTGTCTGAGCCCACGGCATCGCCCGAGCCCGCAGCATCACGGCCGGACTCGACCAGAACAGGCCCGGGCCGGTTGCTGGTCGCCATCTACGCGCTCTTTGCGCTCGCCGCCTGCGCACGGGCCGGGGTGCAGATCGTGACGAAGTTCGACAACGCGCCGGTCGCCTACTTGCTGTCGGCCCTCGCCGGCGTGGTCTACGTCCTCGCCACGGTCACCCTCGCCGTTGGTAGTCCAATCGCACGCCGGATCGCCGTCCTGTCCTGTTCGGTCGAACTCGCCGGTGTGCTGGCCGTCGGCACCTGGAGCGTTGCTGACCCCGCCAGCTTCCCCGACGCCACGGTGTGGTCTGACTATGGCAGCGGCTACGGCTTCGTCCCGCTCGTGCTCCCCGTTTTCGGCCTGCTCTGGCTACGCCACTGGGCCAGGCGGGCTAGAACCAGCGAACGACCGTAACGTCAGGGGGAGACGTGGTCCAAGTGGCCGATGGCGGCGGCGAAGCCGATGAATCGTGGTTTTATCCGGGTGTTTCTGCCTCGGCATTCGCCGCAGAGCGCGTTGTGCACTTGCTTCCAGCATCCGCACCACCAGCAGAAACCCATTTTCCATCTCCCTTACGGCCCGATCGTTGCTCTAGCTGCACGCTCGCAGACGGGGATTACGTCTTCGGGTGCAGGCGGGGTACTGGGTGGTAGCGGGGCACCGCAGAGTCAAAGATTGCCCGCAGGCGGGGCGATGCCGATGAGCGGGCACTTCGTGCTGCTCGTCCGCCGGGAAACCCGTTGCGAGTGACCGGCGTCGACGGTCTGATTGATGAGCCATCAGTCACGGGAAGGAACATCACGCGCATGGCGCTGCCCAGCCCCACATTGCATACCGTTCGCCTTCGGCTGCGTCCCTTCGGCGACGCGGATGTGAACGACCTTTTCGCGCTGCAGAGCAACGCCTACGTGCTGCGCTACTGGGACGCGCCGCCGTG
>CAXUJF010000102.1:0-363 GCA_964250865.1 uncultured Streptosporangiaceae bacterium
ATCCCGGCTGGCCGCGTGCCCCGCGCGGCGGGAGCGGCTGGCCGGCGCCGAGCCGGCCGGGCGCGTGCACGGCGCCGGGCCGCTGCGGCAGGACGTCCGGTGCCGGACCTCGGGCAACGTCCTGCTCGTCGGAGACGCATCCGGATACCTCGATGCCCTGACCGGTGAGGGCATCAGCGTGGCGCTGGCGCAGGCGGCGGCGCTAGCGGGCTGCCTCCAGGCCGGCCGCGCCGCCGATTACGAGCAGGCCTGGCGGCGCGTCTCGCGAAAGTCGCGGCTGCTCACCACCGGACTACTGTGGTCCCGGCACCGGCCCCCGGGGGGCCCCCCCCAACGGCCCCCCCCGCCCCCCCCGCCCCCGCG
>CAXUJF010000102.1:375-4550 GCA_964250865.1 uncultured Streptosporangiaceae bacterium
CCGGCACCGGCCGCGGCTGGCCCCGCGCATCGTGCCGGCCGCGCAGCGCCTGCCGCGGCTGTTCACCAGCATAGTCAACCAGGTAGCGGGAGCTTAGTGGGTGACTCCGTAAGTTCGTCGGGGTCATGATTCGTGTCGGGGCTGTGTGAGGTGGACGGTGCAGGCGGTGTCGAGGGGCTTCTGGCGGGTGCCGATCGTGTGGGGTGCCAGAAGTCTGTCTGGCCTGTGAGCCGCGGCTATGGCGGGGTTAGGCGGAGGGAATCATGATCCTCTGTGTCCTTGCGCCTGCTCTACCTCATCTTCGTCCGGCTCTGCGGCTGGCTGATCCTGCTCGGCCGGTCATCGGCATCCAAGGACGCCGAGCTGCTCGTGCTACGGCACGAGGTCGCCGTGCTACGGCGGACCAGTCCGCGGCGCCGGCTCGACTGGGCCGACCGGGCGGTCCTCTCCGCGCTGATCCGGCTCTTGCCGGCACGGCTGCGGATGCACCGGCTGGTCACTCCCGGCACCGTCCTGCGGTGGCACCGCCTCTTGGTCACCCGCAAGCGGACTTACCCGCACCGGACGGGACGGCCCGCCGGTCAGCGCCGAGATCGCCACGCTGATCGAGCGGCTCGCCGCTGAGAACAACGGCTGGGGATACAAGAGGATCCAGGGCGAGCTGCTCAAGCTCGGCCACCGGGTCAGCGCGTCCACCATCCGCCGGGTGCTGAAGGCGCTGAAGATCCCCCCGGCGCCGGAGCGGGCTCCGATACCCGCAGTTCAGCAGCCTATGCCCCGTTTTGGAACCCCACAGGGTAACGGGACCGGACCGGCGGGTACGCCCAGGGCGGCACGTCCGCCTGCGGTGCTGTAGGCGCTGCGGAAGTCCCCCGACCACAGAGGATCTCCCTCACCGACGGGCGGCCGATGGTGCGGCCGGCCCCAGGGCGACCACGGCACGCGGGGCCGGCGGCCCCGCTGACGTTCCAGCCCTCCGCCAGGAAGCGGTGCAGTTCCTGGCGGCTGAGTCAGTGCGTGCCACCATCATCGCGCACGGCACGGCGACCGAGCTGGCATCGGCTGTCGCCGAGGTGCCGCCCGAACCGGACACGACGAACGGCTTGTCCTTCGACGCCTGCGCGGGCACGTCGATGACCAGCAGCCCGCGCTCGTCGCCAGCCGGCAGGTCGCGAAGTCCCTGACGGAACGGGAAGACCCTGACGAGCGCGAGCTCCGGGTCCACCAGGTACCTGGCGGCGAACTAGCCAGCAGCTAGATGAGAAAGTCCGTGTGCTCATCGCCGGTGAGGTCCAGGTAACCGTCGTGAGCTTCAGCGCCGCGCTGACGCGCCCAGCCTGCACGAGCCAGCGTGCGGCTTTGGTCACATGACCGAAGCCGTGTCCCAGGCCGAACATGGAGAAGCGCCGCCAGAACGCGTCGGCCACCGCGGCACCGCGGGTGTTTACGACCTCCCATGCCTTCGGGTAGTCCCGCGACGCCAGGAGGATCGCAGCCTGCTGGTCTGCGGTGAGATCCCTGGCGAGGATCCCGTCAAGCCACGGCCAGCCTTCCCCCTCGAACCGGCGGGAGTGCCAGCCCTGCGCCAGTCCTCCGTCAGCCAGCGTCCCGACCGGGATCATTCCGACGAGCTGATCACGGTACTTATTAGCGACCGCGTCGGCGAGGCACGCGCCGACGATCCAGGCGTAGACAGCGTGCGGGTCAAGGTCGTGATACCAGCTGGGTTCCCCGCCTTCTTGCTGCGCCAGCCCCAGCACCCGAACCCAGTGCATGGGCAGCGGCCAGGCTGACCTTCCCCGGCGCGTTCCCCTGGATCAGCCGAGCCATCGCAGCCTCTGCCCCGGCCCGGGACTCCCGGGGCCGACCGCTGCGCAGCTCTTCCCGGCCGCGAGGCGGTGACGTATGTCCCTGGCCGCGAACCTGCCGACGGCGCCGCGCGGCTTGCCCACAATCTGTAAGTAATTGCCCGGCGGGTGGCATCCGCGTTACCCAGGCGGGAGGCTGCGCGGCCGTACTTCAGGTGGAGCTGGGCTGCGCTGGGATCGTCGTTGAGGTAGCCGAGACCGCTTGCGGCCAGGTCCCGCGCCTGCCGAGGCCTTACCTTGCCAGTAGGCGACCTCGGTGAGCGACAGCCGCAGCTGAACTATCTGAGGCCGGTGGCCAATCGCCGTCGCGTACGTCCAACGCGCCGGGTCGTCGGCGGGCGGCTGTAGTGTCGGGCGCGTCGCCGGAGGGGGGACCCGTACCGGGTTGCCAGGTCGCGCCCGGCGGTACGCCAGCGGTGGGACCTCTGCGCACTGCAGCCCTTATCGCTACATAGCTGTCATAACCAACGTAGGAGCGCGGAGACCCCGGCCGCCAACGCCGCGCCGAGTTCGGGCCAGGACCTTCTCGGGCTCAGTCCTGCGCTGCGTCTCCGGCGTCGGCCAGGGGGACGGCGGCTGCTTGTGCAGCGACTGGAGGGCCGCGAGTGATCTGGCAGGGTGCTTGTGCGTGCACAGGAGCCGCGGCGCGTCAGCCGCTGGGTCCGAAGCGCTCGACCCGGATCCGCTCGGCGGGGACCGCGGCGTCCAGCAGGAGCATGCTCGCGGCCTCCGCGAAGGCCGCGGATCCGCAGACGAAGCAGGTGGGGGCGGGCTGCCCCGGGTCGAGCAGGCCGCTTAGGTCTGCCGGGGTGAGCCGGCCTCGCGGTCGGCCCTGCGCGGTATCCTCGCGACTCAGCGCGATGAGTGCCCCATGGGCAGTGAGCTCACCGGCATAGGGCAGGCCGGCGAGCGTGCGGGCGGAGACCGCTAGCCGGAGCAGGTCGCTGCGGCCGAGGTGGGCGGCGTGGCGGACCATCGCAACCAGCGGCACGACGCCGGACCCCCCGGCGACGCCGACCGCCGGCGTTTCCCCTGACCAGACGAACC
Source organism: uncultured Streptosporangiaceae bacterium (assembly GCA_964250865.1). Lineage (GTDB taxonomy): Bacteria > Actinomycetota > Actinomycetes > Streptosporangiales > Streptosporangiaceae > Bog-532. Next base: position 3,291 of record CAXUJF010000102.1, read on the forward strand.
ATCCGCCGATCGGCCCGCGCACCTCCAGTTCGTCCCCCACCGCCGCGACGTCGGCGAGATAGCCGGACACCTCACCATCCTCGATACGCTCGACAAACAGTTCGACCAGCGGGTCGGACGGTGGTGACGCGACGGAGTACGAGCGCTGCGCCACGTACCCGTCGGGGGCGGTGAGCCGGATGACGTAATGCTGACCGGGCAGGTGGGCGATCCGGTCGGGCACGTCCAGGCGCAGCATGACGGCATGGGATACCGGATGGGAGATCTCCCGGACGGTCGCGCGCCGCCACCCTCCCGTGGGGGCCTGCTGGCCGCCGGCTGGATCCGGGACCTGATGTGGCTTAGTCACCTTGGTACCGCTGCTCACGCCACAGGTCACCGAGGTCGTGGTAGCCGTTGCGTTCCCAGAAGCCCTGCTGGTCGTGGTCGAGCAGCGTGATCTTCGTGATCCACTTGGCGCTCTTCCAGAAGTACAGGTGCGGGACGAGCATCCGGACCGGGCCGCCGTGCTCGCGTGGCAGCGGCTCGCCCTCATGCGTCCAGACGATCCAGGCCTTACCGCCCGTGACATGCTCGAGGGGGAGGTTCGTCGTGTAGCCGGTGGTCGAGGCCGCGAGCACATGCGTCGCCTCTGGCAGCGGGCCCGCCGCGTCCAGCAGGAGGTCGACGCTGACCCCGCCGAAAGCGGTGCCGAGCTTGGACCAGGTCGTGACGCAGTGGATGTCTCCCTGGTACTCCGACCCGGGCAGGCGGTGCAGGTCCTCCCACGTCCAGGTCTGCGCCGAGCTCACCAGGCCGTCGACCGACATCGTCCAGGCGGCCGGGTCGAGCGCCGGTGTCACCTCGGCCGTAAGGACCGGGAAGTCCTGGCGGACATCGTACTGACCCGGGGGAAGCCGGGGATCACGTTCCTGGTGCTTGCGGCCGAAAAATCCGCGGGTTGGCGGGGACATGGTCATCCTTTCCCTGAGGCGTCAGCCGAGGGCAACGAGGGCTACGGCGGCGGCGGCGATAATCAGTCCGGTGGCCTGCAGGCGGGTCCAGCGCTCGGACAAGAAGGCCCGGGCCAGCAGCACTGCGACGGCCGGATACATCGCAGTGATGACGGAGACGATGGCGAGCTGCCCGCGGCCCGTGGCCGCCAGGAAGAGCAGGTTGCCCACGCCCGCCAGCACCCCGGCACCGAGCATCAGCGCGCCGGCCGGCCGGGACGGCCTGCCGGAGGCGATGAATCCGCGGACCGCGAAAGGCGCTACCAGC
>CAXUJF010000102.1:4560-9631 GCA_964250865.1 uncultured Streptosporangiaceae bacterium
CCCCCCGCCGCCCGGGGCCCCCCTGCACCCCCCGGCGCCCCCCCCCCCCCCCCACCCGGCCCCCCCCCCCCCGCCCGCCGCCCGCCGGGCCGGGCGGGCCGGAGGCGATGAAGCCGCGAACCGCGAAAGGCGCGACGAGCAGGAGCGAGACCGCCTGACTTGGTACCAGCGGCCACGCCCCGGCCGCGGTGCCCGCCCGGTCCAGCCCGATGAACAGCAAAGACAGCCCCAGGCCGGCGAGCACGCCGTAGAGCACCCCCGCGCGGGCGGCACCGTCGTCAGGGCCGCCGCGATGCCAGGCCACCAGGCCGATCGCGGGGACGGCGATCGCGATGCCTGCGAACCCGCCTGCGCTCAGGTGGTTGCCGAGAATCAGCCCGACGAGAGCAGGAATGACGGCGACCAGCACGGCCGACAGCGTGGCGACGACGCTGAACCGGGCCACTGCCAGGCCGTGGAAGAGCGCCAGCAAGCCCAGGGCACTGCCCAGCCCGCTCATGGCCCCCCACCCGAGCGCCGTAGCGCTCGGCCCGCTACCGGGCACGACGAGCACGGCCACTCCAGCGACCAGCAGGCCCGCCGCCTGCGTCACCCCCGTGACCGGCCCGGAAGCAAAACGGCGGCTCGCCAGGCCTGCGGCGAAATCAGACGTGCCGAAGGTCAGAGCAGCCAGCAAAGCCAGCACGGCCGCCATAGGCTCAGCCTCCCCCCCGGCCGCAGGGCGGCGCAGAAGCAGGAAGGCAGACGCCTCACGGCGCCGCCGCGGCGGCGGGCGGTACCACCAGCCCGAGCTGCACCAGCATTCCCAGGCTGTCGCTGCTGCCCCAGCGATCGGTGATGAGGCCGTTCTCGAACCTGGCCACCTGGACCCCGCGAACCTCAAAGCGTTTCCCGGTCCCGGCAACACCCAGGTACTGACCCTGATGGGTGCCGGCTATCCGGTAAACGATCGTGACAAAGTCATCGGAGGCGGTGAGCAGGTCCACCTCAAGACGGAAATCCGGGAACGCCCCCTTGATTCCCCGCCAGAACTGCTTCACGCCCTCGACGCCGGGAGCCTGGCCGGGCGACGGATCGTGATCGACCACGCCGGCGGCGAAGACCTCGCCCAGGCGATCGGAATCACCTGACGCCAGAATCTGCCCGCCGAGAGACTGCGCAGCAATGTTCTGTTCCCTGGACACTTCTTGCCTCCTGGCGTATGAGGGCCCCCGACGCGACGCGCGCCGGGGCACCGCTGCCACCGTGCCGCCGTGGGCGGCTGCGGTAGTGGGACGTCTCCGTCAGGGAGCGCCTGCCACCGCCGGCCGCAGAACCTTCAGGGCGCCCGCCCAGGCCACGACTTGGCCGAGCATGTCCTGGACGAGGGCCTCGTGCTGGGCCGTGACAGCGAACCCGGTGCCCTCGGTGAAGTCAGCGAGCGACAAGGCAACCTGGGTGCGGACCACCGCGACCTGCAGCTCGCCCATCATGAGGCGGAGCTGCTCCACGGCGCGGGTCCCGCCGAGGAACCCGTAGGAGACGAAGCCCGCTGCCTTATTGTTCCACTCGACGTACAGGTAATCGATGGCGTTCTTCAGCACGCCGCTGGTGGAACGGTTGTACTCAGGGGTGACGAACACGTAACCGTCGAAGGAGCCGATCTTCGCCGCCCACGGCCGGGTATGGGCGCACGTGTAGTTTCCTGCTGCCGCGGCTGCGGGCACCGGCTCATCCAGGAGCGGGAGCCCGAAGTCAGCGAGATCGACAATCTCGAAAGCCGCGTCGCCGCGCTGCTCTGCGATGCCGTGAACCCAGCGGGCGACGGCCTCGGACTTCCGCCCGGGCCGGGTGCTCCCGATGATGATGGCGATGCGGGTCACGCGCGTCCTACCTTCCGTCGTGCCGATAACTGCGAGAACTGGCCATGATCCAGACCGAGCACCACCGCTGCGCGGCCGTCGCGGGCCGCCGGCAGAGGACGAGAGAAGCAGGAGAGGTCCGGGGCGGTGCTATCAATGGGGCGCCTACGGGGTCTCAGCGACGCCGAAGAGGGTGCCGAGGGCTTCTGGTCAGGAACCCGCGCGTGCCAGTGCCGTACGTAACGCTCCCGTTCGGTCAGCGCCCCGAAAAACTGACGCGCTGCCCTGGGAGTTCCGGGCAGCACGCCTGGCGTTGGCCGGTCAGGTGGATCAGGTCAGGCGCCCGGTCCCGCGAAGATGGGCGGCAGTTCACGATCACGCCCGGCGGAGCAGCCCGTTGATCTCCGGGATCACGCTTTCCTCCGTCAGGTGCTGCGGGGCAGCAGCCCGGTGGCCGGGCGCTGCCACTAGCCCAGCGCCTGAGACATCTTCATGTAATCCCCTTTCGCCTGCGCCGGCCCGCCAGCCGGGATACTGCTGAGGTTCCGGGCTATCTAGTTGCGGTGCCGGTGACGGTCACCCGTTCCAGCATGTCCGCCCTAGCGAAAATACGGTGGACGCGTCGACACGGCGTGGATACCACGTCGACGACCGGCCACGGTGAAGCCGGGCGGTCTCAGCGGCGCGACCGGCCAACTGACCAGGATTGGCCGGTGGCCGGGCGGCGGATGCTGACTGCCGCGGTCATCACTGGCCAGGCCTGGGTAACAGGCTCCAGGGCCGGGTCGGAGCGCAGGATCTGCTGGTGGAGCTGGCGCAGCGCTGGCCCGGGGTCGATGCCGAGGTTGTCACGCAGCATGGCCCGTACCTCCTGGTAGACCGCAAGCGCCTCCGTCTGCCGGCCGCCGCGGTACAAGGCCAGCATCAGCAGTTCCTGCAGGTGTTCCCGGAACGGCTGCGCCGCGGCCGCGGCTGCCACCTCGGTCACTACGTCGTGGTGGCGGCCAAGCGCCAGGTCAGCGGTGATGCGATCTTCCAGCGCGGCCAGCCGCAGCTGCTCGAGCCGCGCACGCTCGCCGCCGACGAACCAGGCGCGAGCTCCTGACAGGGCCGCCCCCCGCCACAGCGATAGTGCAGATCGCAGGTGCTCGGCTGCCTCAGCGACATTCTCCCGGGTCCGGGCTGAGCGGGCCTGGCTGACGTGGTCGTGGAAGACGTTAAGGTCGACGCCGGCCGCCTCGGCCCGCAGGACATAGCCGCCGCCCGCTGACTCGATCGCGGCGTCCTGGTCCTGCCCGGACGCCAGCACGCGACGCAACCGGTGGATGTAGGTACGCGCCGTACCCCGTGCCCCTGGGGGAGGCGCCTCTCCCCACAGGCTGTCGATCATCTCGTCTAGCGTCACCGCAGCAGGCTGGCGAAGCAGCAGCAGGCACAGCGCGGCGCGCTGCTGCGGCGACCCCAGGGCAATCTCTTCCTGGTCACGCCATGCCTGCACTACCCCGAGCATGGCAAAACGTACCTCCGGCATCGGGCATCCTCCTTGTTCCTTTCACCTAACGGACGTAAGCGCTCACCCCCAGCACCCATGCCTTTAGCGGTCCGTGTGTTTTTGTTAGCCGGCGGCAGCCGCGGCCGTCTTACCGCGTCGAGACGCCAACTTTGCCCCAAGGCTCTCCGGCGGTCATCGACGTACCGTCCACGCGGCGTTGACGCGGGAAACCGTACTGTCACGGTGAGAGCAAGGGCGCGGCACGGTCAGCAGGGGCGCCCCGGCTGACCAGCGCAAACCGCCCCCGGGCCGTTTCGCTCCGGTGTCAGGTATTGCCTGTCCTGGAAGACACCGCCGGCCGGGCGGCTATCCGGGCGCGTCCTGATCCTCTTCCACCTGGCCGAGAGCAGCTTCCCGGCTGCATTCGCCCTGCCCTCGGCCGGGCGGCCCCGTCAGCAGCAGGACCGAAGGGACAAACTCTGTGCAACGAAAATCACTGCTCGCCCGTGCTCTGGGAGCAGCGGCGGCCGCAATGGTCACCGTCAGCGTCGGCGCCGCGAGCGCCTCGGCGGCCACCGCCAGCGCCGCCGCACCCGCGAAGTCCGCGGCGACCGAGACCGGGATCCCGAACTACCTGCCCAGCGCCCTGAACATCGACAAGGTCAACCACACCGCCACCCTGCCCGTGTTCCAGGGTGAAGCACCCGGCGTGGGTCCCGTCCTGTTCATCCTGACCGACACCAGCAACCTCGCCGACGCCGAACGGCTCGGCATCAACTGGTCGCCGAAACTCGTCAACGAGCTGGGCACCGCCGCCGTTCAGAACGCCACCCTGGCCGGCGGCGGTGGCCACGCCCAGTTCAGCCAGAACTCGTTCGTCAAGTTCTCCGGCAGCGTTAACTTCCGCGGCAAGCGTCTGCTGATCCCCGGGCCGGACCTCTACCCCCTTAACCCGGCATCGCATGCCGGCCCGATCGCCGACGCCACCTACAGCCCGGAGTTCACCTTCGGTGACGGCGTGGTGTACAACGGCGCCGAGATCGCTAACCGCACCGGCGTGCACCCGAAGGTCATTTCGTTCGACCTGCGCCAGCGAGCCGTCGTGATGAAGCTGACCCAGGGCTTCTACCTCGGCCGCAACGTGCTGTACCTGAGCACCGAGTCCTCACAGACCCAGCAGGCCGCCCTGGAGAACGCGACCTACGCCCCCAACCTCAACGCCTCCCCGCTCGCCGGCAATGACGACCCGGCGGTCTCGGCCCGGGAGCCCATTATCCCGGTCGTGAACGGCCCGCTCGGCGTGAACAACCCGCAGCGGCAGGGACTCCAGTCCGCCGCAGCCGGCCAGGGTGACCCGCTGAACATCATCCGGGAAGAGCCCGAGTGCAGCGACCCGGCCGACCCGGCGAACTGCTCCGCGCTGCAGTACAGCCCGAACTGGGATGTCACCCCCGTGCAGTGGACGCAGGCCGCCATCAGCGCCGGGGACCGCGTCCGGCTCACCTCCCACGAGCAGGTCGAGCACCTGTTCAACGAAGGCGAACTCGTCAACTTCGCCGCCGGCGGCCCGGTTAACCACGACCCCGAGATCAACGGGCTGCGCGCCGCCGGCTTCATCGTGAACTGCCCGCCCATCTTCGTCGCACCCGCAAGCTAACCCGACCCGCACCACCCGGCTAACCCCGGGCGACGCGGGGGAGCCAAGAGCCCGCGGCCCCCCCCCACCCCCCCGCCGGGG
>CAXUJF010000102.1:9641-14019 GCA_964250865.1 uncultured Streptosporangiaceae bacterium
GGGCCCGCGCCGTCCACGCCCTGCGGGGATCATGGTCCGGCAGGCGACGACCGTACGTCACCGGGAACGCCTGGCCGCTTGCTTAGCTCTCGCAGACCGCGGCGAGCAGTGCGTCAAAGTCCTCGCCGCACGGACCGCAAGCCCGAAGATGCGCCGCCACGCCGGGATAGCGTTCCCCGGCCCCGCCGTCGCGGGCCACCAGGTCGACATAGACGTGCAGGATCTCCATCGCCTCCGCGCAGCCCACATCACGCGGATCAGTCTGCAGGAAACGCTCCAGGGCTGGCCAGCCGTTCATGAGCACTCCTGCCTGCCGCCGTCCAGATAGCCGCCGGCTACGAGAGCCGCGCGCAGCTTGCGCCTGACGTCGAACATCACCTTGTAGATCGCGTTGCGGTTAGTGGCGTACCTGACAGCCAGCGCATCTGCCGGGACGTCGTTAAGGACGATCGCCACGAATATCCCGCGCTGCCGTTCGGTCAGCTCCTCGTTCACCGCGCGGCGCAGGGCGCTCATCAGATCATGCCACTCTGCCTCCCGAGCAGGCTGTGGCCCGAACCGGTCGGGCAGCCGGTCCCACGATTCCGCAGTCAGGGACACGCTCTTATCCCGCCAGAAGTGACGGCCCAGCTTCGTTCCCATCTCGAAGATTACGAACTTGTACGCCCACGTCGTAAAACGGCTATCCCCGCGGAAGGTCGCGAGCTTGCCGATAATCGACACCAGCGCGTCACCGGCCGCCTGATGCGCCAGATCGTCCAGTTCGGGCCCCGAGCCCCTCAGCGTCCCGCCCCGGCGCACAAGCTCGCTGCGCGCAATCCGTAGCAGCATCTCGTGCAGCCGGCCCAGCGCCGCCTCCCGCTCCCGGCCCTCCGAGCCCAGCACCCGCACCCACTCAGCCGACTCAGCATCGAGAACCTGATATGCCGACCGAAACTTAGCCGCAGGCTCCGGGGCTGCCATGAAACCCAATGTTATAGAACAGCGGCCTATGCGAAAGCTGCGGACGAGGACTCGGCCCCCGACCCAGCCATGGGATTGGTCACCGAAGCGCCGTCATCTCCAGGCCAGGTCAACACGCCGAGCACTACCGTCCCGGTAAGCCTGAGGGCACGGCTGCCCGGCCAGGGACACCGCTTCCAACGCGAGCGGCGTTCTGCCTGTCATCGAACCCGGCCCTTGTCGTGGTAAGCGAGTAACTGCGTCGCCGTGCTCGGGACCGATTCCGGTCAGGGCTCGCCCCATGACGCCGGCTTCTGCTCGGCTGGCAAGCTGTCCGTTCGGAGCGTAGACGGGTCGGTCGGGACCATGGTCGCGATATCAGGGCGCGGTTTCGGGATTGCTCCCGGCGCGTTTCCCCGGACCTCTCACCGAACCCGCCGTGCGCGTCTCAGCAACGGGCTCTCCACGGTTCCTGCCGTCAGGCTGATTCAGCTGCCCAGGGGCTGGGGATCTGGCTGCCGCGATAGCGATACCGGGTAACCGGGATGGCCGCGATCGGCTGCAGTTCCCTCCCGCCCGCCGTGATCGTCGTCCGCGTAGCGGACGACCCGCCAGGCCGGCAACCCTTTGCGGCGGCGGCCCGCGCGCCTGTACTCGGTCGACATAGGCCGCCTTCCTCCCACGGTGCCGTCAGGTGCTCATCGAGCGCGCTGAAGGCCATGTTGAAGATCAGCGGGGACAGGATGCCGCCCTGCGGCGTGCCAGTGAGCGTGTCGCGGTGCTCTCCGAGTTCGGTGAGCACCCCAGCTTTGAGAAACGCCTTCACCAGTGCCAGCACGCGCCTGTCCTTGACCCGTGCCCGCACCCGCTCCATGACGGCGGAGTGTGACACGTTGTCGAAGGCCGCCTCCTGGCTGGCACCCTGGCAATGTATTGCTCATTAAGGCGCCGTGTCAGCGGTCTTCAGCAGTTGCGTGATGGTGCGGATGAAGCTGGGGGTGTCGACCGAGATGTCCGATGCCACGAGGGCGGAGAGGCCGACCAGCGCGGCAAGCACGACCTGGGCGGTGGCGGCGGGCTCGTGCTCTCCTGCCCAGTTGACGCTGAGCAGGCCGGCCAGGTGCGCTTGCAGGCGCTCATAACTGGTGCGGGCGGCGGCGGCCAGCTCAGGCGTGACGGCGGCGTCGCCCCAGATCTGCGTGATAAGGCGGGCGTGCGCCGCGCCGCTTCCGGGTGAGACGTATCCCGCCAGGCGGGTCACGAGCTCAGCCGGGGTTTCCTCAGTGAACTGGCCGTCCGTGGTGCCGTCGCGTCCCGCGACGACGGCCAGCACGAGATCGATCTTGCTGGGAAAGTAATGGTAGACGGCGCCGTTGGACAGGCCTGACGCGGTGACTATGTCGGCCATGGTGGTGCGGGAGAAGCCCTGGTCGGCGAACAGCCGGGTCGCGGCGTCTACGATCTGCTGGCGCCGCGCGGCGAGGTGAGCGGCGCTTACCTTAGGCACGGTAACGCCTCCAGATGCTGACGACGGAACAGGACGTTTTGGACCGGGCAGCAGGCCAGGTGTCCGTAATGAGACTAGCGCCGTGAATCAGGGCAGGTCGTTGCCTGACCGGGCCGCCGGCCCATGAACGCGGCCGGCAGCTGGTATCAAACGATGTGGCACACTAATAGATCGATTGCTCGGTTTTTATACATCACAAGTTCGGCTGCCTTCAGCGGAGGAACGGCTGCCAAGAAGAGGACTGACATGCGCCAGGCGGGAAACAGGCTGACATTTGTGCTCGTACCGGGGGCCTGGCTGGGAGGCTGGTCCTGGAACCCGGTAAGCCGCCTGCTTCGCCAGGACGGCCATGAAGTGGTGGCGCTGACGCTCCCCGGGCTGTCCTACGGCAGCTCCCCGGCCGGGCTCCGGCTGGCCGACGCTGTGGACTTCGTCGCCGGCGAGATTGAGGCCCGGGACCTGGAGAATGTCGTTCTCGTCAGCCACAGCTGGGGAGGCTATCCGGCCACGGGAGCGGCGCATAAGTCGGCCGGTCGCATCGCCAAGGTCATCTACTACAACGCTGTCGTCCCGGCGCCGGGCGTCTCTATGGCCGACGAGAACGCGGAATACGGCGCGGCCATTCACGCGTCGATTCCCGCCTCGCCCGACGGGACCGTCCCGATCCCGCTCGACGCTGTCCGGCTGGGCCTGATGCCGGGCGAATCTGCCCAGCTGCAGGAACTTGTCTTCGGCATGATGGTGCCCCAGCCGGGCGGCTACATGGTGAATAGCCTGGACGTGCCGGCGGTCACCGAGATCGGGCTGGACGCGGCCTACATCCTGGGCGCCGGTGACATCTCGCTTGCCCGGCCAGGTGCCGAGTTCGCGGCCCGTCTCGGCGTCGAGCCTCTAATCGTGCCAGGCGGCCACATGACGCTGCTGACCCAGCCCGAGACCATCGCCGGCGCCCTTACCTCTCTGCTCTGACTGTCCGCGGCCATGGAAAAGGCATGGACGGCGCATCACGGGCAGCCCGCGCCTATCCTCCCAACCCCGCCTGCCCGCGAAGCCCGGTCAGCCCTCACAGGCGAAAAATGTTTTACAGACCAATCGTTTATCCCTCGCCCCATGACCGCTGAGCTGCCCGTACCCCTAACGATCGGCACCCGTACCAGCCCCGTCCGTCATACGTCCGTACGGGAACGGGTACAGCGCGACCGGATCACGGACGGTACGAACACGGCCATGAGCGCAGGTAGAAGGCATACCGGGCACCGGACCGGACAGTGTCAGGTACGGTCGCGACCTCACTCCGCCTCGGACGGCGCAGCTGACCGTCTGAACGGAATGCGATGGAGTCCGGGCACTGGGATCGCCGTGACCGGCTCTGCTCAGCGTCCTTCCCGCATCCCAGCGCCCGGGCCACCACGCGGGTCATCGCGGGTAGGCCGCCTGTATCGGCCGGGAGCTGATGAGGGTGGCGTAGATGACGATGTTGGACAGGTAGTGGCGGGTCTGGTAGTCGAAGCGGCCCCCGCAGGTGATGAGGCGCAGCCCGGCGTAGCCGACGGGGCCGTAGACCTGCCGGGCCGGGAAGTTGTCCTTGCCGTACTCGTCGACGGCATCAACCCGGAAGGTGGCTACAATGCCGTCGGCGCGGGTGATCTGGATCTGGTCACCGGGCCGCAGCGCGCCGAGGCGGAAGAACACCCCGGGTCCCTGGTAGGAGTCGACGTGGCCGGCGATGACCGCCGGGCCTAGCTGGCCGGGGGCGGGACCGAGGTCGTACCAGCCGGCCTCCCGCACGCCTGCCGGCGTGAGGGGCGGGACCTGGAGGGTGTGACCGGGGCCCAGGCCCAGGTCAACCATCGTGGTGTGCACCCTGATGGCCGGAATGGCCAGGGACGTCGGCGGGGACCAGGGCAGGGCCCGCGGCCTGAGTGCTGG
>CAXUJF010000103.1:0-13972 GCA_964250865.1 uncultured Streptosporangiaceae bacterium
ACCGTATCCAGCGTGGTGTTCGCCTCCACCGGGCTGGCCAGGGTGATGCCGTCCGGGCCGGTCACCGGGGGGCGCCTGGCAGGCCGCGGAGTACCGGCGCCGCGGTGCCGGTGCCGTGGCGTGGGCTGACGTTCGCCTACGCCGCCGGGCAGCTGGCCGGCCGGCTTGTCCCGCTGCCCGGCGGCCCCGGCGGTGTGGAAGGCGGCGCACTCACGCTTACCGGCACCCCGCCCGCAGCGGCCGCAGCCGCGGTCATCGATTACCGGGTGGCCAAATACTGGGCCGCCGGGACCGCGGTGGTTGCCACCCTCACCCGCCGCCGCAGCCGCAGCCGCGGATGCTTCCGAGCAGATTCGCCGGCCGCCAGAGTGAGCGCGGGGACCGGGTTGGCAGGTGGGGGAGAATGTAGCCGTGATTGCCTACGACGCCAGTCAGTGGCACGGGCTATTCGCTGTCGGAGCCGACTCTGCGGCCACGCTGCTCGGTCTGCTGTTCGTCGCCGTGTCGCTCAACCTCAAGCGGATCCTCGAACAGCCGAGCCTTCCCCCGCTCGCTGCGCGATCGCTCGGGGTCTTGCTGGGCCTGCTCCTGATGTCGGTCCTCGCGCTCACGCCCGGACAATCACGGCAGGCTCTCGGGGCGGAGCTCACGGCACTCGGCGTGGTGCTGGTCACCGCCGTGATGATCTCAGCCGCACGAACGCACCTTCCGGTCACCAAATGGCGATGGACCGTCCCGACGATTCTGCTCGCCCTAGCCTCATCCGTGCCGATGGTCATCGCTGGCGCGACCGTGATGGCCGGCGCAGGAGGTGGTCTCTACTGGGCCCTGGGCGAGCTCATCCTCGGATTCAGTATCGCGATCTATCATGCCTGGGTCCTGCTTATCGAAATTCTGCGGTGACTGACCGATGCGTCGCCCGCCAGCGACGCCAGCACGGCTCAGCAGAAATCGGCCACGTGGTCGCGAGCCGGTCCACGAACCTCGCGGCGTCCCTCCCACCATCAGCTCCGCCGCGTCCATCCGGGCGAACCGTCTGCGGGCTTCTGGGTGGTCACCCAGCTCTTATCCTTGGGGGTGCCCGCCGCTGTCACTCCCGGGCGGGCCGGTGATGACCCGCGGTCCGCCTGGGCGAATCCGTCCGGGGGCGGCACTGTGCCAGAACCCGGCCCGCCGTTCTTCCAGTCCGGCCATCGCTGCTGTCAGACGCCGGATGCGATGCTCGCCGGGATGATGCCGGCTCAGCCAGCGCATGATCTGTGCGCGACAGCGATGGCCCTCGGCTGTCCCTGCGGGCCAGCAGCCCGGTGGTGCCGCCCAGCAGCGCCGGACGGTCGGCGCCCCCTACGGGGGCGGCGGTAAGTAGCCGAGTCAGTTCGGTGACCGCGGAGACGAATCCGCGACCCGGCACTGCTCCGGCACCCAGGGCAACGAATGCACGGCGAACGCCCAGCCCGCGAAGTCCCGGCGACCCCGAACAGCAGGTAAAGCCTCGCGACGTGGGTGCCCTAGGCTAGCGGACAGTCACTTGGCGGACAGAAGGGTTGAGAGCGTGCGGCCAGCGTCATCGGATGGACCGGGCCAGGCGGTGTCTCCGGTTCAGCTGCTCCCGCTCACTACCATGGTCGGCCATCTGATCCGTCGGGCGCAGCAGGTACACACTGCGTTGTGGAGTGCGGAGTTCAACGGGGACCTCACTGGCCCGCAGTACGGTCTGCTGAGCGTGCTTAGCAGCCAAGGGGGCATTGACCAGAGCTCGGCGGGGCGGCTGGCAGCACTGGACAAGTCCACCGCCGCGGATGTCGTGGCGCGACTGCAGCGCAACGGCTGGCTCAGCCGCCATCGCGGTATCCCGGATGGCCGGCAGAACCTTCTGGTCCTGACCCCAGCGGGCAGGTCCGCCCTGCGTGATGTCACACCTCGGGTCATCGGAATCCAGCGCAGGCTGCTTGAGCCACTCGCCCCTGGTGATCAGCAATGGTTCACCGATGCTCTAGCTCAGGTCGCCTACGAGGGCCGGGTATCGACGGCACCCGGCCCTGCCGCCAGCGAACCCGAAAGCCCGGCGCTCCCGCTCAGCACGACACCGGGACACCTGATCCGCCGCACCGAGCGACTGCACCGGCAGCGGTGGGAGAGCCGGATCGGGAGGGACCTTACCCCTTCGCAATATGACCTGCTCAGCGTCTTGGCTGGGCATCCTGCGGCCGATCAGGGCATGGCGGGGGAGACCGCGTCGCTGGATAAGTCCAGCACCGCTGACATCATCGCCCGGATGGCCCGCCGCGGGCTGGTCGCCGTCACCAGGGATGAGCGCGACCGCCGCCGCAAGCTGCTGACCGCGACCAGTCAGGCATCGGCTCTTCTCGCCGCGGTGACCCCGGCGGTGGAAACTGTGCAGTCCGACTTGATGACATCGCTCAGTGGCAGCGATGCCAGCCGGCTTGTCAGCAGCCTGCGGCAGGTCGCCTTCCGGTAACCGTGCGGTCGCCCAGCCTGCGCTACTAGGCACTCGTGGCGGGCTGAGTTCGCTGCCCGTCGCGGCGTCGTGAGGCTCGCGATCCGCGGAGCCGGCTACAGCACGAAGCGGTCGGCTTGCGGACGCTGGGTCATGTTCAGTCCAGCGTTGGGCCTGTTCCGCGGGCCGGACGCACCGGGGTCAGCTCTTCAGGTGGCTTGGGTCCTTGCGCCGCTCCGTCGGTGGGGCAGCGCCCTGCGCCGCTGGCGTCGACATTGGCGGTGAGCGTGCCGAGCCGTGCGATCGTCACGCTCACCTCGTCGCCGTCGGCGATCCTGCCGACGCCCGCGGGAGTTCCGGTACTGATCACGTCGCCCGGGAGCAGGGTCATGACCGATGACGCGTAGGCGATCAACGCTGGGACGCTCCAGATTAGGTCGCGAATGTCGGCATCCTGGCGGAGTCGGCCGTTGACCGAGCAGGTGAGCCTGAGCTGATCGAGGTCCCCGGCTTCGTCGGGGGTCGTCAGCCAGGGTCCCATCGGCGTGAACGTATCGAACGACTTGCGGGTCGAGCGATCTTCGCCACCGCGCATGGTGATGTCGAGCAGGCAGGTGTAACCGAATACGTACCGGGCGGCGTTCGCCTCCGGGATGTTTCTGCCTCGGCGACCGATGACCAGCGCAAGCTCGCCTTCCTGGTCGAACCGCCTGTCGTGGTAGGGGAGCCGGACGGTCCCTGCCTGGCCTATCAGCGAGGATGGCGCCTTGAGGAACACGCCTAGGCTGCCGACGTGGACTGCCTCGTTCATCTCGGCCTTATGGTCGAGGTAGTTAACCGGCGCGGCGATGATTTTCGAGGCGGTGGGAACGGGCGCGTCCAGGCGGACATCGGCGAGTTGGTCCCGCGCCGCCGCGGGGGCGGACAAGCGTCCGGCATCGCCGCCGCAGGCGTCGATCAGGCAGCGCATGTCCCCGCTCCAGGGCTCGTCATTCAGGACGACGTCGTGGATGAGGAGCCCGGTCACCGCGCCGACCCTGGCGATGCCACGGGTGTCGTGATAGCTCACCAATCTCATCGCGCGCCTCCCTGTGGTCCACGCGCCGCCAGCCGGTATCCCATGACCGTCATGACGCGGCCTCCTCCAGATAGAGCCAGTCCAGCTCGGAATAGTCGTCGGGCTGCCGGGCGCGCAGCAACCGGTCGCGGAGCGCGACCGTGGCGATGTCGTTGGTGTGCCAGGTCTCACCCCAGGGCCGCGCGGCGAGCTGGCAGCGGGACGCGCGCCCGAGGCGGCGCCGCTGGTAGGCGGCCAGTGCGGTGTCGATGTCGCCGGGGTGCCGGGTGAGCTCGCAGCCGAGCACGTGGCTGTCTTCGAGCGCCTGGCATGCGCCCTGGCCGAGATACTGCAGCATCGGATGTGCGGCGTCGCCGAGCAAGACTGTGCGGCCTGCGATCCAGGTGTCCAGCGGATCCCGGTCGAGGATGGCCCAGCTGCGGTCGGTCGGGATTCTGGACACATGCCGCCGGACTTCCGCACAGGTACGGGAAAACCGTTCGTGGAACTCGGCCGCGGACCTGGAAGCCTCCTCGCGGCCAGTGGATCGGTCGCTCCTGAACACCGCCACCTGGTTGTAAAGCTCATGGCGCCTGATGGGGTACTGCATGAGGTGCAGACCGGGCCCGATCCACAAGACGATGTCGTCGTCCGCGACCTCGGATTTCACTTCCGTCATCGGCAGGGTCCCGCGGTAGGCGACGTAGGCGCTGTTCCGTGGCGGTTCGTCGTCGATAAGCCGGCGAACCGTCGAGTTGAGGCCGTCGGCCCCGATGAGCAGCTCAGCTTGGTAGGCCGAGCCGTCAGCGCAGCGCACGCCGGCTTCGCGGGCCGAACTCCAGGCGGTGGCTACCGTCTTGTTGTTCTCCAGCAAGATCGACGGCATGGTTAGGCAGGCCTCGAGCAGGATCGACAGCAGATCGCTGCGATGCAGCACGATGTAGGGAAAGCCGTAGCGCTCCTGGAAGGCTGTCCCCAGATCCAGCGTGGTCAGCCGCTGCCCGGTAACCGCGTTGCGCATCACCGCGTGCTCGGGGAAGACCGCGGCCGCCAGCACCTGCTCCACTACGCCTAGCCGCTCCAGCATCCGGGTGGCGTTAGGCCCGACTTGCAGGCCGGCCCCGATCTCGGCGAAGGCGGCCGCCTGTTCCAGCAGGTGCACCTCGCATCCGGATCTGGCCAGCGACAACGCGGCCGACAGTCCGCCTATGCCGCCCCCCGCGACAAGGGCGTGGCACGTTGCTACGGTCACAGTCAGCCGGCCGTCTCGCGGTACAGGCCCAGCGCCTCCAGAACGGGGGCGTCGCTCGTGCTGAACACGTCAAATGTGCTGCTGGCCGCCAGCGCGTACGTCGCCCAGGACGGCACGACGAAGATGTCACCGGCACCGAGATCGAATACCTCCTCGCCGACCCATGCTGTGCCCTCACCGTTGAGCACGGTGGCGATGCGGGAGCCGGTCTGGCGGATAGCCCTGCTCCGGGTGCCAGGCCTGAGCCGGGTGATCTCGCAGCGCATGGTCGGCATGACGTCGGCGCCGCTGGCCGGGTTGGCATACCGAATGGTGGCGTGTCCCTCGCCGGTCGCGGCGAGCTGGGACTCCAGGGCACGCTCGGTATGCGACCAGCGGTAGGCGAGCAGCGGCGAGTGCCGGCGGTCCGGCGGCCGCTTGACGGTATCGGCCGGAAGGAGGCCGGCCCCGCCGCCGTAGAGCAGCTCGGATTCTGATTCCGGGTCGGTTAGCGCATCAACCTGTTCGCTGGGCCCGTTCTCATAGAACACCGCTTCCAGGCCGGCCACGATCGGCAGGTCGAGCACGTCCATCCACATCATGGGGTCGGTGCCCGGATTGTGATGTTCGTGGAACGTCATGCTCGGGGTCAGCACCAGATCACCCCGCGACATGTGCAGCGGGTCTGAGTCGACCAGGGTCCACACGCCCGCGCCGGCCAGGACGAACCGCAGTGCCGCCGGCGTGTGGCGGTGGGCGGGAGCCAGCTCGCCGCCGCCGAGATACTGTACGGCCGCCCACAAGGTCGTCGATGCGTAGGGCGCTCCGGCCAGGCCTGGATTGGCACAGGCGAGTACACGCCGGTCGCCGCCACGGTCGATGCCCACGAGCTGACCGCTGCGCTCGGCCAGCCGTTGGAGGGTGCTGGCCCGCCACACATACGGGCGGGTCCTGACGACCGGCTCCGGCGTGAGCAATCCGCGCAGCCGCCACAACGGCTGCAGGTCCTCCTCGCTAAGAGCCGCATACAAGGCGTCGAGATCGGGGTCCTCATCGCGAAAGCGGGTCGTAGGCATGCGATCCCTCCCGTAGGCGCAGAGCCGACCCAATAGGCGATGAGCCGCCTCCCAAATTACTCCGTGTACGGACGAATTTACTCTAGGCCTGCGCCGGAGTGAGGTCAATAGTTCCCAGTAAAGCCGACAGCAGTCTAATTAGGGTGGGTCACCCCTGATCTCGCTCCTGGACAGATCGTCCGTATACAAATTAACGCTTCGCCTTGCGCTTCGCCGCGCCCCTTGAGTGGCCTGACCGGCCATCCTGGCCAGAAGGCGGCAGAGTGGAGAGCTCTGGCATGGTCACAGCGCGCAGCGGAGGCGTGGTCCCTGCGGCGATCAGCAGGGATCGCTTACCTGCCGATGATGGCGACCAGAGCAGGGCTGGTCGGGCGCGCGCTCCGCGGCAGGCTTCTCCGTCTTCCTCCGCGATACCCTCCCCGGCTTGGGCAGGACTACCCGGTGGTGGATTCCCGGTGGTATCGGGCTCTGAATGTCGGAATTCCGGGTTCTGCGGCCTGCGACTAGCTCGGTTTGCCGACCGGGCGCAAGCTCGCAGTTCGGGTAGCTGTCAGCGACGCGGCACCCCTGAAACGGAGTTCACATGAACGTCACGACGACGGGACGATCGAGCACGCGCGCGGCTACATTCGTTGAAGCACCGGAAAGGCTGCTTCCGTGATGGTGTCACAAACTCACGCCGCATACCCCAAACAGCCGGACGGCGACGCCGCCCCGCGGGCTGACCGGGACGCGGCGGCCATCGTGAGCGCGGTCAGGCACACGGGCCTTGCAGGATCACCCCAGCCGGGCACGGCCGGCGCAGGAGCCGGGCCCGCGGCTGACACTGACCCAAATCCCGGCCTGCGGCCCGGACGGTCGCGGCAGAACTCGGCGCACCGGCGCACGATGGCGGTCTGCGACAAAGTAGGCGCAGCAGTCGTCCGGGGCGCTGACGCCGCCGAGCTCACCGCAGTCTTCGCGCAGGCGTCCGGAAAGCCGGCGATACTCCTGGATCCCGGCTTCCGGCCTCAGGCTCAAGCCGGAGGCAGCCTTCTGGCCGACATGGACGTCTGGGACCCCGGCGACATCACTACCGCCAGGCTGCTCCGGATGGTGGCTGACGAGCGGAGGACGTTGCGCGTGCCCCCCGTGCCGGGCTCCGGGCTAGCCCGCGGGTGCCTGGCCGCGCCAGTCATGTTGGGTGACACTATCCTGGGGTACCTGCTGGTGGTCGACGAGCCGGCCGCCGCGACCGACGACGTTGACCTCATCGTCGCCAGCTACGCGGCGACCTTGTTCGCCCTTACCCTGGCCAGGGCACAGACGGGTCAGGAGGTCGGCCGGCGTTACCGGGGAGCGGTCGTCGACTCGCTCGTCAGCGGGCATTTTCTGGACGGCCTCGACGCCCGCCGCAAGGCTCGCATCCTGGGAGTCGCTGACTCTCGGCCTTATCGCATCGCCGTAGCCCGGGTAAGCGCAGCAAAGACGCAATCTCGTCACGGCGACGCGGAGTCAGCCGATGACCTGCTCGGCCGCCTCGCCAGCTACGTACAATTCCCTGCCGTCGTCCGCGGGCCCGAGCTCGTGATGCTGCTACCAGACCAGGCACAGTCACGGATGCCCGGCCGCGACCATGTCGCGGGATCCCGTCCCGCCGATCCAGTCCAGGTGCTACGAGAACAGCGGATGAGTGACGTTCAGCTCACCTGCGGGGTCAGCGAGCTCACCGGGCTGCCGGATCGTGCGCCGGAGGCATTGCAGCAGGCGCAGCACGCTATTGACCTTGGGCTGCGCCTCGGCTGGGCCGGCCAGACCATTAGCTACGAGGAGCTGGGCATCTACCGGCTCCTGTTCCAGATCGGTGACATGAATCAGCTGCATCAGTACGCTGAAGACGTCCTCGGCCCGCTGATCGACTACGACGCGGGCCACAAGTCCGACCTGCTCGGCACCCTGTCGGTATACCTGAACCAGCGTGAGAGCCTCAAGCAGACCGCACGGGTGCTCCGCGTGCACGTAAATACCGTTTCTTACCGGATCCAGCGCATCGAATCCATGACATCGCTGGACCTGACTAATTCCGATGACCGGCTCAGCGCGCATGTTGCCACGAAAATCATGGAATCGCAGCGCGCGGCCGGGAGGAAGTAGCAAGCAGTCGGCAGGGACCCGGGGCGGCCCGCCGGTCAGCGGACCGGTTCGATGGCGAGTTGCTTGTAGTGGCGCAGGACCAGGGCCGTTTCGGCTGCCCGGACGCCGTCCAGCGCCCGGATCTTCTCACTCAGGTAGGTGTACAGCTGGCGCGTGTCGCGGCAGACAAGGACGGCGAAGATGTTGGCCTGCCCGGTGACGGCTGCGGCGAAGTTCACCTCGCGATGCTCGGCCATCGCGCGCCCGACGGCCGGCAGCGCGGCCGGGGATACATTCAGCCACAGCATCGCCGTGACGTCCTGGCCGAGCAGTTCCGGAGTGTACTGGACGTTGAAGTGGAGCACGCCCTCGGCGCGCAGGTGCGCCAGGCGGCGGCGCACCGCGTCCTCAGACAGCCCGGACGCGGCCTCCAGTTCGGCGAGGGCGGCCCGCCCATCGCGCCGCAGCGCTGAGAACAGTGCCTCGTCCGCATCGTCTATGGCTACCGGCGTCCCGGCCAGCTCGGCCGCGGGCGGCCGGAGCGCGGCCTCCTGCTCGGGGCTGAGGGCGTTGATCTTGTCCAGCCCGCCCAGCGGCCCGCTGTAGAAGACGTGCAGCAGGCAATGGGAGCTGACTGCGATGACCCGCGGGGTGCGCTGCAGGCGGTCCAGCAACTCGTCGCGCTCCTGCTTGCTGCGCGGCCGCATCGCCCAGCTCACCTCGGCGTCCCCGGAGATCAGCGCGACGTAGGAGGTGTCCGGTCGCCGGGCGAGCGCCTCAGCCAGCGGTTTGGCCGCGTCCGGGGTGCAGTGCAGGCGCACGGCCCAGACGGAGCGCCCGAGCCTGTTCTCGTCGGTCACCCCGACCACCCGCAGGTTCCCAGAGCTGTGCAGCCGCTGGAAGCGCCGGGCGACGGTCTGATCAGAGACCCCGAGCACCGCCGCAATTCGGCTGAACGGCGCCCGTCCATCGAGTTGCATCGCCTGCAGCAGCTTCCGGTCGAACTCGTCGAGCTTGTTAGTGAGGTCCACAGGAACCTCCTGATCCTTCCGGTTCTTGTGCCGACCGGGCCGGAAGTGGACCGCGACCCTCTGTCGCCCATGGTAGAAGCCTTATGGCCGGTCAATTCGATACGGGCGAGGTCTTCCTCGTCCCGACCGGTCATTGTCCCGGTGCCGGACGTTTAGTGCCCCCAGGCAGGCCGGTAGGGTTAACGATCGTTAACATAAATCTGAGCAGCACAATAACGCGAGCGGCCTGCCGTCGGCCACGGTTGTCCGGCAGCGTGGACTGTGGTTCGAGCAGCTTGAGCCGAACGTCATTTAGGGCACTTCCCAGGCAAGGAAGCCGTCCTCTCGGACATGCTCCTCGGCATCAGCCAGCGGCTGCCGGCCGAGGGCAGCCGCCGGGTGGTGGCCGCTCCCGACGCCCCGTCAGCCCTGGACGCCCTGCTGCGCTGGCACGTCAGCTTCGCGCTCGGCCAGCCGGACCTGATCACCGTGCAGAGCCGGGAGCTGGCCAATGTGCCCGGTCCCGCCCGGCGGCAGGTCCGGCGCCTGCAGAGGCTGTATGTCGAGGAATGGGTCACCGTCTTGACCGAGATGATGCCCCACGCGGCCCCGGCCCGGCTCCGTACTGCCGTCCACGCCATGTTCGGACTGCTCAACTCCACCCCGCACAGCGCCAGCGAGCTGACCGCCGAAACGATGGCCGAACTCCTGTCCACCATGGCCCGCGCCGTCCTCACCGCAGCCGGAGAGCCCTCGTCTGTCGGAGGTCAGGCGCCCGAGCCTGGTACCACGGAGCCAGGGTAGGCTCGGCGAAGGTTTCACTGCCCGGCGGCCGTGCGGACGAGGTAATCCCAGCCGGCCTGCATCTGCTGGGGCGACCAGATACCGCGCTTGGCCGCTGTGTCTTCCTCGCTCCCCCAGCGGACCAGCGGCCCGGCCGCCATGGCGGCCAGCTGGGTCCGGCAGGCGCGGTCCAGCAGCACCGCGGTCATCACGGCAGCTGGCAGGTCCGGGCCGACCGTGACCAGCCCATGCTGGGGGATCAGGCAGGCTGGCGCCTCCGCTAGCGTGTCCGCGAGCGCCCGGCCGAGCTCCGGGCTGCTGATCAGACCGCCGGTCAGGGTAAAGCTCGGGATGCCGGGATGGCAGAAAAGGGAACCCGCGTGGCTCAGCGGGCGTAGCGGTACGTCCAGTGCGGAGAACGAGTTGGCCGCGTCGGAATGAGTGTGCACGACGGCGCCGACGCCGCCCCGGCGCTCCATGATCTGCGTGTGGATCGGGTACTCAATGTGCCTGCGGCCAGCGCCATGCAGCACCTCGCCGCCCGGCGACACGAGGACGACCTCGCTCACGTCGACCTCTTCGAACCCCCAGCCGGCACTCTTCATCCAGACGCCACGGCCGTCGGGATCCCGCACGCTGCAATGACCCCAGATCATGTCCGACTGGCCTGCTGCCCAGAGCGCGCGGCAGCCCTGAACGACCATAGCGATGGCTTCCCCAGCCGTCTTCGGTTCACTGTCGGATTTCATGATTAACCCTCATCTTCCCGGAGCCACAGCGACGAGGAATAGCCGACGTCCAGCACAAATTGGTCCTTCAGATCTTGTGGTCGCCGCACAAAAGAACTTCCGATGCCGACAGGGAGACAGCCCTGCCGGATCACGTCCTGGGGCCAGATCGCTGCGCGGGCCGGCTCGACTGGGCAGTTCCGCTGCCGCGGGCCGTCGGCCAGCGGTCGTTCCGGACCAGGGGAAGGGCGCGAAACGGGATCCGCTGGCTCAGCGCGACCTGGGACCGCGTCCGCTCCACACCCGGCAGCGCGATAAGGCGCTGGATCACGACCTCGAGTTCCTCCGTGTTCCTGGCGACGACATGGCAGAGCAGATCGCCATCCCCCGTCACCGTGTACGCCTCGACAACCTCCGGGACCGCCGTCAGGTCCTCGACCACGGAGTCCAGGTATCCCTGGGTGAGATCGAGGTGCACGAAGGCGAGCATCGAATAGCCGAAGGCCCGCGGGGAAACGCGCGGCCCGAACCCGGTGATCACGCCGGACTCCTGCAGGCGCAGGAACCGCGCGGCCACCGTGCCCCGGGCGACGCCAAGGGTGCGGGCGTGCTCACGCAGCCCGGCGCGCGGATTTTCCAGGAGCAGCACCAGCAAGGAGCGGTCGAGTTCGTCCAGCTGCATGGCCAATGGCCTCCTCGTGATGGCGGATGATGAGTCCAATTAAGCCATTGGCTCATCTCGGCGAAATTGAGTATTGCCAGATGTCCAGGCCAAACCTACATTTGCGCCCATGTGGATCACCGAGACGACGGCATGACCACCGTAAAGGACGCGCCCGCGACGGGCGAGCCGCGGCGCTTCTCCCTGGACGACCGCTACCGCGCAGCGGACGAGCCGGTGCCGGTCTACCTCACCGGTGTTCAGGCTGTTCTGCGGCTGCTGCTCGACCAGCGCCGACGCGACCAGGCCAACGGCCTCGACACACGCGCGTTCGTCTCGGGGTACGAGGGGTCCCCGCTCGCCGGACTGGACCTAGAGCTGGGTCGCAGGCAGTCGCTGCTCGATGAGTACGGCATCGTCTTCACGCCGGGCCTGAACGAGGAGGCCGCGGCCATGGCCGTGCAGGGCACGCAGCTCGCGTCGGTGGCCGGCGGCGCCCGGCACGACGGCGTAGCCGGGTTCTGGTACGGCAAGGCACCCGGACTCGACCGCGCGTCCGATGCGCTGAGGCACGCCAATCTCATGGGCACTCACCACCTCGGCGGGACACTTGCCGTGGTGGGCGATGATCCGGCGGCGAAGTCGTCGAGCGTCCCGTCCGGGTCGGAGTTCGCCCTGGCCGATCTCGCGATGCCGACGCTTTACCCTGCTGACCCCGCCGAGGTCGTCGCGCTTGGCCTGCACGGGATCGCACTGTCCCGGGCGACGGGGCTGTGGGCCGCCCTGAAAGTCGTGACCGCGGTGGCCGACGGCGCCATGACCTGTATGGTCGGCAGATTCGACTCGGTGCTCCCGGACACCGAGATCGACGGCAAGCGGTGGCGGCACGTGGTCACGGGGCACCTGCTGCAGCCCGACCTCGGGCGGCTCGAGCGGGACCTGTACCGCGCTCGGCTCGAGATCGCCCGGCGCTACGCCGCCGCGAACGGGCTGAACCAGATCCCCGTCCGTGGCGACGGCGACTCGATCGGTCTCGCCGCTTCCGGCAAGTCCTGGCTCGACCTGCGGCAGGCACTGAGCGCGCTCGGCCTCGACGACGACGCGCTGCGCCGACGCGGGATCAGGCTGCTCAAGCTGGGCATGATCTGGCCGCTCGAGCCGGGGATCGTGCGCGAATTTGCGGCCGGGCTGCGGGAGATCGTGGTGGTCGAGGAAAAGCGCGCGTTCATCGAGACCGCGGTCAAGGACATCCTGTACGGGATGCCGGACGTTCCCAGCGTGTACGGCAAACGCGGCCCGGACGGCGCTGCGCTGCTGGCCGAGCACGGCGAGCTTGATCCCGACGCTATCGCGGCGGCTCTGGCCGGGCGGCTGGGCGTTCCGCCGCCCGCCCGCCGCCGGCGGCGGTCTTCGATCACACTGACGCTGACCCCGCGAACGCCCTACTTCTGCTCGGGCTGCCCGCACAACACGTCGACCAAGCCCGCCGAGGGTTCCCTGGTCGGTGGCGGCATCGGGTGTCACGCGATGGTGCTGATGATGGATCCGAAGCAAGTCGGCGAGGTCACCGGGCTGACCCAGATGGGCGGTGAGGGCACCCAGTGGATCGGGATGGCCCCGTTCGTTGAGGGCCGCCACCTCGTGCAGAACCTGGGCGATGGCACCTTCCATCACTCCGGTTCACTTGCCATCCGCGCGGCCGTCGCCTCCGGGGTGAACATCACCTACAAACTGCTGCACAACGGCACCGTCGCGATGACCGGTGGGCAAGACGCTGTCGGCGCCCTGTCGGTGCCGCGGATCACCCGGCTGCTCGCGGCCGAGGGGGTGGCGCGCACGATCGTGACTGTGGACGATCCCCAGCGCTACCGGGGCGTGCGGTTCCCGACGGGGACCGAGGTGTGGCACCGGGACCGGCTCGCTGAGGCGCAGCGGGTGCTCGCCGCCGTCCCCGGGGTGACCGTGCTGATCCATGACCAGGCCTGCGCCGCTGAAACACGCCGGAAGCGCAAGCACGGCACGGTACCCACGCCGGCCACCCGCATCATGATCAACGAACGGGTGTGTGAGGGCTGCGGTGACTGCGGCGCGAAGTCCAACTGCGTGTCCGTGCAGCCGGTCGACACCGAGTTCGGCCGCAAGACCCGGATCGACCAGTCCTCGTGCAACCTTGACTTCTCGTGCGTGCGGGGTGACTGTCCCTCGTTCCTCGAAGTCACTCCCGGCCGCCTGGTCCGGCGCACGGCCGAGCCGCTGGATGCCGGCGAGCTCCCCGCCCCTCCCGCGTCCGGGCCGGGGAACGTCGCGCTCCGGATCGCCGGGGTCGGCGGAACCGGCGTGGTGACGGTCGCGCAGATTCTCGCGGTCGCCGCCGTGATCGCCGGGCGGCACGTTCGCGGTATGGACCAGACCGGGCTCGCGCAGAAAGGCGGCGCTGTCGTTTCCGATCTGAAGATCACGACCGAGCCGGTCGAGGCCGGGGCTCGCCTCGCCCGCGGCGAATGCGATCTGTACCTGGGCGCTGATCTGCTCGTGGCGGCCGACCCGGCCACCCTGGGAGTGACCGATCCGGAGCGTACGTTCGCCGTCGTGTCCACCACGAAGGTCCCGACCGGGCAGATGGTCGTGGACACCACCGCGTCGTTCCCCGACGTCGACGGCGTGACCCGGAGGATCAGCGAGGCCGTCCGCTCTGGCACGTGGCTTGACGCGCGGGCGCTGTCCGACCAGCTCTTCGGCTCCGACCAGTACGCCAACATGCTGCTCGTCGGTGCCGCCTGCCAGGCCGGCGCCCTGCCGCTGCCCGCCGCGGCGATCGAGCAGGCCATCACGCTCAACGGGGCCGCCGTCCAGAAG
>CAXUJF010000104.1:0-3607 GCA_964250865.1 uncultured Streptosporangiaceae bacterium
CCGGCCGTGGGGGCCGGGGCCGCCGGGGCCGCTATGTGGGGGCCGCGGGCGGCCGGGACGGTCCAGTACGCGATCTCGGCTTGTCCCTCCGGCAGGCTGATGGCCCGGAAACCGACCCGGCCGACCAGCATGTCCTGGACGGTGATGGCCCAGCCCGCGCCGGTTTCGGCCTGCCAGCGGTCGGCCCACGACGACAGCCACGCGGCGGCCTCGGCCACCGTCATCGACTGCGCGTGCCACTGCTGGATGTCCCGGTCGGCGTAGGCGGCCGCCACGGCGCCGGCGTCGGACGGCTGCCAGGGACGGACGGTCAGCTCGCCGACCCGGAGCGTGGGCTGGAGCTGGTTCCGGATTCGCCCAGCAGGGACCACCGGTGAGACGAGATGAGGCATGCCCTTATCTTGCCGTGTATGGGCAATCGTGATCTTGGCGTGCCGGAAACCCTGCCCACCGTTATCGGGGTGCACGGCGCGCGGCACAACAACCTGCAGGACGTGGACGTCGACGTGCCGCTGTGGCGGACGGTCGCGGTGGTCGGCGTGTCCGGATCCGGCAAGACCTCACTGGCCATCGGCACGCTGTACGCCGAGGGCATGCACCGGTTCCTGGAGGGCCTGAGCACCTACAGCCGCCGGCGGCTGTCCCAGGCCCAGCGCCCGGAGGTGGACCGGATCGACCACCTGCCGCCCGCGCTGGCGCTGCGGCAGCGGCCGCCGATCCCGGGCCCGCGCAGCACGGTGGGGACGATGTCGGAGGTGCTGAACGTGCTCCGGCTGACGATGTCGCGGCTGGGTTCGCACCTGTGCCCGAACGGCCACCGGGTCGAGCCGTCGATCCAGACCCAGCGCATGGTGATCACCTGCCCGGTCGACGGCGTGGAGTTCGACGCCCCCAGCGCCGAGTCGTTCTCGTTCAACTCCTACGGGGCCTGCCCGGCCTGCCAGGGCCTCGGGGTCCGGTCCGAGGTCAACGAGGCCGCCCTGGTGCCGGACCCGGACCTGTCCATCGAGGACGGCGCGGTACTGCCGTGGAACGCGGGGGCCCGCCGGCTCTACCAGTACGCCGCCCGTGAGCTGGGGGTCCGGCTGGACGTGCCGTGGAAGGACCTGACCGACGAAGAACGCGACATCGTGCTGCACGGCCAGCCGGTCCAGCGCCGGGTCCGGTTCCGGTCCGGCCGCCGCAACCGGGAGGTGGAGCTGAACGTCACCTACGAGAACGCGATCGCCACCGCCGAGCGCAACCTGGAGAGCAACAGCGAACCGGCCCAGCGCCAGGTGCAGAAGTTCTTCATCACCGCGACCTGCTCGGTCTGCCACGGCACCCGGCTGCGGCCCGAGGCGCTGACCTCACTGCTGGGCGGGAAGAACCTGGCCGAGATCAGCGCGCTGCGCCTGGACGAGCTGCGCGACTTCGCCGCCGGGCTGCCGCCGCAGCTGCCCGACGAGCTGAAGCGGCTGACCAAGGGGCTGCTCAGTGAGCTGGACGGTGTGCTGACCCCGCTGCTGGACGTCGGCCTGGGCTACCTGGCCCTGGACCGGTCCGGGGCGTCGCTGTCCACCGGTGAGCGGCAGCGCATCGAGCTGACCTCGACCGTCCGGGCCAGCACCACCGGCATGCTGTACGTCCTGGACGAACCGTCGGTGGGGCTGCACCCGAGCAACGTGCAGGGGCTGCGCCGCACCATCGCCGCGCTGGCCGCCAACGGCAACTCGGTCGTCGTGGTCGAGCACGAGGGGGAGATCATCCGCACCGCGGACTGGGTGATCGAGCTCGGGCCCGCGGCCGGGGCTGGCGGGGGCAAGATCGTGGCCCAGGGGACGCCGGCCGCGATCGAAGCCGACCCGCACTCGGTCATCGGCCCTTACCTGTCCGGCGCCAGGAAGGTCGAGCGGCGCCGCCGGCCGGACGGCGCTGACGGCCCGGGCGGTCCCGCCGCGCCCGCGGGCGACATCACGATCGAGGTCAGCGACCTGTACAACCTGCACGACGTCACCGCGACGTTCCCGGTGCACCGGCTGACCGCGCTGGCCGGGCCGTCCGGGGCGGGCAAGACCGCGCTGGTACTGGACAGCCTGATCCCGGCCGCGACCGCCCAGCTGACCGGGGCGCCCCCGCCCGGCCACGTGCGGCACCTGGACCTGGCCGGCCTGC
Source organism: uncultured Streptosporangiaceae bacterium (assembly GCA_964250865.1). GTDB lineage: Bacteria > Actinomycetota > Actinomycetes > Streptosporangiales > Streptosporangiaceae > Bog-532. The sequence continues at coordinate 2,155 of CAXUJF010000104.1, forward strand.
GCCAGGTCGTCCAGATCGACGCCTCACCCATCGGGCAGAACGCCCGCTCCACCCCGGCCACCTACTCCGGGGCGTTCGACCAGATCCGGCGGCTGTTCGCCGACACCCCGTACGCGCGGCGCCGGCGCTGGCAGCCCGGCCACTTCTCGTTCAACACCAAGGAGGGCCAGTGCCCGACCTGCCGGGGGCTGGGCGGCATCGACCTGGACGTGCAGTACCTGCCCGACATCAACGTCCAGTGCCCGACCTGCCACGGGGCCCGGTTCAACGACCCCACCCTGGAGGTCCGGGTGGACGGCCTGACCATCGCCGACGTGCTCGCCCTGACCGTGCACGACGCCCTGGAGCAGTTCCGTGACCAGCGCGGCGTCGCGGCCGCCCTGCGGCCGGTGGACGAGGTCGGCCTGGGTTACCTCCGGCTCGGTGAGCCGACCCCGTCGCTGTCCGGCGGTGAGTCGCAGCGGCTGCGCATCGCGTCCCGGTTGCGGTCCAGCCAGCGCGGCACCCTGTACGTCCTCGACGAGCCCAGCACCGGCCTGCATCCGCTCGACGTCGCCACCCTGGTCGGCGTGTTCGACCGGCTGCTGGACGCCGGGGCCACGATCATCGTCATCGACCACGACCTGGACCTGCTGGGCACGGCCGACCACCTCATCGACATGGGCCCCGGCGGTGGCCCCGACGGCGGCCACATCGTCGCCGCGGGCCCGCCCGAGGAGGTGGCCCGGGACCCGGCCAGCGTCACCGGCCCCTGGCTGGCCGAGCACCTCGGCCTCGGTGCTACGGGCCGCGGCTGAAGAAATATCCCGCGGTGCGACGGATTCCGCGTCTGGCCCCGGGCAGCGTGGTCGTCGCGATGTCGAGCGGGGCTGCGCTGACCGGCTCGCCGCATCACCTCGTTTAACGGCCCGGCGCTGGTCCCGGTATTCGGTTTGGCCCGGGCCGGACGGACGGCAGATAATGACGCCTGACCTTATGGAGGCGATCACGTGGCTGATGCCACCGGGAATATGCGAGAAGTACTGCGCGGCCTGCCGCCGTTCCCGGAGGAGCTGCCGGAGTTCGACGTCCGGGCGGCGCCGGAGGACCCGGTCACCTTGTTCCTGGCCTGGTTCAACGAGGCCGTGCAGGACAAGATCCTCGGGCCGCAGACGATGACGCTGGCCACCGCCGACGGCGCGGGCCGGGTCTCGTCCCGGGTACTGATCTGCAAGGACGTGGACGAGACCGGCCGCTGGTACTTCGCCTCGAGCTCGGACAGCGAAAAGGGGCGGGACCTGGCGGCCAACCCGCGCGCGGCCGCGTCGTTCTACTGGCCCCAGCACGGCCGCCAGATCAGGATCCGGGGCATGGCCGGTTCCGCGGGCCGCCGGGCCAGCGCCCCCCCTATACAGGCCCCGCCCCCCCCCCCCCCCGCCCCGGCCCAGAAACGCCCCCCCGCCCAACCCAAGAA
>CAXUJF010000104.1:3617-13938 GCA_964250865.1 uncultured Streptosporangiaceae bacterium
TCCCGGGCCGCGGCGCTGATCGGCCAGCAGTCCAAGCCGATGAGCGAGCTGGCCGACCTCGACGACGCGTTCCGCGCGTGCGAGGCCAAGATCGAGGCCGACCCCGAGATCCTGGCGCCCGGCTGGACCCTGTACGCGCTGTCGGCCGAGACCGTCGAGTTCTGGCAGGCCGATCACCAGCGCCGGCACCTGCGGCTGCAGTACCTGCGGACCGACGGCACCTGGACCAAGCGGCTGCTCTGGCCGTGAGCCAGCCGGCCAGGGTCTAGCCGGCCAGGAGTTAGCCGGCCAGGTGCGCGACGGCCTGGCCGACGGGGGTGTCCCCGCTGACCAGATCGAGCGTCTGGCCGCTGGTGCGTGCCTCGTCCAGCACGGCCACGATCACCGCGGCGACGTCGGCCCGGGGGACGGTGCCGCGCGGCAGCGGGGGAGTGGCCAGCGCAACCTGGCCCGTGCCCGGGTCGTCGGTCAGCCCGCCCGGGCGCAGGACGGTCCAGTCCAGGTCCCGGGCCCGCAGGTCTTCCTCGGCCGCGAACTTGGCCTTGATGTAGGCGGCCCACACCTCATCGGTTCCCGCGGCCGGCGGCCGGTCGACGCCCATCCCGGAAATCTGCACGAACCGGCGCACCCCGGCCTGCCCGGCCGCCTCGGCCAGCAGCACCGAGGCGCCCCGGTCGACGGTGTCCTTGCGCGCCGCACCGCTGCCCGGCCCGGCACCCGCGGCGAACACGACGGCGTCCGCGCCGGCCAGCAGGGCGGCCACGTCACCCGCCGACGCAGTCTCCAGGTCCACGACGGCGGCCTCAGCCCCGGTCTTCTCCACCTCGGCCACGTGCGCTGGGTTCCGGATCAGGGCCACGGCCTGGTCGCCCCGCCGCGTGAGCAGTCGCTCCAGCAGCAGCGCGATCTTCCCGTGCCCGCCCGCGATCACTACTCGCATGCGTCCAGCCTAGTGGCGCGGCTCGCGACCCCCGAGACCATGACCAGCATGGTCAAGCTGACCTCGGGCATCGGCCAGCGTTACCTGCTGGACGGGAGCTCAGCGGCGGCCACCGTCGACACTGTCACCGTCAACACAGCGGCCGAGCATCCCGGCCGGGTCGAAGTCGTGACCGACCGCGCCGTCAGCGCCAGCACCAGCCTGGGCGACGAGCCCGCCGAACTGGAACAGGCGCTGCTCCAGTGGGCCGGAGTTCCAGCCGGGACCCGTCAGGCGTCGGCCAGGTAGGCGGCGATGGCCCGGCCCAGGTCGGGCTGGGCCACGGCGCTCATGTGGTTCCCGGGCACCCGGGCCGCCTGGCCGCGGGGGAACGCGGCGGCCAGGTCCTCGGCCGTGCCGTTGTCGTCGTCTTCGTCGCCCGCCAGCACCAGGACCGGCAGGCCGATCCCGGCCAGCACCTCCGGCGGGGTATCCACGTTCGAATCCAGCAGGTACAGCCCGGCCACCGGGTCGGCGCCGGTGCTCTTCATGAACGCCTCGGCCTTGCCCTCGGGGGACCGGCGATCCCAGCTGCCCCGGTTCTCCAGGATGCGGCGGAAGTGCCCGTTGCGGGCCGTGGCGTGCACGATGCCGTCCAGGCCCATGCCCGCGATCACCGCCCGGGCCGGTGCCGCGCCGCGGGCCAGCATCCGCACCGTGGTGCGGCCGCCGAGCGAATAACCGCCCAGCGCGTAGCCGGTCAGCCCGAGCGTCTCGATCAGGGCGAACCCGTCGTCGGCCAGGATGTCGGGCGGGTAGGCCGCGCTTTCCTGGGGCTTGGCGCTGTCCCCGTGTCCGCGCAGGTCCGGCATGATCACGCGGAACCCGCGCTCGGCCACGGCGGCGGCGTGGCCGTACCGGATCCAGTTGGTCATGGCGTTGGAGAAGTAGCCGTGGATCAGTACCACCGGCCGTCCCTGGCCCAGCTCCCGGTAGGCGAGCTTGGTGCCGTCGTGGCCCGCGTAGTACTGCACAGGTAGATCAGGCATGCTCCCAGTCTGCCGGGCGGCCGGCACTGCTGGCCGACGGGGTCGCGGTGCTCATTGTCAGCGGAGCCGAACGGGCCCTTGTTAAAAATGTGTATTAACTACCGCTGGGCTGCCTCTGTACCTGGACGCGGTGGATGAGGAATTCGGTCCGCTAGCTCCGCCTTCTCCACCTTCTGCGCCGGAGGGTTGACGGCGGCGGCTGGCGTGTCGGTCCCGGCTTCTGCCGCCCGCGCTGGTTATCCTGATAACAGCAAAAAGCGGACTGACCATCAAGCGTGGCGCCGCACAACCTCACCGAGGGAGCCGGGCCCGTGGCCGTTCTGGATACTGACTCACCGGCTCGGGGAGCGGTGTTCGAGTTCGCCCGCGATCTGGGCCGCCGCGGTTTCAGCGCCACCACCTGCCGGATCCGGCGCCGTTACCTCGACGAGTACCTGGAGCACGCCCAGGAGGCCACCGGCAACAACCAGCTCACGGTGGGCGACCTGATGGACCCCGAGCGCACCGACGCCTGGCTGGCCGCCGCGGGCGAGGGCAAGATGCGGACCCGCAACACCCGCTACGGCCCCGAAGCGGCGGCCCAGCCGAACTCCATGCGCGTGCGTGTCGACTCCTACAATGCGTTCGCGCAGTTCCTGGGGCTGCCTGATCGCCGCCAGAGCCCGCCGCCGGCCCGCGGGTTCCACCTGACCCCAGGCGATACCGAGCAGCTGGTGCACGACCTGACCGTGCGCAGGCCGTCGGCCGCCAACGCGGCCACCACCCTGCGGACCGCGGCCGTGGCCGCCCTCGTGGCCGACACCGGCCAGGGTGTCCCGGAGCTGGCGCCCCTGATGGTCGGCTCCCTGCATCTGGACGGCGGCTCCAATGGCGGACCCAGTGTCGACCTCGGCGATGAACCGTGCCCGCTGAGCGAGGCCACCGTGCAGATCCTCAGCCGCTGGCTCAGCGTCCGGGCGGAGATCGTGGCCGAGCTGCAGGGCAGCGACCCGGGACATCTGTGGGTGCCGACCAAACCGGGCCGTCCCCGGGGCGGGCAGCCGCCGGTCAAGCCCGGCCTCAACCGCGCCGCCGTCCGTACCCTGCATGCCGCCCACCGCACCCTGGTCAGCCAGCTGCTGGGGGCGCCGCTGCGTCCGGGCGCGCTCCGTGATTACGGCGCCGAACCGGACGCCGGCCCGAAGCTGGGGGAGCGCGGAGCCGACAGCTCGCCCGAGGTGACGGCTGCTCCTTCGCCCGAGGAGCAGCCGTCCTCGTCCTGACCCGGCGCGGTCATGGGTCTGGTCTGGCCGCCTAGTCTCTCGGCACCAGAGGCGCTTCCCTAGTGCATTCTGATAACAGCAAGAGGTAGGCATTCTTCACTGGAAACAAAGCTAGAAACTAAGAACCACATCAAGCGGGCAGGCGATGATCGCCGGGCACGCTGATGGGCTAGCCGGGCCTGCGATCCAGCGGGCAGCCAGGTTCTCGACCCAGGCCCCGGCGTCATCCGGGCTGGGCGGCGGTGAATCAACCACCACGACAGCCGTCGGCCGTGCGCGGCCCGCGCCGGCTGAACTCGCCGCCCAGCGCCGTGAGCTCCTCGGCCGACCAGCCGATACCGATGCCGAGCGTGAGCCGCCCGCCGGACAGCACATCGAGTGCCGCCTGCTTGGCCGCCAGCACGGGGTTGTATTCCGGGAGCCGGGGCCGATGCCCAGCGCGTGCAACCCGATCCGCATGTCACCACAATGGCACGGTGAGCAGCCATCGGATCCTGCACCTGTCCGACACTCATGCCACCGCCAGCGGGTTCGACGGGGACGGCGTCGATGCGCTCGCCTCCCTTAATCAGATCCTGCGCGACTGCCGCCACCTCAGCGGCCTGGACCTGGTCGTGGTGAGCGGCGATATCGCCGACGACGGCTCGGCGCAGGGGTGCGCCCTGGTCCGGGACCGGATCGCGCAGTTCGCCGCCGGCCGCGGGATCCCGCACGTCTACACCACCGGGAACCATGACCGGCGCCCCGGTTTCACCGCCGCGCTCGGTACCGGGCACCGTGACGCCCGGGACGCGGAGACCGGTGTCCTCCTCGGTGGCTTGGACGACGAGCGCGCGGCGGTCAGCACCGTCAACGGCCTGCGGGTGATCACCCTGGACAGCCTGGTCCCCGGTTCGGGTCACGGCGTGGTGAGCCGGGCTCAGCTCGACGCGCTGGCGGCCATCCTGCACGACCCGGCGCCCGCGGGCACGATCCTCGCACTGCACCACCCGCCGGTCTACACCGCGAGCTCGCCGTGGACGATCGAGGCCGGGCTGCGCAACCGTGACGAGCTGGCGGCTGCGATCGCGGGAACGGACGTGGTCGCCGTGCTGTGCGGCCACTTTCATCTTCAGCTGACCGGGCGGCTCGGGACGGCCACGGTCTGGGCCACGCCGGGCGTGTGACCCGTATCGACCTGACCGCGCCGCCCCACGTCGTCCGGGCGGTCCACGGCGCGAGCGCCACCGTCGTCGACCTCGACGGCCCGTTCGCACCGTCGTTCCATCTCGTGCACGCCCGCGATCCCCAGGTGGGGGGAGCAGGTCTACCTGGTGGACCCGGTCACGTGGCAGCCGGCGGCCGAAGAGCCCTGAGGCTGGCCAGCTCGGGCTAGCTCTGGCCTGCTCGGGTCAGGCTGGATCAGGCCGCGGTCCCGGCCTCACGGGCGGGGATTTCCTCGATGCGGTAATAGACCGGGAGCCCGTGCTGCTGGGCGATGGCGACGTCCTGATCTGCGCCGGTCGACTCGCCGGGGAGCCGCAGCACGGCGTCGCAGTGATCCAGCAGCCGCTGCGCGGTCGGGTACATGACCTGGCCGGCCAGCGGGTCGAAAACGGTAGCGCCGGCCGAGCGCAGCACGGGGAGCGCGACCCATTCCCCGATCATCGGGATGTGCCCGGCGGCGAAGATCGGCCAGGCCGCCGCCTCGAGGCGGGCCAGGTTCGCGGCCATCTGGGCGGGATCGTCGCCGGTGCCCGAGCGATACGGGCCGGCGATCAGGATGAGCAGTGGCTGATCAGTCATAGCGTTAGAATACATGCACAAACGTGCAACAATGTGAAGGAGTGTGCATGCTGGCGGCCGAGCGACGCGACTTCCTGCTGACCCGGCTGCGAGCCGACGGCAGCCTGGTGGCCAAGGATCTGGCCGCCGAGCTGGGCATTTCCGAGGACAGCATCCGCCGTGACCTGCGCGACCTGGCCGCCGCGGGCTTGTGCCAGCGCGTCTACGGGGGTGCGGTGCCCGCGTCGCCGGCCCTGGCCGATTACGGCACCCGGGCCAGCGTCGAGCCGGACAGCAAACGCCGTGTAGCCGCCCGTGGGGGCGGGGGGGGGCCCCCCCCCCCCCCCCCCCGGCCCCGCCGCCGGCCCCCCCCCCCCCGCCGCGGGGGCCCCCCCCCCCCCCCCCCCACCCCCGGCCCCCCCCCCCGGGGGGGGGGGCCCCCCCCCCCCCCCCCCACGCTCGTCCTCGACGGCGGCACCACCACCCTGGCCGTCGTGCACGCCCTGCCCGCCGATCTCGGCTGCACCGTGATTACCCACAGCCCGACCATCGCCGCGGCCCTGGTCACTCACGAACAGGCCGAGGTGTTCCTGCTCGGCGGGCGGCTGTTCAAGCACTCGGCCGTCACCTGCGGTGCGGCGGCGGCCGAGGCGGCGAACAGCATCGCCGCGGACCTGTTCTTCCTCGGGGTCACCGGGGTCCACCCCGTACACGGCCTGACCACGGGGGACGCCGACGAGGCGGCCATGAAGCGCACGCTGGCCGGCCGGGCCGTCGAGACGTACGTTCTGGCCAGCGCCGAGAAGCTCGGGGCCGCCTCCCGCTACCAGGTCCTGCCGCTGAACGCCGTCTCCGGAGTCATCACCGACGGCTCACCGGCACCCGGCTCGCCCGCCGATACCGTTGCGGCGCTGGCCGGCCAGGGGATCACTGTCCTCTGAGTTCAATCATTGAACTTAATCGTGTTGACGTCACCGATCAGGACAGCGTCGACCAGGCTGTCCGGGACGCCGGTGACATCGACGTGCTGGTCAGCAACGCCGGTGAGACCGTGCGCGCGCCGCTGGAAAGCGTTCCGCTGGCTGAGGTCGAGCGGCTGTTCCAGCTCGACACCCTTGGGGCATTGCGGGTGACCCAGGCCGTACGGCCGGCCATGCGGACCCGGGGGACAGGCCGCCTGGTCTTCATCTCCAGCATCCATGGGCGCCAGGTCCTGCCAAATTTTCGCGGGGTGATGTCGAGAACCCGCGGGCGCCAACGTCCCCGGTGTAGACGCGCCACAATGGTCGCGCCGTACCGAAGGAGGACCCTCATGGCCAAGTACCTGCTGCTCAAGCACTACCGGGGCAACCCGGCTCCGGTCGTCCCCTGCGAGCCGATGGACCGCTGGACCCCGGCCGAGGTCGACGCGCACATCCAGTACATGCGTGATTTCGCGACCAAGCTGGAGGGCACCGGGGAGTTCGTGGACGGCCAGGCGCTGTCCCCGGAGGGCACGTTCGTCCGCTACGACGGCGAGGGCCGGCCGCCGGTCACCGACGGCCCGTTCGCGGAGACCAAGGACCTGATCGCGGGCTGGATGGTCATCGACGTGGAGACGTACGAGCGGGCCGTCGAACTGGCTGGGGAACTGTCGGCCGCACCGGGCCAGGACGGCAAGCCGATCTACGAATGGCTCGAGCTGCGCCCGTTCCTGGGTGACGCACCCGCCGTCGTGGAGTGAACGAATCCGGGGTGAATGAGACGCTGCTGCGGGAGCTGATCCCCGCAGTCACGGGGATCCTCGTCCGGCGCGGCGCCGACTTCGCCAGGGCCGAGGACGCCGTGCAGGAGGCGCTGGTGCGCGCCCTGGCCACGTGGCCGGTCAGCCCGCCCGCGGATCCGAAGGGCTGGCTGACCACGGTGGCCTGGCGTAAGTTCCTCGACGCGACCCGCACCGAGAGCTCCCGCCAGGCCCGCGAGGCCCGGGACGAGGCCGAGCCCGCGCCCGGTCCGGCCGCGGGTGCCGACGACACCCTGCGGCTCTACTTCCTGTGCACCCACCCGTCGCTCACCCCGGCCTCCGCGGTGGCGCTCACGCTGCGGGCGGTGGGCGGCCTGACCACCCGGCAGATCGCGCAGGCCTACCTGGTCCCCGAGGCCACCATGGCCCAGCGCATCAGCCGGGCCAAGCGCACCGTCTCCGGTGTCCGCTTCGACGAATCCGGTGATCTCGCCACCGTCCTGCGGGTGCTGTACCTGGTGTTCAACGAGGGCTACAGCGGCGAGGTCGACCTGGCCGACGAGGCCATCCGGCTGACCCGGCAGGTGGCGTCGATGACCGACGACGAGGAGGTGTCGGGCCTGCTGGCGCTGATGCTGCTGCACCATGCCCGGCGGTCCGCACGGACGGCTCCCGGCGGTGCGCTCGTGCCGCTGGGGCAGCAGGACCGGTCCCGCTGGGACACCGGGCTGATCGCCGAAGGGGTGGCCATCTTGCAGGCGGCGCTGGCCCGCGACCGGCTCGGTGAGTACCAGGCCCAGGCGGCCATCGCCGCCCTGCACGCCGACGCACCCAAGGCCGGTGAGACCGACTGGGTGCAGATCGTGGAGTGGTACGACGAGCTCGACCGGCTCACCGGCAACCCCGTCGTCCGCCTGAACCGTGCCGTCGCGGTGGGAGAGGCCGACGGGGCCCGGGCCGGCCTGGCCGCCCTGGAACAGGTGGACCCGGCGATTCCCCGGTACACCGCGGTGGCGGCCTACCTGTGGGAGCGGGCCGGTGACCTCGCCCTCGCGGCCCGGCTGTACGGGGAGGCGGCCCGGGCCGCCACCAACCTGGCCGAGCGTGACCACCTCACCCGGCAGGCCGCCCGCCTGAACCAATCGCAACGGAAGGAAAACCCGCATGGAACGGCATGAGATCGCTGACGAGCTGGCCAGTCCTGGCGCGCAGGAGCTGCTCACGTCGGCCACGATGACCCGGCTGGCCTACCTCGGCCCAGACGGGACCCCGCGGGTCATCCCGATCGGCTTCTGCTGGACCGGCGACCAGGTGGTGGTGTCCACCGCGGCGACGGCACCCAAGGTCGCGGCGCTGCAGGGCCGCCCGGACGTCGCCCTGACCATCGAAGCCGGTGAAACCCCGGACCAGGCCCGGTCGGTCTCCATCCGCGGGCAGGCCAGCGTCGAGATCGTCGACGGCGTGCCCGAGGAGTATCTGGCTGGCGCCAGGAAGATCATGGATGCCGACGCCATGGCCCAGTTCGAGCAGGCCTGCCGCGAGCTGTACGACCAGATGGCCCGGATCGCGATCACGCCGAGCTGGGTGCGGTACTTCGACTTCGGTGCCGGGCGCGTACCGCGCTTCCTGCAGGACCTGGCCGAGCAAAGCCAGCACTGAGATCCTAGGGGCGCAGCCCGTTCAGCAGCAGGGTGAGCAGCCGGCCCGCCTGGGCCGAGCTGTCCGGGGTGTCGTGGGCGGCCCAGGCGATGGCGCCGACCATCTTGAGCACGTCGGTTTCGTCCGCCTCGGCGACGACCACGCCTGATTGGCGCGCCCGGTCCAGCAACGCCGCCCCCACGTCGAACAGCTCCGCGTGCCAGGCCGATACCAGGCCGTGCTCGCGATCCAGGGCCGAGTTCATCACCGCGGCCGACAGGCCCCGGTAGGTCAGGGCATGCAGGAGCGCAGCCCGCAGCCAGACGGACAACGCCCCGAATTCGTCCTCGGCGCTCAGCAGCCCCCGGCCCAGGCTGACCAGTTCGGCTATCTGCCCCGCGAGGACGGCCTCGATGAGATCCAGCCGGGTAGGGAAATGCCGGTACAGCGTGCCGCTGGCCACCCCGGCCCGGCGGGCGATCTCATCCAGCGAGGCGTCCACCCCGGACTCGGCGAAGGCGATCCGCGCCTGCTCGACCAGCTGCCCGTAGTTGCGCCGGGCGTCGGCCCGCATCGGCAATCACCGCTCCGTTGCTAACCGGGGACACAGTCCGGTACTGTGTCCGTCTAACCGGACTATGTCTCACTTTACTGGTCTGGCTGACTGAGAGCATGGAGGACCGCCGCTATGGCGCTGCCGGAACAAGACCGGATCGACATCAGCGACCTGATCAGCCTGCACGGCCATCTGACCGATGCGGGGGAGCTGGACCAGGCGGGGGAGCTGTTCACCGCAGATGTCACCTACGACCTCGGCGACTTCGGCCTCGGCTCGCTGCACGGGACGGCGGCCATGCGTACGGCCGCGCTGGCCATGGGTCAGGCCAACCCGGTCGGTCACCACGTCACCAACATCGTGATCACCCGGATCGACGATGACTCGGCCCGGGTCCAGTCCAAGGGGATCGGCATCAAGGCCGACGGGACGGCGGGCAGCGTCACCTACGACGACATCGTCACGCGCCAGCCCGGCGGCTGGAAAATCAGCTACCGCAAGGTGACGGCCCGCCGGGCAGCGCTAGGCCAGCCAGCGGTCAGCGAGCCAGCAGCCGGCCCGCGTGAGGTCCTGGAGCGTCTCCGCCAGGCCTCGATCAGCCAGTCCGCCGACGACCTGAGCCAGGTGTACGCGGCCGAGGCGGTCCACGAGTTCCCGTTCACCCGCCCCGGTCTGCCGTCCCGGCTCAGCGGCCGGGACGAGATCGTGAACTGGATCACCGCCGGGTGGAAGGGCAACCCGCTGAAGTACGAGCGGTACCGCACGCTCGCCATCCACGACACCAGCGACCCGGAAACGATCATCGCCGAGCAGGAAGCGCTCGGCACCAGCTCAGTCACCGGCGAGTTCGCGCTGCCCAACCTCGTCGTGCTCACCGTGCACCACGGCCAGATCGTCCGCCTGCGCGACTACGTCAACATCCCGGCCGCCGCGGCCGCCCTGGGTTCGGACGTGTGACGGCGGTGCGGGGGAGCGGAGGGATCAGCTGTCCGGTCGGGGCGGATCCAGCCGCCGGAGGCGTTCGGGATCGGCGAGGATGTCGATCTCGGTGATCTGGCCGTCCTGGATCGTCAGGCCCATCACCGATATCGGCTGTCCGTCCGGGGCGGCGATGAGCCCGGGCGTGCCGTTGACCAGCACCGGCCGGGCGAACTGGGCGAACCGGGCGAAGCCGTGGACCTGCCCGGCCACCGCCCGCGAGCCGTGCACCAGCCGGGATGGCCCCATCGGCCCGGCACCAGCGTCGGCGCGCAGCACCACATCGGGGGCGAGCACGGTGAGCAGGGCGGCGAAGTCCCCCTGACGCGCCGCGTCGAGGAAGGCGTCGACGATCTCCCGCTGGCGGGCCAGGTCGGGGTCCGGGGCGGGCACGGCGCCGCTCAGCCGCCGCCGGGCCCGGCTGGCCAGCTG
>CAXUJF010000105.1:0-13912 GCA_964250865.1 uncultured Streptosporangiaceae bacterium
ACGTCGAGCTGACCGAGACCCAGAGCGGCGGGATCAAGCGGACCAGCGTGCTCGACCGCCAGACTGGCGATGTCTACACCTACCAGCGGGGCGCCGGCGTCCCCAGCCAGCTGCCGGTGGCCAAGCACGACTCACCGACCACGGCCCAGTTCGCCAGCTGGCCCACCGGCCCGGCCCGGCTGCGCGCGCTGCTGCTGTCCCAGGCCCGGCAGCAGAATGCCGCGGCGGAAAAAGAGCTGCAGCAGCAGCTGAGCACGCTGCCGGCCAAGCTGCGGGAGAAGATGAAGGTGGCGGCGCAGGCCGAGGCGGGCATCACCGCTGACGACCTGGTCTTCGAACAGGCCACCGACACGCTGTGGAACCCGCTGGTGCCGCCGTCTCTGCGGTCCGCGCTGTATAAGGTCCTCGCGGGCACTCCCGGCGTGACCGTCCGTACCCGCACGCGCGACCTTGGTGGCCGCCCCGCCACCGAGATCAGCCGGGTCGACAACGCTGACGGCGAGACCACCTCCACGTTCGAGGACCCCGCCACCGGCGCCGTGCTGGAATCGCTGTTCGTCACCCCGGCCAACCGGGCTACCGGTGCCACCGGCAGCACCGACTATGACCTGTACCAGTCCATCGCCAGCAGCAGCACGCTGCCCGGCAACCCGTATACGAAGTAGCTGGCAATTCGAAAATGACGGAAGCCGGGCTGACGGGTCGCAGGGGGCGGAATTGACCCGTCAGCCCGGTTTATTGCCGGGAAGGCTTATTTCACGGTCAGGCCGAACGACTTACCGTTAAAGGAAAGCGGGCCGGGAGTTATTTCGGTATTCCCCTTGGATGTCCCGTCGCTGGTCATGATCCGCTCGAAGTGCGTCCAGTCGCCCAGCGGCCTGGTGTGCCCGGAGGTGTCGGTGAGCGTGACCGACGAGAACGAGTTCAGGTTCTCCTGGTGCTTCGGCGCGGTGAACGCCTGGCCGTCGTAGGCCGCCAGCCACACGTCGCCCACGTGCGCCGTGGTCAGCGGACCTGAACTGTAGGGGAGGGACGCTACGTACTCGTCCCCATTGCTGGGGTCGGCGATCGTCATGTACGCCTTGCCTGAACCGGTGTTGTAGGACACGGTGAGCGTCACCGTCTCGCCGGCGTAGAAGCAACCGCGGCCGTCGGTGCTGCCAGCGCAGGGGCTGTTGGCCGGGTATGGCCTGGGCTGAACCCAGAAGTAGGACGCGCTGTTGGTGCTGTCGTCGGCATTCGGGTTCCACGAGTCGACCGGCGTGGAGCTGTTGCTGGTTGGGATCAGCTCCACCTCAGGGGTGGACGAGCCGCTGGTGCTGGCCTCGAGCGTGACGAACGGCTGGTAGCTGCTGGTGAACTGGCCGGCGTCCCGGACCAGAGTGGTGGTCTCGGTCGCCTGCTCGAAGCCGTTGTTGTTGGTCGCGCCGTATCCGGGCGCCCCTTGCGTGTACCGGGTCTGCGAGCCGGGCGGGGCCGGGGCCGGTCTCGCGTTGCTGGCGGGTCTGGCCGGACCGGCCTGGCTGGCGCTGGCGGGCACTGCCGCAGCCACCGCAAGGGCCATGGCGGTCAGGACGCCGCTCAGCACGCCAATTTTCTTGATCATTAGTTACACCTCGGGGAAAGAATGCAAGAAGCTCTTTCCCTAGTGACGCCGCACTGAATCGCGAAGTTGACAGTGGAGGAAACATTTTAAAAATAAAAAGGGAGCTCCGGCAGAGCAATAAAGAATTGCCGTAAATCGGACCAAACGCGGTAAATGTAAACGAGAATTGGAGCGCGGTACCATGATCGAATGACGTTGATTCTCGACCAGATCCGGGCCGTGCCCAAGGTGCTGCTGCATGACCACCTCGATGGCGGCCTGCGGCCCGCCACGATCATCGAGCTGGCTCAGGCCATCGGGTACGGCGAGCTGCCCAGCGACGACCCCGAGGTGCTGGCCCGGTCGATGACCGGCGCGGCCCGGCGCGGGCACCTGGAGCTGTACCTGGAGCCGTTCCGGCACACGGTCGCGGTCATGCAGACCCCCGAGGCGCTGACCCGGGTGGCGGCCGAGTGCGCCGAGGACCTGGCCGCCGACGGCGTCGTCTACGCCGAGGTCCGGTTCGCGCCCGAGCTGCACCTGGACCGCGGGCTGCGGCTGGACCAGGTGGTCGAGGCCGTGCTGGAGGGTTTCCGGCGAGGGAGCCAGGGCCGCGGCATTGTGGTCCGGGCCCTGCTCACCGCGATGCGGACTACGGCCCGGTCGCTGGAGATCGCCGAGCTGGCCGTGCGCTACCGGGACCTGGGCGTGGTCGGTTTCGACATCGCCGGGGCCGAGGCGGGCTGGCCGCCCAGCCGGCACCTGGACAGTTTCGAGTACGTCCAGCGGGAGAACTTCCACATCACCATCCATGCCGGGGAGGCCTTCGGGCTGCCGTCGATCTGGGAGGCGGTCCAGTTCTGCGGCGCGGAACGGCTCGGCCACGGCGTCCGCCTGGTCGACGACATCAAGACCGACCCGGACGGAACGGCCTCGCTGGGGCGGCTGGCCTCGTTCGTCCGGGACCGCCGGATCGCGCTCGAGCTGTGCCCGACCTCCAACGTCCAGACCGGTGCCGCCCCGTCCATCGCCGAGCACCCGATCGGCCTGCTCCGGGAGCTGAACTTCCGCGTCACCGTCAACACCGACAACCGGCTGATGAGCGGGATCACGCTGTCGTCGGAGCTGCACGCGCTGACCGAAGCGTTCGGCTACGGCTGGGCCGACCTGCAGTGGCTCACGATCAACGCCATGAAGAGCGCGTTCCTGCACTTCGACGACCGCCTCGACCTCATCAACACCGTCATCAAGCCCGGTTACGCGCCGCTGCTCGGTACTGCTGCGGGCTGACACCGCGCATGCCCTGAGCTCAGCAAGAGCGGAGCCGTCGCCAGCCTAACGAACATGTTCGTTAAAAACTTGTTCGTAACGAGTATGTTCGTATAGACTGCTCGGCATGAGGGTGCACTCCGAAGAACCGCGCAGCCGCCGGGACCGCCCGGCCAAGCCGCCGCTGACCCGGGCCGGCATCGTGGCCGCCGCGGTCGCGATCCTGGGGGCCGAGGGCCTGCCCAAGGTCACCGTGCGGCGCCTGGCTCAGGACCTGGACACCGGGCCGGCCTCGCTCTACGTGTACTTCCGCAACACGGCCGAGCTGCACGCGGCGATCCTGGACGAGCTCCTGGGCACGGTGCCGCCGCCGGCGACCGGGGGCGACTGGCGTGCCCGGCTGGAAAAGGTGCTGACCGACTACACGGTCATGCTGTTCGAGCACCCCAGCCTGGCCCGGTCCGCGCTGGTCACCCGGCCCAGCGGCGAGCACTACGTGAGCCTGCTCGAGACGCTACTGACCCTGCTGGATGAGGGCGGCGTGCCGCCCGGGCAGGCGGCCTGGGGCCTCGATGTGCTACTCCAGTTCGGCACCGCAACCGCGGCCGAGCAGGGCACCCGGGAGGCGTCCCTGGACGCCGACGATGAGTGGGACGCGCTGATCCGGACCGTGCGCAACATGTCATCGGCCACCCACCCGCAGGTGGCCGCGCTGGCCGGCCCGCTGGTCTCCGGCACGCCGGAGCAGCGCCTGTCCTGGGGGTTCCGGACCTTGATCAACGGCATCTCGGCCACCCCCATCCCGGAGGCATGAGCACATGACCACGCATCACCCGATCGCGATCATCGGCGCCGGCCTCGGCGGCCTGACCCTGGCCCGCGTGCTGCGGGTGCACGGCATCGAGGCGGCCGTCTTCGAGGCTGAAGCCGGGCCGGACGCCCGCGCCCAGGGCGGCATGCTCGACATCCACGAGGACTCGGGCCAGGTTGCGCTGCACGCGGCCGAGCTGTTCGGCCGGTTCCGCGAGCTGATCATGCCGGGCGGCGAGGCCATGAGGGTCCTGGACTCGCGGGCCGCCGTCCGGATGGAGGAGACCGACGAGGGCGACGGCAGCCGGCCCGAGGTCGAACGCGGCCAGCTGCGTGACCTGCTGCTGGGGGGCCTGGCCACCGGGCCAGACGGCGATGCCGTGCACTGGGGGGCCAAAGTCACCTCCGTCCGGCCCGTAGGGGAGGGCGGCCACACGGTTCGGCTGGACGACGGGGACACGTTCACCACCGGCCTGCTGGTCGGGGCGGACGGCGCGTGGTCCCCGGTCCGCCCGCTGGTCTCGGCGGCCGTGCCCGAGTACACCGGCATCAGCTTCATCGAGACCGACCTGCTGGACGCCGATGCCCGCCACCTGGGCTGCGCCGAGGTGGTCGGCAGCGGCATCCTGTTCGCCCTCGGCCCGGGGCGGGGCTTCCTGGCCCACCGGGAGCCCGACGGCAGCCTGCACGTGTACGCGGCCCTCCGCGTCCGGGCCGGCTGGACCGGCGGCATCGACTTCACCGACCTCGCCGCGGCCAAGGGTGCTGTGAGCGCGGAGTTCGCCGGCTGGGACCCAAGCCTGCGCGCCCTGATCACCGACTCCGACACCGCGCTGATCCCGCGGCTGATCCACGCGCTGCCGGTCGGTCACCGCTGGGACCGGATCGCGGGAGTCACCCTGCTCGGCGACGCCGCTCACCTGATGTCCCCGTTCGCGGGCGAGGGTGCCAACTTGGCCATGCTCGACGGGGCCGAGCTGGGCCTGGCCCTGGCCACGCACCCCGGCGACGTCGAGGCCGCCCTGGCCGCGTACGAGCAGACCCTGTTCCCGCGCAGCCAGGCTTCGGCGGCCGAGTCCGCAACCAACCTGGCCATCTTGTTCGCCGACGACGCCCCGCAAGGCCTGCTCGACCAGTTCGCCTCCTACCAGGAGCAGGCCCGCTGAGCCTTGACCGGCCGGGCCGCTGCTAGCGTGCGGCCATGGCCGTCATCCACCACACCACGCTCACTCCGGGCAAGCTGGAGCTGCTGTCCGCCTGGTTGCCCACCCAGCCGTGGTACCGGGACGCCGGCCGGGCTCCGGAGCTGAATCGGGCGGGCGGGTTCCGGCTGGACGACCCGGAGGGCGAGGTGGGCATCGAGTTCATGGCGGTGACCGACGCCGCCACCGGCACGGCCTACCACGTGCCGCTGACTTACCGCGCGCAGGCGCTGCCCGGCGCGGACGGCGGGCTGATCACCACGGCCGAGCACGGGGTGCTCGGCCGCCGCTGGATCTACGACGGCACCCACGATCCAGTGCTGACCGCCCAGCTCGTCGCGCTCCTCCAAGGGGAGGCGGAGCCTCAGGCTGCGCGGATCAGCCACACCCCGGACCCCACCGTGATGGCCGGACCGTCCGTCGCGGACGTGCCCCTGACCGTCACTGGTGCCGCGACCGTGGCCAGCGCGGGGGAGGGGACCGAGCTCCAGGTGCCGGTCACCACAGGCACGGTCGTGGTTCAGATCAGCCGCGTGCTGCAGGCTGGCGACGGTCACGGCGCAGGTGCGCGGGTGTCCGCGACCTGGCAGCAGCCCGACGGCACCCAGGTCCGGGGCGTGTTCGCCACCGCCCGCTATCTCCCGCCGAGGAGCTGACATGACCAATGCCGCCGGGCCCGCCAAAGAGTCCCAGCTGGGGGGCCGTCTGCCACTGCTCACGCCCGCCGAGCTCGACCCGGAGCAGGCCCAGCTGCGGGACCACCTGGCCGCGACCCGGGGCGCCGACGCCCGGGCGGCCGGGTTCGCGCTCGAACTGCCCGGCGGGGAGGTCATCGGCCCGTTCAACGCCTTCCTGCGGGTGCCGGGTATCTTTCAGGCCCTGCAGCAGTGGGCCGGGGCGATCCGGCGCTACGACCTGCCGGCCGACGTGCAGCAGGTGGCCATCCTCACCGTCGGCGCGGCCTGGCACTCGGACTACGAGGTGTACGCGCACACCGCCGAAGCCCGCCACGCCGGCGTCCCGGACGGAGCCATCGACGCCATCGTGGCGGGCCAGCCTCCCACCGGCCTGTCCGGGCCAGCCGACCTCGCGCACCGCCTGGCCCTGGCCCTGGCCCGCGATCACGCCGTCCGCGACGACCTGTACGCGGAGGCCCACGAGACGTTCGGCACCGAACCGCTGATCGCCCTGGTCAACCTGATCGGCCGGTATATGAACACCGCGGCCGTGCTGGCCTGCTTCGGTGTCCCGGCCCCGCCCGCCTGACGCCGCACCCTCAGGCGGTCCGCGGCCAGGTCCTGAACCGGTGCCTTAGCGCAGCGGCGTCGACGGCCGTGAGCCCGTAGCGGGCGAACAGCTGGTCGGGCATCCGGTCCAGCTGCCGGCCGGCGTCGGCGAAGTCCCGTTCGGTCAGGCCGGGGTCCAGCCGCCGAGCCAGCGCGATCAGCTCGGCCGCGGTGTAGTGCGACAGCACGGCGGCCGTGTCCACGTAGTCGCGGGGTTCGACCCGGCTGGCCAGCGCCACCGTTTTCCAGCCGGCCAGGTCCTCCATGTCCAGGACCGGGCCGACGTCCATCGTGACCGGGCCGCGGGTCCGGTCGAAGTAGGCCATCTGCAGCATGGTCTGCTGACCCGCGGGGCTCGTGATCAGCCATTCCGTCAGGCCCTCACCCATGCCCTCGAAAATGTCGCCTAGGTCGTCGGCCCCGGCCAGCCGCTCGGCCGAAAATCCGGCCGACAGCAACGCCGCTTCCACCGCCTTCGCGGCCGCCATGACCCCGGTCTCCTGATCGCTGAACAGATCGACGTCCTCGGTGGGACGGTCGATGACGCCGTGCGCGATCAGCGCGTTCCCGCCCGCCAGGGCAAAGCCGTACCGGGCCGCCACCCGCAGGGCGATGGTCGCAACCTCGCGCTGCAGCCCGCTGATCGGCATCAGGCGACCGGGACCGGGCCCCGGTTTAGGCTGCGGTCGCGGTGGAGGCCGCCCGCAGCGCCGGGTGCTGGTCCTCCCAGGCCGTGCGGACACCGCGCGGCAGGAACAACTCGGGCCAGCGCGCGACCAGCGTGTCACCGTCGAGGAACGCGGTGAGGTCTTCTGGGTGGGTGGCCTCGCGCAGCACGGTCTGGTACATCCACTCCAGCATCCCCGGCGCATCCAGGTCGAACACGCGATCGGGGTACCAGAACAGCCGCAGCGGCAGCTCGACCGGGCCGGTGGTGGGCCCGTGCAGCCCGGCCAGGTCCGCGGCCACGAGCGTGCGCCGCCCCCGGTACACCTGCTGCGGCGCCCGGAGCGTCACGGTCTGCTCGGCGGTCATGACTTCAGGATAGCCGCTACCGGCCACGATCGGCAGACCTCGACTCGAAAACCTGGTCGATTGTCTCGCTGTGCTGCTTACTGGGCGCCGGTTTACTGGGCCGCCGTCAGCCCGGCGGTCAGCGCGGCCGACACGCCCGTCGTCATCGGTGCGGGGCTGGCCAGCGACTCGACGTCCTCGGTGATGGTGAACGTTCCGTGGCCGAGCACCTCGGCCAGATGGCCCTCCATGACCGGCAGGGCCTCAGCCACCGTCACCGGATGGCCGGTCTCGGCGCTGAGCGAGGTGACTCCGGCGTCGCTGATCCCGCACGGCACGATCCGGCCGAACCAGCCCAGGTCGCAGTCGCAGTTCAGGGCGAAGCCGTGCATGGTCACACCCCGGGCCACCCGGGCCCCGATCGCGCCGACCTTGCGGGCCGGCCGACCGCCGCCGGTGACCCAGGCGCCGCTGCGCCCGTCGATCCGCTCGGCCCGCACGCCGAAGTCGGCGCAGGTCCGGATCAGCGCGTCTTCCAGTGACCGGACGTAACCCACGACGTCGACCGGCTCGCGCAGCTTGATGATCGGGTAGCCGACCAATTGCCCCGGACCGTGCCAGGTGATCCGGCCACCCCGGTCCACATCGATCACGGGCGCGCCCGCGTCCCCGATGGGCCGGTCCGAGAGCTCGGTTCGTTTGCCCGCCGTGTAGACCGGCTCATGTTCCAGCAGCAGGCAGGTGTCCGGGATCTCCCCATCCGCGCGCTGCTGGTGCACGGCTCGCTGCAGGTCCCAGGCCGCCTGGTAGGGGACCGCCGCCGCGCCGAAGCCAACGTGGGCAAAGACCAGCTCATCATTCACCCTGCCAGCCTACGTCGCAGCCGCGGCCGCGCATCCGGCAACCGGTCAGCGCCAACCTTCAGGACAGGTAAGGAAGGCACTCAGGAATATTTAAAGGGCGCATCCTTTAATAGAGAGTGTGATGGACGAGGGCGACCTGCGGCGGATGAGCCGGGAGGAGCGGCGGCAGCTGGCCCGCCTGCTCGCCTCCATCGACGAGCCGCACATGCTGCGCGACAAGCGGGGCCGGTGGCGGCGCCGGGTCGCGCTGCTCCTGTCCATGGGCTCGTGTGTCGTCCTGGCCGCCTGGATCGCCGTGCTCATGCTGACCCTGCCCAAGCACTACACCGCCGGCCACTGGCGCGGGGCCTGGGTTGGCTTCGACTTGGCGCTGCTGGGCGCGTTCGCCGCTACGGCCTGGGCGGCCTGGCGCGAGCGTCAGGCCCTGATCATCCTGCTCACCGTCACCGGCACGCTGCTGTGCTGCGACGCCTGGTTCGACGTGATCCTCGACATTGGCACCCGCAACCTCTGGGAGAGCGTGGCCTCGGCCGCGCTGGCCGAGCTGCCCCTGGCCTTCATCATGTTCACCGCGGCCCGCCGCCTGGTCCGGATGAGTGTCGGCGTGGTCATGCAGCTGGAGGGCATCACGGCCGACGTCCCGCCGCTGTGGAAGATCCCGCTGTTCGCCGAAGGCCTGGCGGCCGCGCTCCCGGCCCGCTACCGCAACGAGTCCCGCGACGCCCAGCCCCCAGAGGCCGCCCGCGCCGACTAACGGCCGAAGGGGCGGGTGTCACAACCCAGGACGCGGCCTCGTCAAACCGGGTGACTACAGGGAGAGGAGTCACCATGCGAGTGTTTGTCGCCGGCGGGACGGGTGTGATCGGCCGCAGTCTGATCCCGATGCTCACGGCCGCGGGCCATCAGGTCACCGCGACCACCCGGTCGCCGGGTAAGACGGATCAACTGAAGGAACTCGGCGCCGAGCCCGTGGTCGCCGACGGCTTGGACCGGGAAGCGGTCATCGACGCGGTCACCACCGCCCGGCCCGACGTGATCGTGCACCAGATGACCGGGCTGGCGGGGCAGGGCGACCTCCGGCACTTCGACCGCACGTTCGCCGTCACCAACCAGCTGCGCAGCCGGGGCACCGACTACCTGCTCGAGGCGGCCCGCGCCGCCGGTACCAGGCGGTTCATCGCCCAGAGCTTCACCGGCTGGCCCAACCAGCCCGTCGGCCCGCCGGTCAAGACCGAGGACGACCCGTTCGACCCGCATCCGCCGGCCAGCATGACCCAGAGCCTGCGCGCCATCCAGCACCTCGAGCAGGCCGTCCCGGCCGGAGTACCCGAAGGCCTGGTGCTGCGGTACGGCATCCTGTACGGCCCCGGGGCCAGCGACGACCTGGCCGGGCCGGTACGGAAGGGCCGGCTGCCGGTCGTCGGCGGGGGCACCGGCGTCTGGTCCTTCACGCACGTCACCGACGCCGCGTCGGCGGCTGCGGCCGCCGTGCTGCGCGGCGCGCCCGGCCTGTACAACGCGGTTGACGACGAGCCCGCCCCGGTGGCTGAATGGCTGCCGTACCTGGCTGCCTGCCTGGGCGCGCGGGCCCCGTGGCGGGTGCCCGCCTGGGTCGGGCGGCTGCTGGCCGGGGAGTCGGTGGTGCACCTGATGACGCAGAACCGCGGTTCGTCCAACGCCAAGGCGCGGCGCGAGCTCGACTGGACCCTGGCCTACCCCAGCTGGCGGCAGGGCTTCGTCTCCGGCCTCGGCCTGCCCGCCACCACCCCAGCCGCCCAGGCGGCCTGAGCCATGGACCTCGACCTCGACGGGCTGCGGCCGCTGATGTTCTCGATCGCCTACCGGATGACCGGCAGCGTCGGCGACGCCGAGGACATCGTGCAGGAGGCGGTGATCCGCACCTACCGGGCGGCCAGCCAGGGGACCCTGGTCGAATCGCCCAAGGCCTTCGTCACCACCACCACGACCCGGCTGGCCATCGACCACCTGCGCTCGGCCCGGGTACGCCGGGAGTCCTACGTGGGCACCTGGCTGCCCGAGCCGCTGGTGACGGACCCGTCGCCCGGGCCGGCCGAGCGGGCCGAGATGTCCGACTCGTTGTCGCTGGCGTTCCTGGTCCTGCTGGAGAGCCTGTCCCCGGTGGAGCGGGCGGTGTTCCTGCTCCGCGAGGTGTTCGGCTACGGCTACGCCGAGATCGCCGCGGCCGTGGGTAAGTCCGAGCCGAACTGCCGCCAGATCTTCACCCGGGCCCGGCGGCACGTCGACGAGGGCCGCCCGCGGTTCGAGGCCTCCCGGCAGCAGGGGACCGAGCTGACCGACCGGTTCCTGGCCGCGGTGAGCGGCGGCGACCTGGAGGGGTTCATCGAGAAGCTGGCCCCGGACGTCGTCATGTACGGCGACGGCGGCGGCAAGGCGCCCGCGGCCCGCACCCCGATCCACGGCCGTGAGCAGGTCGCCCGGCTGCTGCGCGGCCTGGTCCGGCAGTTCCCGCGCTGGGCCTCGGAGATCCGGCCCTCGCAGGTCAACGGGCAGCCCGGGGTTGTGGCCTATGACCAGAACGGGAACCTGGTCGGCGTGATGGCGTTCGACATCCTGGACGGGCAGGTGCAGGCGATCAGGTCGGTGATCAACCCGGACAAGCTGCGGCACCTGACGTGACGCCGCCGGGGCACCTGACGTGACGCGGGCCGGACGGGCAAAATAACCTCGGGGCATGGCCACCGATTTCACCGAAGAAGGCGCCGCGGACGCGGTCATCGAGAGCTTCGCCGGCACGCCGGACGAGCGGCTGCGGACCATCCTGAACAGCCTGGTCCGGCACTTGCACGCGGCCGTGCGTGAGGTGGAACCCAGCCTGGCGGAGTGGGAGCAGGCGATCGATTTCCTCACTGCCACCGGCCAGAAGTGCACCGACGTCCGGCAGGAGTTCATCCTGCTGTCCGACGTGCTGGGCATCTCGATGCTGGTCGAGACGATCAGCGAGCGCGGTGCGGCCGGGGCCACCCAGTCCACCGTGCTGGGGCCGTTCCACATGACCAGTTCGCCCGAGCGGGAACTCGGCGCGAATATCGACCTGGTCGGCGAGAGCCAGCCGTGCGTGGTCATCGGCCGGGTGGTGGACACGGACGGCACCCCGCTGCCCGGTGCGACCCTCGATGTGTGGCAGGCCAACGATCATGGCGCCTACGACGTGCAGGAGCCGGACAAGCAGCCCGACGGTAACGGCCGCGGCCTGTTCACCACGGACGCCGAAGGCCGGTTCTGGTTCCGCACGATCGTGCCCAGCTACTACCCGATCCCGACCGACGGCCCGGTCGGGGAACTGCTGGCCGCCACCCGGCGGCACCCGTACCGCCCGGCGCACATCCACTTCATCGTGGCTGCGGACGGCTACCGGACGCTGACCACGCACATCTTTGTCGGCGACAGCGAGTACATCGGCTCCGACGCGGTGTTCGCGGTCAAGAAGAGCCTGATCACCGAGTTCATCGAGGTGGACGACCCCGATCAGGCCGCCCGCTACCAGGTCAGCAACCCGTTCCGCCTAGCTGACGTCCAGATCGCCCTGTCGCAGGACTGATCATGCGGCCGAAGGACTGACCATTTTACCAGGCCAGGTCCGCCCTGGTTGACGTTGGTGGCAACCGGACGGACGCTGTGGGTCACGGTGTGTTCCCCGTTACCCGCAGCAGGGAGGCGCTTACATAGTGACGTCGCCGGTCGCTGACGAAGTCCACCACCCCGATGGCCGAGTCACTCTGGCTACCAACGAAGAAATCGCGGACAGCGGATACGCCAACGGCGACCTGGCTCCCTTGCCACTAGCCCGCCGGACCTGGACGACCTACAACTACGCGGCGCTGTGGATCGGGATGTCCCACAACATCCCCACCTACCTGCTCGCCTCCGGCCTGATCGCGGTGGGCATGAACTGGGTCCAGGCCGTCATCACGATCGCGGCGGCCAACCTCATCGTGCTGGCCCCGATGCTGCTCAACAGCCACGCCGGGACCAAGTACGGGATTCCTTACCCGGTGTTCGCGCGGGCCTCGTTCGGGCTGCGCGGAGCCAACCTGCCCGCCATCTTGCGCGCGCTGATCGCCTGCGCCTGGTTCGGCATCCAGACCTGGATCGGCGGAGAGGGGTTCTACACGCTGATCGGCGCGGTCGCCGGGCACGGCTGGACCGCGGCCAGCCCGGCCTGGGGTGGCTACCCGTGGACCCAGTGGCTCTCGTTCGGCATCTTCTGGGTACTGGAGATGGCCATCATCGTGCGCGGTATGAACACGCTGCGCCGGTTCGAGAACTGGGCCGCCCCGCTGGTCCTGGTGGCCGCGATCGCGCTGCTCATCTACATCGTGATCAAGGCGCACGGCTTCGGCGCGGTGCTGTCCCAGCCGGCCAAGCTGGGCTGGGGCGGCCGGTTCTGGCCGGTGTTCTTCCCCTCGCTGATGGCCATGATCGCCTTCTGGTCCACGATGTCGCTGAACATGCCGGACTTCACCCGGTTCAGCCGCGGCCAGAAGGAGCAGGCCGTCGGCCAGGTGCTCGGCCTGCCCACCACGATGACGTTCTTCTCGCTGCTGGCGGTGTTCATCACCGCGGCCTCGGAGAAGATCTACGGCGCGCCGATCTGGGACCCGATCCAGCTCACCGGCAAGTTCAGCAACCCCGTAGTCGTGGCGTTCGCGCTGTTTACGATCATCGTGGCCACGCTGAGCGTCAACGTGGCGGCCAACACCGTCAGTCCCTCCTACGATTTCTCCAACCTGGTGCCCAAACTGGTCAGCTTCCGTACCGGCGGCCTGATCACCGGGGTGATCGGCGTCCTCATCCAGCCGTGGCGGCTGCTGACCAACCCGCACGTCTACATCTACGTCTGGCTCGGCTTCTACGGCGGTCTGCTGGGCGCGGTCGCGGGTGTGCTGATCGCCGATTACTGGCTGATCCGCAACACGGAACTGCGGCTGGTCGACCTCTACCGTCCGCGCGGTCTGTACTGGTACAACGGTGGCTGGAACTGGCGCGCGGTGGTCGCGTTCGCGGTCGGGGCGCTGCTGGCCGTGGGCGGGGCCTGGTCCGCTCCGGGGGAGGGGCCCTTCCCCGAAACCGGCCTGATCCCAGTGCTGAAACCGCTCTACAACTACAACTGGGTGGTCGGGTTCGCGGTGGCCATCATTCTCTACTGGGGGCTGACGATGATTTCGGTACGGCGGGCGCCAGGTCGTCACACCTCATACGCCGGACAGCGAGGCTGACCGCTGACCACTGAACTCCCCGACGCGATGGGCCAGCTGCGGTCCACCGTCCAGGCCTGGATCGCTGATGACCCGGATCCGGGGGACCGGGCCGAGCTGGCCGCCCTGCTGCGGGCCGACGACACCGGCGCGCTGGAGAGCCGGTTCGGCGAGCCGCTGACCTTCGGCACGGCCGGGATCCGCGGGCCACTCGGCGCGGGCCCCGCCCGGATGAACCGGGCCACCGTACGCCGGGTCGCGGCCGGGCTGGCCCGCTATCTGGCCCAGCTCGACGCGGACCCGGCCGGGGACGGCGGCCCCGCCCGGCCGGTGGTGATCGGCCACGACGCCCGCCGTGGGTCCCCGGAATTCGCCGCCGAGGCCGCCGCCGTGCTGACTGGCGCCGGGCGGCGGGTGCTCCGGCTCATCGGGCCGGTGCCGACGCCGGTGCTGGCCTTCGCCGTGCGGCACCTGAACGCGGTGGCCGGAGTGATGGTCACCGCCAGCCACAATCCCCGGGACGACAACGGGGTCTAGGGCTACTGGACCGACGGGGCCCAGATCGTGCCGCCGGTCGACACCGGCATCGCCACGGCCGCGGCGGCCGCGGGCCCGCTGCTGGGCCTGCCGCTCGGCCCGCCCGGCC
>CAXUJF010000106.1:0-7397 GCA_964250865.1 uncultured Streptosporangiaceae bacterium
GCGCAGGCGATGACCCCGGTCACCGTGCCCGCCTCGCGTCCGGCCCAGGCCGGCATCCCGCAGGCCGCGGCCGAGGCGCTGGCGGCCGGCGCGCGGGTACCGCCGATCACCCACACGCGGATCGCCACCCAGCCGGGCCAGCACCCGTTGCTGGAGTTCATGCACCCCGCGCTGGGCATCGTCGGCCTGGGTATCTGGATCGCCTACGTGGCGACCAAGTTCGGCACGTTCGCGTGGGTGTCGTTCGGCATCCTGCTGGCCACGATCGCGGCCGGCCTGACCTGGTACACGGTCAACCACCGCCACGCCGCCGCCCGTTCTGGACGGACCTCTGAGGTGCTAGAGACCTCCGGGGCTCCCGGGACCTCCGGGGTGCTTGTGACTCGAGAGGTGGGGGCGTCCGAAGAGGGGACATCCAAGGCGAGGATGTCCCAGGCGAGAACCTTCGAGCCGGGGACGCCCAGGGCGAGGACGTCCGGGGCGGTGGGGCGACGCTACCCGCCGCGCCGAATCTTGATCCACGGGTCAGCCGCTGGCACCACCCTCGTGCTGGCGGTCATCACCCTCCTAGTCTCCGTTCACACCTGACCCGTACGGGAGGGGCGTCCCTGTATGGCGTGGGCGGCGGTTGCGCGTCTGGCCTTGGCTGCCGTCACGCCCGTAGCTAGCGGGTCCGGCTGGCGTTCAGAGCCCACAGCAATGGTCGGGGCCAGTGCCGCATCCTTGAGCTGACGTCCGTTAAAAACAAATTCTGACCCTATGCCGGTTATGAACTGAGCTCACCGGGCAGCGACGCGAACCGTAGGCACCATGGGGAACGCAGTCGCTACTGCACGTATCGTCACCGGGGGTATTCCTTGAAACGTATCCTGATCCTCATCCTGGGCTCGGTGATCCTGCTCAGCGGAGCCACGGCCTGCGGTCCGTCCAGTAAGTCATCCAGCCCCCCCGCCTCCAGTGCCCCGGCCGCCGCCGGGCAGGCGTCCTCCAGCGCGTCCCCGTCCACCGGCACGTGCGCGGAAGCCGGGACCCGGAAGATCCCCAAGACGCGGCTGCTGGCCGATCTGGGCCTGACCTACGGCGCGTTTCACCGCTATCTGTACAAGCCCTACCAGGCCGGGGCATTCCACAAGGGCGCCACCGGGCGGACCAAGGCCATCATCAAGGCCGGCCTGGCGGCCGCAGCGGTCGTCAAGCTGCTCAGCAACGCCAGCAAGAACGCCGCCGCAGACCCGACGCTGTGCAAGTACGTCCCCAACATCGACAACATCAAGAGTGGCCTGACCGGCTTGGCGGGCAAAATCAAAGGCGGCACCGCCAGTTCAGGCGATGTCAGCAACCTGAGCGGCCAGTTCGATCAGCTCAAGAACGGCACCGGATTCACGTCATCGGACAGCAACTCGTCGCTGCCGGGGCTGGGCTGACCCAGGCGCCGGCCGGCCGTGATAATCGCCGGATAGTGACGGTAGTGATCCTTCGTGGAGAGCCAGCAAATCACAGCTGGTTTCCTGGCTCAGCCACGAGGCGATAGGACTGCATACGCTTGTACCCCCACGTCCGCGAATCTCAGATCTAGCGTTTCTCATTATTGAGACACCCTCTAGACATACGCGGCAGAAACTGTTAGATCATAATGAGTGATTCGCTTCTATATCCTGCATAGATTCTCTTCTGCACCCTGCATAGGGGGGACCCCATGGATCTCGGCAAGCTGGTCAGCACAGCTACTAACGGGCAAGTAGCGAGAACAGTGCGGTCAGCAAACTGCGCGAGATGATGGGTAGGCCAGCAGGCCTGAATAATTTGGTTTCGCAGCTGCGGTCGGGCCGCTCGTATCGGCTGACATCCCCACTAAAGCAATTGTCCAGGACTGAAGACGCATGCGACGGGACAGGGGCCGCCGCATCTTTTCTGTCGCGGACATTGATATCCGCGGCCCTGGCCAGACTTCCCGCTGCTTCTGGCCATTGCGGAGTTCACGCCGCCGGAAGCTTATAGATCATTCCTGCGTCATGCGGGAGGGAAACCATGAATCTCGGCAAGCTGGTCAGCGTGGTCACGCAAGGAGAGACCGGCGAGAATGGTGCTGTCGCGGAACTGCTCGAATTGTCGGGCGGCCAGCAGGGCCTGTACAGACTGGTCTCACAGCTTGAAAGCGGCGGCCTCAGCCGGAAGGTGTGGTCATGGGTATGCCCGGGAAGCAACCAGCCGGTCACCGGAGCAGAGCTGGGCAATGCTCTGGGTGCGGAAAAGATCGAGCAGCTGGCCCAGCAAACGGGCACGAGCCAGAATCATGTGACCGATGAACTGGCGCAGCACCTGCCCCGTGTCATCGACCGGCTGACCCCTGATGGGCGGGTACCAGGTCAGGCAGATATGGAATTTCTGGCCAAATGGGTCGGCATTTAAGCTGGCGTATCCTTTAGCCAGCTGCGAAATTGCCTTGTGAACGAAAGGTATGTCACCACCGCGGGCTAGTCGGGACCGCCAGGGGCGCGTACGATCTTGTTACTCATGGGTAACGGAGGTGCGCGATGACGCTGGCCTATGACCGGGTGGGTTCGGGGGCGCCACTAGTTCTGCTGCATGGGGTGGGGCATCGGCGGCAGGCCTGGAGCCCGATCGTGGGGCTGCTGCGTGACCGCCGGGAGCTGATCATGGTGGACCTGCCGGGCCACGGCGAGTCCCCGCCATTCGAGCCGAACGGCCGGGAACCGGTCCAGGCCATGGCCGAAGACGTCGTCGCCTTTCTCGACGAGCTGGGGCTGGAGCAGCCACACGTGGCGGGCAACTCACTCGGCGGGGCGCTGGGCCTGATCGCCGGGTCGTGGGGGCGGGCCACCACCGTGACCGGGTTGTCTCCGGCCGGGTTCTGGGTGAACCAGCGACAGTTCAATTACGCCAAGGCGATCTTCAAGATCATGGAGGTCACGGGGCGGGCGCTGGAGGGCCCGGCGCCGCGGCTGGTCCGGTACCGGGCCGGGCGGGCGCTGATGTTCGCCGCGGTGGTCAGCCGCCCGTCCCGGCTCAGCCCGGAGCAGGCCGCCGGGGACGCCCGGGCGTTCACGGCGGCCCAGGCGGCGGTCAACGCCATCGTCGACACCCCGCTGTGGTTCACCGAGGTCATCCCGGACCAGATCCCGGTCACGATCGCCTGGGGGACGAAGGACCGGCTGCTGCGGCCGAGCCAGGCCGTCGTGGCCCAGCGGCGGCTGCCGCAGGCCCGCTTCCTGTCGCTGCCCGGCTGCGGGCACGTGCCGATGACCGACGACCCGGCGCTGGTGGCCCAGATCCTGCTGGAGGGCAGCACGCTCCCGGCCACGGCCGGTCAGCCCGGGGAACGCTGACGGCCGGCCGTAGCAGCCGAGGGCGTAGCGGCCGGGCGGTCCAGGCGCCAGACGATGCCGAGGCCGGTGCCGGCCTCGGGCGGGAAGTCGAGCATGCGCTGGCCGGCCCGGGTGAAGCCGAGCTTGCGCGGTACCGCCTCGCTGGGCCGGTTCAGCTCGTCGTGCACGATCTCCACCCGGTCGATGCCGGGCAGGGTGAACGCGGCGCTGGTCAGCGCGGCGGCCGCCGCGGTGGCCAGGCCGCGCCGGACGTAGTCGCGGGGGACCCCGTAGCCGCTCTCCAGGGGGCCCGGCCCCAGGCGGGCCATCCGGCCGCAGCGGCCCGCGATGACCCCGTCCACGGTGATCGCGTAGTTGAACGCCGCCCCGGCATCCCAGTCCCGGTCACAACCGGCGACGAACTCGACCGAGTTCTCGCGCGAGTAGCCCTTGGCCCACGGCATCCACGGGCGCAGGTGTTCCTGCGACTCGATGATGGCCACGAACGCGGCTTCCTCGTCGCCGAACCGCCAGCGCCGGAGCGTGGCCGGCCCGTGCTCGAGGACCTCGGGAGGAGGGGGTAGGGAAACCTGCATCACCCCATGCTCGCTGGCCGGTGCGTCGCGGGACAACCCGATATGGTCACCGCCGTGGGGACCTCGCTCACTGCGCACCAGCTCCGGGCCGCCCGCGGCCACGCCCTGCTGCTCGGCCGGCCACAGGACGGGCCGGGTCATCAGGCTAGTTCGGCGGGCGGCGCGGCCTGGGCCTGGAGCCCGCCCGGCTCGCCGTCCGGCCCCGCACCACCGGGCTGACCGCAGCCGGCGTCGACCGGGCCTGCGCGGACCGGGACGTCACCCGCATCTGGGCCATGCGGGGCACGCTGCACCTGGTGGCCACGGCCGACGTGCGCTGGATGACCGGCCTGTTCGGCCCGGTTTCGGCGCGGAAGGACCGGCGCCGGCGCCTCCAGCTCGGCCTCGGCGACGAGCTGTGCCAACGGGCCCTGACCGCACTGGCGTCGATCCTGGCCGCCTCGCCCCCGCTGACCCGGGCCGAGCTGATCAGCGGGCTGGCCGTCGCGGGCATCGAGATCGACCCGCGGACCCAGCAGCCCCCGCACCTGCTCGGCTACGCGGCGGCCCGGGGCCTGATCTGCCGGGGCCCGGACCGGCCCGGCGACGAGCCCAGCTACGCGCTGCTGGACGACTGGGCCCCGGACGCACCCGCGCTGAGCCGCGACGACGCCCTGGCCGAACTGGCCCGGCGCTACCTGGGCGGCTACGGGCCCGCGGGCCGGGCCGACTTCGGCACCTGGTCGGGGCTGCCCGCGGCCGACACCCGCCGGGCGTGGGAGCTGATCGCGGCCGAGACCATCCCGGTGACCGCGGCCGGGGCCGAGCTGTCCGCGCTGGCCGGCGCACCCCTGACCAACGCCCTGACTGACACGCTGACCGGCGCCCCGCTGGCGCCCCGGCTGCTCGGGCACTTCGACCCGCTGCTGATGGGATACCAGGACCGCACGCTGATCCTCGATCCGGCGCACGCGCGGTCGATACAGGCGGGCGGCGGCTTCATTCAGCCCACCGTGCTGGCCGGCGGCCGGGTGGCCGGGACCTGGCGGCTGAATCGAGGGCCGGGCCGGGCCCGCCTGGTCGTGGAACCGTTCACGGCGCTGGCCGCCGCCACCCGGGACGCGCTGGCGGCCGAGGCGGCCGACGTGGGGCGCTATCTCGGCACCGACGTAACGTTCGAGGTAGCGCGGTCGTGAGCGGGCCGGAACCAGAGGAGCAGGGATGGACGTCAAGGACGCGATCGCCGGGACCATCGCCGGGGCCCGGGATCGGCTGACCGGGCTGAGTCATCAGCTGCACGCCCATCCCGAGACCGCGTGGCAGGAGGAGCGGGCCGCGGCCTGGGTCTCGGCCGAGCTGGCCGACGCCGGGTTCGACGTGCAGTCCGGCGCGTGCGAGCTGCCCACCGCGTTCATCGCCCGGGCCGGCACCGGACCGCTGCACATCGGGATCTGCGCCGAGTACGACGCGCTGCCCGCGGTCGGCCACGCCTGCGGCCACAACATCATCGCCGCGTCCTCGGCCGGAGCCGGGCTGGCGCTGGCCGCCGTGGCCGACGACCTGGGCCTGACCGTGACCGTGCTCGGCACCCCGGCCGAGGAGGGCGGCGGGGGCAAGGTCTACATGCTGGAGCGGGGCGCGTTCGACGGGATCCACGCGGCGATGATGGCCCACCCGGGCCCGGTCGACGTGGCCGAGGCCCGCCCGTTCGCGGTGTCGCACATGCTGGTCCGCTTCCGCGGCAAGGCGACCCACGCCGCGGCCTACCCCGAACAGGGCATCAACGCGGCCGACGCCTTCACCGTGGCCCAGGTGGCCATCGGCCTGCTGCGCCAGCAGCTGCTGCCCAGCACCCGGGTGCACGGGGTGGTGACCCACGCCGGGGACGCGCCCAACATCATCCCCGAGCAGACCGAGGGCCGCTGGTACGTCCGGGCCGAGAGCCTGGATGAGCTGGCCGGGCTGGAACCGAAGATCCGGCGCTGCTTCGAAGCGGGCGCGCTGGCCACCGGCTGCGAGCTCGCAATCGAGGCCGAGGCGCCTCCGTACGCCGAGTTCCGCAACGACCCGGAGCTGCTCTCGCTGTACCGCGCCAACGCCGAGCACCTGGGGCGCGAGTTCCTGCCGTCCGACGGTTCGGGGGGCGCCGCGGGCCTGGCCGGCCGGATGAACCGCGCCTCCACCGACATGGGCAACGTCTCCCTGGTCGTGCCGGCCATCCACCCCTACATCGGCATCGACTCGCTGCCCGCGGTCAACCACCAGAAGGAGTTCGCGGCGCACTGCGTCACGCCGACGGCCGACCGGGCCCTGACCGACGCCGCCACCGCCCTGGCCTGGACCGCGGCCGACGCCGCCCTGAACCCGGCCCTGCGTACGCGCCTGCTGGACAAGCGCTGACCCCGGGCGCTGACCCCGGGCGCTGACCCCGGGCGCTGACCCGGGGCGGCGGCTGACCCGGGGCGGCCGCTGCCTGCAGGCGCCGCCCGCTTACCGGAGCTTCCTCCGGATATGGAAGACTGGTGCCGGAGGTGATCGCGTGAAACTCGGTATTCAGATTCCCGATTTCACCTGGGCCGGTGGCCCGGAACAGCTGGGCGCGACGCTGGCCACCGTGGCTCGCACCGCGGACGACGCCGGCTTCGAGCACATCATGGTCATGGACCATTTCTTCCAGATCCAGTCGGTGGGACCGGCCGAGCACGACATGCTGGAGGCCTACACCACGCTGGGCTTCCTGGCCGCGCACACGTCGCGGGCCCGGCTGGGCACCCTGGTCACCGGGGTCATCTACCGGTACCCGGGCGTCCTGGCCAAGATCATCACCACCCTGGACGTGCTGTCTGGCGGCCGGGCGTGGCTGGGGATCGGGGCGGGCTGGAACGAAGAGGAGTCCCGCGGTCTGGGTATCCCGTTCCCGCCGGTGGCAGAGCGGTTCGAGCAGCTCGAGGAGGCCCTGCAGATCTGCCTGCAGATGTGGGCCGGAGACGAGAGCCCGTATCACGGTAAGCAGTTCCAGCTGGAGCGGCCGCTGAACTCGCCCCAGGCGCTGACCAGGCCGCACCCGCCCATCATGATCGGCGGCGGGGGCGAGAAGAAGACGCTGCGGATGGTGGCCAAGTACGCGCAGGCCTGCAACCTGTTCGGCGGTCCTGAACTGGGCCACAAGCTCGACGTGCTCCGCGAGCACTGCGAGCGCGAAGGCCGCGACTACGACGAGATCGAGAAGACCGCGTACTACGCATTCAACGTCGGCGAGAAGGGTGAGCGGACGGCCGAGACCATCGACGAGCTGGGCCGCCTGTCCGAGCAGGGCATCCAGACCGCGATCGGCGGCGTGGCCGGAGTCTCGACCATCACGCCGCTGGAAGTGATCGGCAACGAGATCATCCCGGCGGTAGCCAGCTTCGGTTCCTGACCGGTCTCAGGTGCGTGGGGGGGGGGGGGGGCGCCGGGGCGGCCGGGCCCGCCCGCCCGAGTGGTTGTAGCCGGGGAG
>CAXUJF010000106.1:7407-13831 GCA_964250865.1 uncultured Streptosporangiaceae bacterium
GGGCAACGCCTCCCGCGCACGCCATTTTCTGAATACCCGGAAATCAACATTTTTAACCGGGTCTGAACGGAACCCGGTGGGCGGCGACGCCGGCGTCCCCGGCCTGCGGCTCAGGCCCGCAGCTCGCGGGGCACGGCGAACTCGGTCATGAGAACCTCCCCGGGGGTGAGGTCGGCCCACTCGCCTTCGAACTCCAGCACCGCGAGCCCGGCGGTGGGGTACTTCTTCCGTACCCGTTGCAGGGCCTCGCCCGCCGGGCCGTCGGCCAGCTGGGCGATGCCGACGGCCAGCTCCGCGATCCCCGGGTTGTGCCCGATGAGCAGCACCGTCCGGTAGCCGTTACCGGCCTCGCGCAGCAGGTGCAGCAGGCTCAGCGCGGTGGCTTCGTAGATGCGCTGCTCGTAGCGGACCGGCGGGGCCACCTGCAGCTCGGGCGCCAGCAGCTCCCAGGTCTCCCGGGTGCGGCAGGCGGTGGAACAAAGCACCACGTCGGGGAGGTAGCCGCTGGACTGCAGCCAGCGCCCCATGGCCGGGGCGTTCCGGCGTCCCCGGTCGTTCAGCGGCCGCTCGGCGTCGGGCACATCCGGCCACGCCGACTTGGCGTGCCGGAGCAGCAGAAGCCGCCGCGGCTCGTCCGCACCCATGAGACCAGCCTGACACACCAATACCGGGTGATTCACCTCAAGGCCGGCCTCAGAACGATCACCGTTTGCGTCCCGGTCACTTCCCGGCGGCTGACCTTGATCCGACATGCCACAGCCAGATCGGCCTTACCGGGGCCTTCTGGACGTACGATCTCCTATGTCAACCGGGGCGTTCACCCCCGGCAGCATCACGGAGGCGGACACGATGGTACGGCTGACAACCCGAATGCGCCGGATCCTCGCCGCCGTGGCGGCGGCCGCCGTAGTGGCTGGGATCACGGTGAGCGCCACCGGCCCGCAGGCGTCGGCCGCGGTCGGCACCGGGACCGCGGCCACCGCGCGCGCCGGGGACACCCCCGGGTTCTGGTGGGGCACCGACAGCTGGCCCGTCTCCATCAGCGGGAACCCGTACCAGGAGCCGAAGGGCCTGGGCCGGTACGGCGGCTACATCGGCATGACCGGCAGCTGGTCGTACTGGCTGGGTTGCAAGGGCGGCTTCCTGGCCTGGTCGTCGGCCAACAGCGCCCAGGCCAACAGCAACTACGCCCACGGCATCGGGATCGGCACCGGGGCGTACTGGTTCATGGGCGGCCCCGGGGTGGACCCGCACTACAACGGGACCTACAGCGAGGCCCTGGCCTGGGGGCAGCGGCAGGCGGTACGGGCGGTCGCCGATGCCAACGGGCAGGCGATCAAGTACAAGGTGCTGTTCATGGACATCGAGTTGCCGGGGGTGGCCCCCGCCCACGACAACGGCTGGAACTCGGTCTACACCTCATCGTGCAGCGGCAAGGTCAAGAGCAGCCCCGTCGCGGCCAGCCTGGACCGGGCCGTCTTCAACGGTTTCTACGGCTACGAAAAGGCGCACGGCTACACCCCCGGGGTGTACTCCGACGCCGGCGTGTGGGCCTCGATCTTCGGCACCGGCAGCGAAGCCTCCATCCCCGGCACCGACGAGTGGACGTACGAGCCGGAAACCACCCGCTTCAGCGCGGCCCCGGTCGGCTGGTGCCTCAAGGGCTCGTCCAGCTGCGCCACGTTCTTCGGCGGGGTGACCCGGACCAGCGTCCACGCGCTGATGTGGCAGTGGTCCGGCGGCGGCGGCCTGAGCAACGGGATCGGCGACTTCGACCAGATCAACGCCAGCACCGTGAAGTAGCGCAACGTCCGCATCGTGAGCCAGTTCACGGCCTTTGTCACCAGCACCGGCGGTGTGCGGCATCCTGGTCTGCATGACTGGTGACCAGAGGCGGGGCAGGCGCGCCGCGGACCAGGGGCTGAGCCGGCGATCCTTCCTGGGCGCCGCCGGGGTGGGTGTCGCCGGGGTGGCCGCCGCCGCCACCTCACCGCTGTGGTGGCCCAGCGGGTCATCGGCCCCGGCCGCCACCAAGCACCCGGCCGCGACGCTGCGGCCCACGCCGCGACCGCGGGGCACCACCACCGCCTCGGAGAACTCGCGGCCCGGCGACCCGCACTGGGTCATCCGCCACCTGGGCGGCGAGCATGAGATCGAGGGTTACGCCGGCCTGGCCAGCGTGCGGCAGGGTGAGCCGTTCCCACTGTTCGTGTCGACCACGTCCGGCGGCTACCGGGTGACCGCCTACCGGCTCGGCTGGTACCAGGGCATCGGCGCGCGGCGGGTGTGGCGGTCCGGCCCGCTGCGCGGGCACGCCCAGGCCCTGCCGGCGGTGGAAAACGCCACCAACACGGTCCGCACGTCCTGGGACCCGATGCTGGACGTACCCACCGACGACTGGCCGCCGGGCTCGTACGTGCTGCTGCTGGACGCGGACTCCGGGGCCCAGCGGTACGTACCGGTGACGGTCCGCTCAGCCAGCACCGCGGGCAAGGTGGTGATCAAGAACTGCGTCGCGACCTGGCAGGCGTACAACACCTGGGGCGGGTACGACCTGTACAAGGGCCCGCGGGGGGCGTACGCGGACCGGTCGCGGGCGGTCAGCCTGGACCGGCCGTACAACGACGACGGCGCGTCGATGTTCCTCACCTACGAGCGGAACGCGATCAAGCTGGCCGAGTACCTGGGCCTGCCGCTGGCCTACGTGACCGCCATAGACATCGCGGCCGACCCGGACCTGCTGAAGGGCGCCAGCGCGCTGCTGTCGCTGGGGCACGACGAGTACTGGTCGCCCGCGGAGCGGGCCAACGTGACCGCCGCCCGCAACGCCGGGGTCAACCTGGCCTTCCTCGGGGCCAACGCGATGTTCCGGCGTACCCGGCTGCAGGACTCCGCGCACGGCGCCGGCCGCGAGGTGGTCTGCTACAAGACCAGCTACACCGAAGACCCGATGTACGGGAAGGACAACGCGCTGGTCACCGGTAACTGGCGGGACGCCCCCAGCCCCGACCCGGAGTCCTCCCTCATCGGCACCCTTTATGAGTCGTTCCCGGCCGACGCGGCGTACCGGGTGACCAGCCCGTCCAGCTGGGTCTTCGCGGGCACCGGGGTACCCAGGGGGGCGAGCTTCCCTCATCTGGTCGGCGTCGAATACGACCGGGTCAACCCCGGCTACCCGGTGCCGCGGCCGATCGAGGTGCTGTCGCACTCCCCGCTGGTCTGCAGCGGGGTCAGCAGCTACGGTGACTCGGCCTATTACACCCATGCCGGCGGCGCGGGGGTGTTCAACTCCGGGACCATGCGCTGGGTGGAGGCGATCTACGGCGACCAGCCGCACGGGATCGGCGACTCCACCGCCGCCTTCGTCCGCCAGGTGACCTCGAACATCTTCCGCGCATTCGCCGACGGCCCGGCGGCCAGCCGATACCCTGCCCACGACAACCTGGACGCCATGCACGAGTACGCGGGTGACCGGATTGGCGCCGGCAGCGTCCTGGGCGGGGCCGGGCCGGGGCCCCCCACGGCCCGGGGGGCCGGGCGGGCGGGGCGGGGGTTGTGAGGGGGGGGGGGCGGCGGCCCCCGCCCGTCCGCGGCGCGGCCCCCGCCCGGCGCGGGGGGCCCCCCGCGGCCGGTCCTTACTTGTTCAGATGGGGGCGCAGCAGGGCCAGGTCGGGGTCGCCGAGGCGGTCGTTGGCCGTGGCCAGCTGGTGCCAGTGCGGGTAGATCAGGTCCGGCGTGCTGACCTGGTCCAGGGCGGCCCGCTCGTCGCTGGACAGGACCAGGTCGGCCGACTTGAGGTTGTCGGCCAGCTGCTCGTCGGTGCGGGCGCCGATGACCAGTGAGGTGACGCCGGGCTTGCTGAGCAACCAGGCCAGCGCGACCTGGGCCGGAGACACGTCGTGGGCCTTGGCCACGTCGACCAGGACCTCGATCGTGTCGTAGAGCCGGTCCTCGTTGCGCACCGGCGGCTCGCTCCACCCGTTCAGGTGGCGCGACTCCTCGGGCTGGTCCGCGTCCCGGCGGAACTTGCCCGACAGCAGGCCGCCCGCGAGCGGGCTCCAGACCAGGATGCCGAGACCCTGGTCCAGGGCCAGCGGCACCAGCTCGTACTCGGCGTCGCGGGCCTCGAGCGAGTAGTAGATCTGCTGGGCCACGAACCGCTCGTGGCCGCGGGCGTCGGCCGCGGCCAGCGCCTTCATCAGCTGCCAGCCGGAGTAGTTCGACGCGGCCAGGTAGCGGATCTTGCCCGCCTTGACCAGGGAGTCCAGCGTGGACAGGGTCTCCTCGACCGGCGTCTCCCCGTCCCACTCGTGCACGTGGTAGATGTCGATGTGGTCGGTGTCCAGCCGCCGCAGGCTGGCCTCCAGGCCGGTGATGATGTGGTGCCGGGACAGGCCCGCGTCGTTGGGCCCGTCGCCCGTCTTCATCCGGACCTTGGACGACAGCAGCAGGTCGTCCCGCTTGCCCTTGATGGCCTGGCCGACGATCTCCTCGGACACACCCGCGGAGTAGATGTCCGCGGTGTCGATCAGGTTAACCCCGGCGTCCAGGGCCATTCCGATCTGCCGCTTGGCCCCGTCCAGGTCGGTGCTGGCCAGTGGGCTGTTGCCGCCCCCGCCGACGAACGTCATCGTGCCGAGAGTCAGCGTCGAGATCCGGAGGCCGCTCCGGCCAAGCTGACGGTATTCCATGGTGGGCCCTTCCCGAAGGATTCGTCTCAGTGGTCCCTGCCAACCTATGACGGCGGCGTCCCGATTCCTTGACCGGGATAACCTTCTCCCGCGCAGGGCAAGCGTGTCACGTGGTCATGTGCGGGTAACTCGACGCGGAGACACCGGCCGCGGACAGGAAGGGTGAGCATGCTCAGCTACCTCCTGGCCATGCTGGCGGCCTGCGCCAACGCCACGTCCTCGGTGCTGCAGCGCAAGGCCAACCAGAAGGTGCCGCAGAAAGAGAGGCGGGCGGATCCGCGTTCGGCCTGACCGCGGCGCTGATGAAGGGCATGACCACGCACTTCTCGCACGGGTTCGGGACCATCTTCACCGGCTGGCAGCTGTACGCGATGGTCGCCACCGGGGGGCTGGGCATGTTCCTGGTGCAGTCGGCCCTGAATGCCGGGCGGCTGATCGCGGCCCAGCCCGGGCTGACCCTGTCCGACCCGATCATCTCGATCCTGTGGGGGGTGCTGGCCTTCCACGAGCGGGTCCGGGCCGGCATGGTCCCCGCTGCTGTTGGCCGGGCTGAGCACGGCGCTGATGGCCGGGGCCGTGTTCGCGCTGGCCCGCTCCCCGCTGCTGTCCGAAGACAGCCCGCGCCAGGGCTCGTCCCGGGCCGGGCAGCAGGCTCCCGGCCAGGCCTCGCACGCGGTCTCCGGCTAACCCCGGATCGCCGTGAGCCTGCGGGCGCATGTGACGGCGGTTGAACTGCCGCCAGTCCTCCCGGCCGTCCGGCCACCGGATCAGCGCCGCCCAGCCGCCCTGGTACTGGGCCCAGGCCACGATCTGGCAGGGCCGCCAGCTGGTGTCGCTGTAGAGCACTTCCGCCGTCCGGCGCACCGGTGCCCGCCGCGGGCTGTCCATCAGCTCCCCCGCGGGCACCCGGGACAACATCGGCACCGTCCCCACCGGGGGGGGATACCCACCCGATGACGTTCTCCCAGCTCCCATGGCCGAGACGATAACACGTTCGAATCAGCTCGTGCTGATCATAGGGCCTATTTAGAACAAATGTACGACAGGTCACCTAAGCCCGGAAGATGAACGGAAGGTAAACTCTGACTGAACTTGAATTGTCTTGCCGATAGATCCTGGTTGTCACTAACAGATCGCCAGCACGCATCGCCAGCAACGGAATGGGTACGCAGATTTCTATGGTTACGGACACCCGCGAGATTGAGCTCAAGTACGAGATCGGCCCGGATGCCGTGCTGCCGCCCCTGGAGGACCTGCCCCGGGTGGCCAGCGAGGACGGGCCCGATGAGCAGAAGCTCGAGGCCGAGTACTACGACACCGAGGACCTGCGGCTGCTGCGCGCGGGTGTCACGCTGCGGCGGCGCCGCGGCGGTAAGGACAGCGGCTGGCACCTGAAGCTGCCGGCCGGCCCGCAGACGCGGCGGGAGCTCCAGCTGCCGCTGGGCCGGAGCGGGCGGACCGTGCCCGCCGAGCTGGCCCGGCTGGTCAAGGTGTACAGCCGGGGCCACGCCCTGGCCCCGGTGGCACGGATCGCCACCGTCCGGCACGTCCGGACGCTGGTCGACGCGGCCGGCACGTCCCTGGCCGAAGTGGTGGCGGACGAGGTCTCGGCCCAGACACTGGGCGCGTCCACCACGATCTCCACCTGGCGTGAGGTCGAGGTCGAGCTGACCGGCGGCGACCGCCAGCTGCTGCGCGCGGCCGACAAGCGGCTGCGCCGGGGCGGACTGCAG
>CAXUJF010000107.1:0-13817 GCA_964250865.1 uncultured Streptosporangiaceae bacterium
TTGACGACATTCAGCACGCCGGGCGGAAGGCCGATCTCCTGGGCGATCTCGGCCGCCGCCCGCGGCCGGGCCGGCGGTGTCCGACCCGGTGCCCGCGCAGCTCCCGCTGGAGGCGCCGGGCTTTTCCGGGCGCCACACCGAGCTGGAGCGCATGCTGCGCGTGATCGGGGCCGACCCTGCTCTCGACCCGGCCCTCGGCGTCCTGGACGGCCCGCCGGTCAACGACACCGTGCAGATCATCGCGATCACCGGGACGGCCGGCGTCGGCAAGACCGCGCTGGCCAACCGGTTCGCCCGGCAGGTGGCCAAGCGGTTCCCCGACGGCCAGCTCTACGTGAACCTGCGGGGCTTCGACCCGTCCGGCTCGGCCATGAGCCCGGAGAGCGCGCTGCGGTTCTTCCTGGACGCCCTGGCCGTCCAGCCGCAGCGGATGCCGGTGGATGTGGAGGGACGGGCCGCGCTGTTCCGCAGCATGCTGGACGGCAAGCGCGTGCTGGTCGTGCTGGACAACGCGCGCGACCCGGACCAGGTCCGCCCGCTGCTGCCCGGCTCGCCCGGGTCGCTGGTCGTAGTGACCAGCCGGTC
Organism: uncultured Streptosporangiaceae bacterium; assembly: GCA_964250865.1. Taxonomy (GTDB): domain Bacteria; phylum Actinomycetota; class Actinomycetes; order Streptosporangiales; family Streptosporangiaceae; genus Bog-532. Next base: position 586 of record CAXUJF010000107.1, read on the forward strand.
CCAGCTCACCGGGCTGGTCGTGGCCGAGGGCGCCACCCCGCTGACCCTGAACGTGCTGACCGAGAACGAGGCGCACGAACTGCTGGGCCGCCGGCTGGGCCCGGAGGTGGTCGCGGCCGAGCCCGCGGCCGCGGCCGAGCTGATCTCGCTCTGCGCCCGGCTGCCGCTGGCGCTGGGGGTGGCCGCGGGCCGGGCCGCCACCCGTCCCGGGTTCTCGCTGGCCGCCCTGGCCGCCGAGCTGCGGGACACCAGGAACCGGCTGGAGGTGCTGGACGCCGGCGACGCCGCCACCGACGTGCGGGCCGTGCTGTCCTGGTCGTATGAGCAGCTCAGCCCGTCCGCGGCCCGGATGTTCCGGCTGCTGGGCCTGCACCCCGGGCCGGACGGGTCGCTGCCGGCCGCGGCCAGCCTGGCCGGGGTCAGCCGGTCCGAGGCCGCCTCGGCGCTACGCGAGCTGACCCGGGTGCACGCGCTGGCCGAGCACGTGCCGGGCCGGTTCGCGTTCCACGACCTGCTCCGCGCCTACGCCGTCGATCAGGCCGAGACCATCGACAGCGAGGCCGACCGCACCGCCGCCGAACGCCGCTGCTCGGACCATTACCTGCACACCGCGCACGCCGGGGCGCTGCAGTCCAACAGCCTGCGCAAGGCGCTCGACCTGGATCCGCTGGCACCCGGCGCCGTGCCCGAGGAGTTCTCCGGCCGGGGCCAGGCCCTGGCCTGGTTCGAAGCCGAGAACCCGGTCATGCTCGGGCTGCTGACCAAGGCCATCGCCGACGGGGACGACCAGTACGCCTGGCAGATCACCTGGACGCTGGCCCCGTTCTTCTACCGGCGCGGCCGCTGGCACGAGTGCATCACCATCCAGCGCCAGGCCCTGCAGGCCGCCCAGCGCCTCAGCGACCCGGTGGGTCTGGGCCACGCGCACTACGAACTCGGCCGCGGCCTGGTCCTGACCGGCGACTTCGCCGAGGCCGAGCCGCACCTGTCCACCGCGCTGGACATCTTCGGGCGGCTGGGGGACCGGGCCAACGAGGCCACCGTGCACCAGGGGTTCGGGGCCCTGTTCGAGCACCAGGGCCGGTATGCCCAAGCCCTGGTGCACGCGCGCGAGGCGATGCGGGTGGTGGAGGAGATCGGGCCCGCGTCCACCCTGGCCGGCCTGGAAAACAGCGTGGGCTGGCTGTACGCGCACCTGGGCCAGTACGAGAAGGCGCTGGTGTACTGCCAGCGGTCGCTGGAGTTCCAGCGCGAGATCGGCTACCGCGGCGGCGAGGCCGACACGCTGGACAGCCTGGGTTACACGCACAGCCGGATGAACGCCCACCAGCAGGCCGCGGACTGCTACGCCCAAGCCGTGGACATCTACCGCGAGATCGGCGACCGGTACCACGAAGCCGGCTCCCACCTCGGCCTGGGCGACGCCCAGCTGCAGGCGGTGGGGCCCGCCGCGGCCGCGGAAAGCTGGCAGGAGGCTCTGGACATCCTGGAGTCCATCCCGCACGAGGACGCGGGCATGGCCCGCCGCCGCCTGGCCAGCTTGCCCGCGGACAGACTGAGGTCGGTACCCGGGACCGTCTAAAATAAAGGCGTTGGCGTCGGCCCGGTGTCTGCATGAGGATGCCGGGTGGGACGCGAGGGTACTGAAGGGGTTGCTGACGCTGGACACGATCAACGCACCGAAGCGTGCGCTGCTGCTGGAGAACATCCACCCGGATGCGATCGCGCGGCTGACCAAGGCCGGTTACCAGGTCGAGACGCGGGCGGGCGCGCTCAGCGAGGACGAGCTGATCGCCGCGCTGCCCGGGATCAGCCTGCTCGGCATCCGGTCCCGGACCAACGTCACCGAAGAGGTGTTCGCCGCCCCGCAGGCCGCGGACCTGGTGGCGGTGGGCGCGTTCTGCATCGGCGTGAACCAGATCGACCTGACCGCCGCCTCTCGCAGCGGCGTGGCCGTGTTCAATGCCCCGTTCTCCAACACCCGCAGCGTGGTCGAGCTGGTGCTGGCCGAGATCATCTCGCTGGCGCGCCGGCTCCCGGAGAAGAACCTCAAGATGCACCTGGGGGAGTGGGACAAGTCCGCTTCCGGCAGCCATGAGGTGCGCGGCCGCAAGCTCGGCATCGTCGGCTACGGCAACATCGGCGCCCAGCTGTCCGTGCTGGCCGAGAACCTCGGCATGTCGGTGTACTTCTACGACATCGCCGACAAGCTCGCGATGGGCAACGCCCGCCGCTGCACCACCCTGGGCGAGCTGCTGGAGACGGCGGAGACCGTCACCCTGCACGTCGACGGGCGCCCGGGCAACAGCGGGCTGTTCGGCGAGACCGAGTTCGCCCGCATGCAGCCGCGCAGCCTGTTCCTCAATCTGTCCCGCGGCTTCGTCGTCGACCACGACGCGCTGCGCCGCAACATCGAGACCGGCCACATCGCCGGCGCCGCCATCGACGTGTTCCCCGAGGAGCCCAAGGCCAAGGGCGACGAGTTCGTCTCGGTCCTGCGTGGCCTGCCCAACGTGATCCTTACCCCGCACGTCGGCGGCTCCACCGAGGAAGCCCAGCTGGACATCGGTGAGTTCGTCGCGGGCAAGCTGCTGGACTACGACGCGGTCGGCGCTACCTCGCTCAGCAACAACCTGCCCGCGATTGCCCTGCCGACCGCAGTCGGGGCCAACCGCCTGGTGCACATCCACCAGAACGTCCCCGGCGTGCTGGCCGCGATCAACCGGGTCCTGGCCGACCACCATGTCAACGTGGAAGGCCAGATGCTCGGCACCCGGGACGAGATCGGCTACGTCATCACCGACATCGGCACCGAGTACCCGCCCGAGGTTCTCTCCCAGCTCGAAGCCATGGACGTCACCATCCGCCTCCGCACCATCCGCTGCGCCTAACCGCGCAGGCTTGGCCTCCGGCGGGGCGGCGGCCGGCGTCACCGCTTGCGGCCGGCGTCACCGCTTGACCAGGATGCCGATCGCCAGGACCAGGATCAGCGGGACGATGCCGAACAGGGCCGGGCTCCAGCCTTGCCGGGCCAGCGTGAAGACCACCAGGGCCACCACGATCACGCCCCCGGCCACCAGGTAACCCTGGAGGCCGACCGCGCGCCGCCCCACGCCGGACCCCTTCGGCGCCAGCCAGCGCCGGGGCGCTGGCGGGCCGTGTCCCGCCGGGGCACTCCGGGGTCCACGGGGTCGCTCATGACCCCATCCTTCGCTGGCGCCTCTCCCACCGCAAGGCTTACCGGAGCCCATCACCCGCGGGCCGGAACCGGATGTATGGTCTGGTGGTCGTGCAGCATCGCGACGAACTTGGCGATGCGGGCCGCTCGGGTCTCCGGCTTCTTGGCCTCCTGGATCCGGTACAAGATGGCGTACCGGTTCCCGCGATCGAGCGTGGCGAAGAAGGCGGCGGCGTCCTCATCGGCGTCCAGCGCCTGGCGCAGGTCGTCGGGGACCGTCGCGGTGCTCTGCCCGTCGTAGGCGGCGGCCCAGCGACCGTCGGCCTTGGCCGCCTCCACTTCACGCAGGCCAGTCGGCCGCATCCGGCCGGCGGTGATCAGAGCTTCCGCCTTGCCGCAGTTGATTTTCGACCACTTGCCCCTTGGCTTTCGCGGCGTGAATCGCTGCAGCCAGTAATCGTCATCCAGCGGCCGCTTCTGGCCGTCGATCCAGCCGAAGCACAGGGCGATGTCGAGGGCCTCGGCGTAACTGACGGTGCGGTGGGGGCAGCCTTTCTTCGCGAGTTTCAACCACAGTCCTGACGCGCCGGCATGCTCGGCCGCCAGCCATTTCTCCCACGCGGCCGGATCTGGGAAGGCCAGCACCGGCTGGCCCTGGTACAGCTCCGCGACCTCAGGCTCCACGGCAAGCTCCTTCCGATGCGCAATGTGGCTCAGATCCGGCGGGCGACCCCGGGATAGTCGGCCACCAGCCCGTCGTCGTCCATAGTGATGATGGCCGAGAAGCCCCCGTCCAGCGCGTCGTAGCGGACCTGGTTGTGGCCCGCGCTCGTGTAGCGCTGCCCATCGGGTTCCACCGCCAGGTCGGGCACCGAGACCCAGGCCGTGGTCAGCTCCACCTGGCCCCCGGCCAACAGCAGCTCGTGTCGCATGATGGGCATGAGGTTGGTGACCGGAGACAGTCGCAGGTCGCAGTCCAGCGCCCCGGTGAGCGCGGCCGCATCGCCACCCGCCCCGGGCAGACCGAGGTTCCCCTCGGTCTCGGCGTCGACGGTCCACGCTCCCGCGCCGTCGCTGTGCAGCACCAGCCTCCGGCTCCACCCCGCGCCCCGGCTGGACACCTCCAGCCGAGTCGTCACGAACCGCGGCCCCGTCTCCAGCACGTAGTCCAGCCGGTAAGCCACCGGGTCGCCGCCGATGGCCACGCCCCGGGCGCCGAGCCGATCAGCCCCGAGCGTGACCTCCGCAAACTCGTACCCGGCTCGCTCGTCCTTGGCCCAGACCGCAACCCGTGTCGGCATGGACCTACCGTACGCACTCACCTCCGGCTGGGCTTGTCGGGCTCCGGTGAAGCATTCGCCGCCGGAGCAATGGCGCGCCCCACCAATTCCACTCGTCACACTCACCCGAGCTCTGGGCGCCCCGCCCATCTCTCGCGTCACACTCACCCGAGCTCTGGGCCCCCACCCATCCCTCGCGTCACACCCGCGAGCGCGCAGCTGACCTGGATCAGTGGCCGCCGTAGGCCTTGCTGCGCGCTGGCGAATTGGCTTGTCCAAGCGGCGGAAGGCCTTACTGGCTTGTTCTCTTAAGACGATTTCGTAGGCCATGCGTCACCGGTCGTCGTCAGCATTGACCTGCTCCCAGGGGATCAGTGGCTCACCGGCTGCGATGCTGGCTCGAGCCTCCCTGGCCGCTGCGGCGTCAGCGAAGTCCTCGAGAAGCGCGGTCAGTTCCTCAGGGGAAAGCCGCTCGAGTTCAGCGGCGATGGATGCCGGAACGATCGCCGCCAAACGCTCACCATGATCGACCAGGTAGACAACCCGGCCGTGCGCGGCCTCGTGCGCGGCATCGGCCATACCGGGTACGGCGTCGAGCGGCAGCTCGCTCATGGCCATCCTGCCTTCACACTCAGGTTCGTCACCCGAGTAAAAACTTACAGTGCCAGCGTAACGCCAGTGCTCCTCATGGCCGCCGTTAGTCGCCTCCGGCGGGGCACTCAGGCTCCGGAATGATGAAGGCCTTTGGCCTGATCCCCCGAGGTCGCCGTCGTCCGGCCCGTCAGCCGAGCAGACCTCCCGGGCCGCCTCAAGCGGCGGAAGATCGCCGCCGCTTGACCCGTCCCGTCCGGCCCGCCTCAAGCGGCGGAAGATCGCCGCCGCTTGACCCGTCCCGTCCGGCCCGCTGATCCGGCCGCCGGGACGACGGCGACGGGATGGCCCAGGGCCGCCACCCCTGTGCGCGTGGCGCCCCACCCAGCTCCGGTGGCACACCGGCCTCTGAGAAGCCTGCTGCCCCCAGCCGTCGCTGGCCGCTAACCGGACCGATGGCGCCAACGTGCCGGTGGTATGCGGACCGTTGGCGCCAACGTACCGGCGGCCCGGCCCGGCCCGGCGCGGCCAGGCGTGGCCAGGCGTGGCGCCCGGCCCCAGGAGTCACATCCGCCCCTGTGACTCCGGGGCTGGGACTATTGAGCAGATGTTGCACCCAAGTGTCCCCAGCTCCCGCGTCATCGCTCACCCCCCGCCACTGCGGCCACACGCCCCCAGCGCTAGCAGTCGGGGGCGTCGGAAGGGGTGGAGTAGGTGCCGGGAGTGAGCATGATCTGGGTCACCGCGTCCGGGTGGTATACGGGGGCGCCAGAGGGCAGCAGGGTGTTCATCATGGCCAGGACGCCGCCGGAGGGGTCGCCGATGGCCGGGCCATCAAGGGCGCGGCCGACCGTGGCGCTGGTCAATTCGGCCTGGTAACAATTCCCTTTCTGGGCGGCCCAGAGTTGGCGAGCGTCGGCGGGGAGCTCGTCTTTGGCCCGCTTTATCGCCGACGCAATGGGGCTGGCGCCGGTGGTGACCGTGTATTCGACCACCCGGCCGCTCTGCAGGGTCACGTTCGAGTACGCGGCGGCCGCCGCCCGGTGGTGCGCGTTCCACGCGGCCATGGTCGCTCCGAAGCCGGTCAGCCGGTCATCGGAGACGGCGGCGCCCCGGGCCGAGTGCGACGCCACCCCGGTCGACCACGCTATCCCGGCCGCCCCCGACGGCGTCGCCGCAGCCGGCCGGTTAGCCCCCGCGGATCCGCAGGCCGAGATCACCGCAACCGACACCAGAGGAAGCGCGACCGCCATCCAGCTTCGACGTGAATGCGACCAGAAGCGCAATTCGTCCCCCACCTCAGTCTCGGATAAGACCGCAGGGACGATACTGGAGCCTCCAGCGCTTGGCTAATCGATCAACGCATTAGAGCGGCGTCACATAAGCCCCGGAAATGCCGCCATCGACCAGGAACGACGAGGCTGTGATGAAAGACGCGTCGTCGCTGGCCAGGAACGCTACCGCGGCGGCGATCTCGTCGGCCTGGCCGAACCGGCCCATCGGGATGTGCACCATCCGCCGCGCCGCCCGCTCCGGGTCGGTGGCGAACAGCTCCTGCAACAGCGGCGTGTCGACCGGGCCCGGGCAGAGCGCGTTGACCCGGATGCCCTGCCGCGCGAACTGGACGCCCAGCTCCCGGCTCATGGCCAGCACGCCGCCCTTGGACGCGGTGTAGGAGATCTGCGAGGTGGCCGCGCCCAGCACGGCCACGAACGAGGCCGTGTTGATGATCGAGCCCTTGCCCTGGCGCTGCATGTACGGGATGACTTCCTTGCAGCACAGGTAGACCGAGGTCAGGTTGACCTCCTGTACCCGGCGCCAGGCCTCCAGCCCGGTGGTCAGGATCGAGTCGTCCTCCGGAGGGGAGATCCCCGCGTTGTTGAACGCCACGTCGACCGAGCCGTACGTGTCGAAGGCGGTGGCGAACGTGGCCGCCACGTCCTCGGCTACGGTCACGTCGGCCCGGACGAACAGCCCGCCCGCCTCGGCCGCGGCCTTCTCCCCGGCCTGCTCGTCGACGTCCACCGCCACCACGTGCGCGCCCTCAGCCGCGAACCGGCGCACCGTGGCCAGCCCGATGCCGCTGCCGGCCCCGGTGACCACCGCCGTCCGCCCGTCCAATCTCCCCTGCACCCTCGACCTGCTCCCTAATCCGTGGCGATCTAATCCGTGGCGATGAAGACGTTCTTTTCCTCGGTGAAGGCCAGCGGCGCGTCCGGGCCCAGCTCGCGGCCCAGCCCGGACTGCTTGAACCCGCCGAACGGCGTCGAATAACGCACCGAGACCGTGGAGTTCACCGACAGGTTGCCGGCCTGAACGGCCCGGGCCACCCGGATGGCCTGGCCCGTGTCCCAGGTCCAGATCGACCCGGACAGCCCGTACGGCGTGGCGTTGGCCAGCCGGATCGCGTCGGCCTCGTCCTCGAACGGGACCACGCAGGCCACCGGGCCGAACACCTCGTCCCGCCACGCGGGCAGCTCGGTCACCGCCGCCGCATCACCGGCCAGCACCGTCGGCGCGTACCAGAACCCAGCACCATCAGGCGCTGCCCCCCGGAACGCCACCGGCGCGTCCGGCGGCACGAAGCCGCGCACCCGCTCCCGCTGGGCGGCCGAGATCAGCGGCCCCATCTCAGTCTTCTCATCGAGCGGGTCGCCCACCACCACACCGCGGGTGGCGGCCTCGAACAACGCCATGAACCGGTCGTAGACGGGCCGCTGGACCAGCATCCGGGACCGCGCGCAGCAGTCCTGCCCGGCGTTGTCGAACACCGCGTAGGGCGCGGTCGCCGCGGCCCGCTCCAGGTCGGCGTCGGCGAACACGATGTTCGGGCTCTTGCCGCCCAGCTCCAGCGTGACCCGCTCGGTCTGGCTCGCGCACGCGGCCATGATCGACTGGCCTACCGGCACCGAGCCGGTGAAGCAGATCTTGCGGACCGCCGGATGCTCGACCAGGAACCGGCCCACCACCGGCCCGCGTCCGCACACCGCCTGGAGCACACCCTCCGGTAGCCCGGCCTCCAGCGCCAGCTCAGCCAGCTTGATCGCGGTCAGCGGGGTCAGCTCCGCGGGCTTGAGCAGGACCGCGTTCCCGGCCGCCAGCGCGGGAGCGAAGCCCCAGGTGGCGATGGGCATGGGGAAGTTCCAGGGCACGATCACCCCGACCACGCCCAGGGGCTCGTGGAACGTCACGTCCAGGCCGCCGGCCACCGGAATCTGCCGGCCGGACAGCCGTTCCGGCGCCCCGGCGTAGTACAGCAGCACGTCCCGGGCGGCGGCCGCCTCACCCCGGGCGCTGGCGATCGGGTGCCCGGCCTCGGCCACCTCCAGCTGGGCCAGCTCCTCGAGATCCCGGTCGACCAGGGCGGCGAACGAGCGCAGCAGCCGGGCCCGGTCGGCCGGGGACAGGCCGCCCCACACCACCGCGGCCTGCTCGGCCCGCCGCACCGCCGACTCCGCCTGCGCAGCCGTCACTTCTGGCACAGAAGAAACAACGGCCTCAGTAGCTGGATTCAGTACCTCCTGCACCAGAGCCGGCGAGCCCGCAGCCGGGCTCATAGCCGCTCGAAGCAACGGCGCAGCTCCCAGTCGGTCACGGCGGCGTTGTAGGAGTCCAGCTCGACCCGGGCCATGTTGGCGTAGTGCGCCACCACCTCGGGCCCGAACGCGTCCGCGGCCAGCGCCGACGACGACCAGAGCTCGGCCGCCTCACCCAGGGTGCGCGGCACCTGGGTCGAGTCCGCCAGCCCGTAGGCGTTCCCGGTCACCGGGGCCGGCCGCTCCAGTTCCTGCTCCACCCCGCGCAGCGCCGCCGCCATCAGCCCCGAGATGGCCAGGTACGGGTTGACGTCGCCGCCGGGCACCCGGCACTCGACCCGGAGCGACGGGCCGTGCCCGACCAGCCGCAGCGCACAGGTCCGGTTGTCCACGCCCCAGGCCACCGTGGTCGGGGCGAAGCTGCCGTCCTGGTACCGCTTGTAGGAGTTGACGTTCGGCGCGAACAGCAGCGTCATCTCGCGCAGCCCGTCGAGCAGACCGGCGATGATCTGGCCCCCGGCCGGGGACAGGCCGTACTCGCCGTCCCCGGACATGACCGGCTGCCCGTCGGCGTCCCGGAACGACAGATGGATGTGGCAGGAGTTGCCTTCCTTGTCGTTCGCCTTGGCCATGAACGTCAGGCTGCAGCCGTGCGCCGCGGCGATCTCCTTGGCCCCGGTCTTGTACACCACGTGCTGGTCGCAGGTGGTCAGCGCGTCCTTGTACAGGAACGCGATCTCGTGCTGGCCCGGGTTGCACTCGCCCTTGGCCGACTCGACCGTCATCCCGGCCTTGGCCATGCTGAGCCGGATGTCACGCAGCAGCGGCTCGATCCGGGACGTGCCCAGCACCGAGTAGTCGACGTTGTACCGGTTGGCCGGGATCAGCCCGCGGTAGCCCTTGTCCCAGGCCTGCTCGTAGGAGTCCTCGAACACGATGAACTCCAGCTCGGTACCGGCGTAGGCGGTCCAGCCCCGCTCGGCCGCCCGGGCCAGCTGAGCCTTGAGCAGCTGCCGGGGGGAGGGGGCCACCGGCGTGCCGTCCAGCTTCTGCACGTCGGCCAGCACCAGCGCGGTGCCCTCGTTCCAGGGCAGCATCCGGGTCGTCGCCGGATCCGGGACCAGCACGAAGTCCCCGTAACCGCTCTCCCAGGACGTCAGAGCGTACCCGTCCACCGTGTTCATGTCGATGTCCACGGCCAGCAGGTAGTTACACGCCTCGGTGCCGTGCCGGACCACCTCGTCCACGAAGTAGGGCGCGTGCAGCCGCTTGCCCTGCAGCCGGCCCTGCATGTCGGTCAGCGCCACGATCACCGTGTCGATGGTGCCGGCCGCGACCGCGGCGCTGATCTCCTCGAAGTTGGCCGCCCGCTGACGTGCGGAGCTGAACGTGCTCGCGTCTCCCATGCCGCCCACTAGGCCAGTGACTCCAGTTCGTTCTCGATCGCGGCCAGTTCTTCGGCGCTGCCCTGGACCTTCGGGCCCTTGAACCAGCGCCGGGCCGAGACGAACCAGTACACCGTGGCGAAGCCGAGCACGGCCACCACCGCGAACACCGTGTAGTTGAACGTCTTCCCGGTGACCGGCGACGCGGTCGGCAGCATGAACAGGATCGAGATGAACGCGACCCAGATCACCGCGATGATGCCGATGGGCCGGGACCAGCGGCCCAGGTGCCACGGCCCGGGCACGAAGTCCGCGCCGCGCAGCAGCCGGAGCAGCGTCGGCAGCACGTAGGCCACATACAGGCCGATGACCGCGATCGAGGTCACCGCGGCGTACGCGGTGGTGTTCCACAGGTACGGCAGGCCCAGGATCAGCGCGCCCGCGGCCGCCAGCCAGATCGCGTTGGTTGGCGTCCGGGTCCGCGGGTTGATCTTGTGCCAGAGCCGGGAGCCGGGCAGCGCGCCGTCCCGGGAGAAGGCGTAGATCATCCGGGAGTTGGCCGTGACCGAGGCCATCCCGCAGAACAGCTGGGCCACGACCACCACGACCAGCAGCAGCTTGCCGCCGGTGTTGCCGACCGCGTCCACGAAGATCTGGGCCGGCGGCACGGTCGCGGTCGACTCGGTCGCGTAGTGCTGGATGGCGAACGTGACCCCGATCAGCAGCACCCAGCCCGCGCCCAGCGAGACCAGGATCGAGGTGACGATGCCGCGCGGGCCGGCCGTGGCCGCGTCCCGGGTCTCCTCGGTCATGTGGGCCGAGGCGTCGTAGCCGGTGAACGTGTACTGAGCCAGCAGCAGGCCGAGCAGCGCGACGTAGAACGTCGAGCCCCAGCCGGTGTTGTTGACGAAGTGCCCGAAAACGTACGAGGCCGACTGGTGGTGGCTGGGCACGAAGACCAGCACGGCCACGATGAGCAGGACCCCGATGATGTGCCACCAGACGCTGACGTCGTTCAGCTTGGCCACCACGCTCACGCCGAACTGGTTCAGCAGCGCGTGCACGACCAGGATCACGGCGAACAGCAGGATCGTGTGCCACGGCCGGGTGTCGAAGCCCCACTGCAGGTCGAGCAGGGCGTTGAGGAAGAACGCCGCGCCGAAGTCGATGCCGGCCGTGACCGCGACCTGGCCCAGGAAGTTGAACCAGCCGGTGAACCACGACCAGGCCGGGGCGTTCTTCTTGGCCAGCTTGGCCGACCAGTAGTACAGGCCGCCCGCCGTCGGGTAGCTGGAGCACACCTCGGCCATGGCCAGCCCGACGAACAGCGTCATCACCCCGACGATCGGCCAGCCCCAGGTGATCAGGGCCGGTCCGCCGGTGTTCATCCCGGTGCCGTACAGGGTCAGGCAGCCGGACAGGATCGAGATGATCGTGAACGAGACCGCGAAGTTCGAGAAGCCGGACATGTGCCGACGGAGCTCCTGGGCGTAACCCATGTCGTGCAGGCGTTGCTCGTCAACGCTCAGGGCGGTGCCCCCACCTGTAGCCGCAGGGGGTGGCGGAGTAGGGGCGGGAACAGCGGTTTCGTCGGCTGACACGGAGCCTCCCTGCTGGGACCGGGCGGGTTGACGCTAACAACGGCGGTCGACGCTGATCAGCCGGATCATCGGCTCATATGACTGACTCTGATCCATTGATTAACAGGTATTGACCCATTACGGGCGCAGGCTGTCAAGATCAGATTTATCGGGCCCGGCGTCATCGGGCTCATCGGCGTCGCCCGCGCCACCGAGGAACCCGCGCAGCAACGCGGCCGTCCCCTCCACGTGTTCCTCCATGGCCTGGCGGGCCTGGTCCGGGTCGCCCGCCAGGATGGCGCCCACGATCGCCGCGTGCTGGAGGTTGGAGTGCACCAGGTTGCGTTCCAGCATGGGGATCGCGTTGAGCAGGTCGACCAGGTGTACCCGGACCTCGACCACCGACGTGGTCAGCAGCGCGGAGCCGGCCGCCTCGGCCACGGCCAGGTGCAGCCGGGTGTCGGCCTGCCGGTACCCGGCCAGGCCGGCGCCGTCCACCGCGGCCAGGCTGGCCGTCAGCTCTTCCCGCTGGCGCTGGGACAGCGTGGCCCGGGCCGCGGTCTCGGCCGCGCCCGCCTCGACCACGCGCCGGAACGTCAGCGCATCGGTCAGCAGGCCGCCCATGCCGCGAGCGGCGCGGGTCAGCTCATTGTGCGGGATCGGATCCGGCTGGTAGGTGACGAACGTGCCGCCGAACCGCCCGCGCCGGGTCTGCACGTAGCCCGCGGTGGCCAGCTCGCGCAGCGCGTCCCGGATGGTGACCCGGCTGACCCCGAGCCGCGCCGCCAGCTCCCGTTCCGGGGGCAGCCGGTCGCCGTCGCCGTGCACGCCGAGCCGGATGCCGTCCAGCAGCCGCTCCACCGTCTCCTCGAAGACGTTGCCGGTCCGCACCGGGCGGAACACCGCGTCGGTGATGGCGGACGAACCTTCCGGCACAGCGGCGCTGCCTCCCAGCTGGGCGCAGCGGCGGTTCCGGCTGCGTAATGGGCCAAGAATAGACCGACGATAACGAAACAGCCACGCCCAGCTCGGCCGACCCGTCCCGCGCCACACCAGCTCCGTCTGTCACTCCAGCCCCGCGGGCCCCGCTGGTCACTCCAGCCCCGCGGGCCCCGCTGGTCACTCCAGCCCCGTCAGCCCTGTCCGTCACTTGAGCCTTAGTGGCCACCCCAGCCGCCGCGGCCACCAGGGCCTGGAACAGCCGCGGGTCGTCGCCCTCCTCCGGATGCCACTGCACGCCGACCGTGAAGACTGGGCTGCCCGCCACTTCGAGGCCCTCGACCGTCCCGTCCGATGCCCACGCCGTGGCCACCAGCCCGTCCCCGAGCCGGTCCACGGCCTGGTGGTGGTGCGTCGGCGCGTCCAGCCAGGTCTGGCCGGTGCTGGCCAAACTGTCCGCCCCGGACAGCACCCGCCCTAGCCAACCCGCGGTCCCGACCCGGACCAGATGCCGGCCGAACCCGCAGTCCGGCCCCGAGTGCTCCTCGTTCCCGACCACCTGGGGCAGGTGCTGGTGCAGCGTCCCGCCCCGGACCACGTTGAGCAGCTGGATACCCCGGCAGATGGCCAGCAGCGGCCGCCCGGCGGGCAGCGCCGCGGCGAGCCGCGGCCGCGCCCAGCCGGCCCGCGGCAGTCCGGCCCGCGGCCGTGTGGCCCGCGCGCCCGGCTGCCCGGAGGGTTTG
>CAXUJF010000108.1:0-13767 GCA_964250865.1 uncultured Streptosporangiaceae bacterium
CACGGCGGCGGCCATGACCACGGTTCGATAACGCCATTTACCCACAGAATTCTCCGCTCCCAAAATCCCCCATCGCCAGATGTCGCAGCCTATCGGGACGTCCCGACAGAACAAAAGTCATCACTCCTCACCACAGTGAGGGATTATCCGGGCCGACCGAACAGTGCCAGGGATGGGCGATCCCACTGCGGTGCTGGCGGTCAACGAGACCGGAATCCTCATGAAGAGGCGGCATAGGGTTCGGCCGGCACCCCTCACAGGTCGACCAGAGTCGGCGATCTGTCGCGGGCCGGCGCCCCAGGCATCAGCTTGGAGAATTGCTCTGTGTGACGCACTCTCACGCCGCTGACGGCGTGCGCGTCATTCCCGGCGCGTGGCGTTGAGACGCAGGACGACCTCAATGATGGCGCCCTCCCCGATCGCCTCCGCTCGCTGCACCGCCACCTTGACGGGCACCAGGTAGCGCCCGTCCTTCGGGAACAGCGCAGTGGTGAACTCGGTGCCGCCGATGGTGACGTGGACCGGCACCTGGCCCCAGTAGATCAGGCCGCGGGCTGCCTCCTTGAGATCCTCGCTTTCCTCCGGTGTCATGGCTACGAAGAGATACGGCGCTGGTCCGCGCCACTCGATCACCTCGCCAGTGAAGGCCCACTCCATGGGTCCCATCATCGGAGATGTGCCCGTGCGCCGGGGACGCGGAGAGGATCCCGCGGAGTGTTCCGTTGGCGACATCGCGACCTGGGTGTACCGGGACCGTCGTGCCGCGTCCATCAGGGTGCCGCATGATGCGGTGGCTGCCCCTGATACGGGCCACCTTGAAACCGGTTCTCTCTAATGCCGGACGATCCGCTCGCCGGGCAGAGATGGGACGGGTGGCATCAGGCCACGTCAACCGTGAGCGTGAGTTCCTGCGGCGCGCCAAACTCGGCGATCAGCCCTTCAAGCGCCTCCCGCAAGTCCGACACAGCAGCTTCGCGGGTATCACCCTCACCGTTAGCGCCTCCGCCGGGACGCAGCTGCAAGAATTTCGACCGCCACCGAACTACATCCTCGCCGCCTACATGGCATCCGGCACCTGACCGTCAGTCGCCGCACGGGTCCTCGATGCTCGGGGAACACCCGCTTCTGCCGAATTGAGTGAGTTGCCGGCCCGCATACCTATGGACCGACCGGCATGCTTACTCGTCGTCCAGCGGGCTTGGCCGCAGCTTCAAAGGATCAGGGCGCAGCGTGTCCACGCATCCTTGGATGGGCCAGATCGCCGAATCTGCACGCGGTCAAGTGCGTACGCGAACTCCGACGCTCGCGGGAGTTGTTGCGCCTCTACCGGCATGCCGGGAAGCCTTCGGTAAGGTCGCCGGCCGTCGCATACGACGCTCGGCGTCGTCAACGGCCCGCGGGTATGCGCTACGCGAGCAGGCCCGAACCTCAAAGCCCTGAAGGTCAGCCCGCCGCCGCACCACTTGACGCAACCTTTGGGTTGCCATATGGTAGCAACCAATAGGTTGCGATATTTCACCTCAGCTTAAGGAGACCCCAGTGGTAACCAGCACCGACTACCGCACCACCGTCCGTGTCAACGCCCCGGCTGACGTCGTGTTCGACGCCGTCACCACGACCGAGGCGCTCACCGCCTGGTGGAGCCCGGTGACGGGCTCGGGCCTGACCGGTGGCGACCTGCGGTTCCCGATGGTAGCGAATCAGCCGCCTCTCCTCGTCCGCGTCGATGAGGCGACCCGCCCGACGACCGTCCGCTGGACGGTGACCGAGTGCACCTTCATGGAAGACTGGGTCGGCACCCAGCCGACGTTCACCATCACGCCGACCGGCGACGGCTCCTGCGAGGTCAACTTCGAGCACCGCGGCCTGAACGACAAGCTCGAGTGCAAGGACATGTGCAGCCGCAGCTGGGATCACTTCGTCGGCACCAGCCTGCGCGAGCTGGTGGAGGGCGGCCCCGGCGCTCCCAACCGCAGCCCGCGGGATCTCGCCCGCCGCGCCGCCGAGGAGAACAGCTGATCCCGGTTTCCCGGGGACTGCCCGGCGTGACCAGGCAGTCCCCGGATCGGCGACCGTTGCCCGGCATCATCCATAGTCGCTCGGTCCCTTGAGGGAGGAAGTCATGGCGTTCCCCGACCGCATCGAGCGCACTGTGACCCTGACCCGCGCACCGCGAGAGGTGTGGCAGGCGCTCACCACGGCCGACGGTCTGAGCGCGTGGTTCGGCGAGCGGGCCAGCGTCGACCTGCGCCCCGGCGGCGCGGCCACGATGACCTTCGCGGGCGGCATGACGGTCGACATGCGCGTCGAGCGTGTCGAGGAACCCATGGTGTTCGCATACACCTGGCGACTGCCCGACCTGCCCGAGGACGACCCCCGCCGCACATACGTCGAGTTCACCCTGGAGCCCGACGGCGACGGCACCCTGCTGCGCGTCGTCGAGACCGGCTTCGCCCAGCTTCCCGCCGACACCCGGCGCAAGACCTACGACTCCCACAGTGAGGGCTGGTCGCGAGAGCTGGCAGAGCTAGCAGAGCACGTCGATGGCGCCTGACATCGAGGCCGTTGCCGAGCAGGTCTTCGTCGCGCTTGCTGACCCGACCCGCCGCACCATCCTCGCCGCCCTCGCCACCGATGGCCCGTCCACCGCCACCGATCTTGCCGCTCGGCTGCCGATCAGTCGCCAGGCCATCGCCAAGCACCTCGCCCTCATGGCCGACGCCGGCCTGGTCACGCCCGAGCCTGGCGAGCGCCGGCGGGTGCGCTACCGGCTGCGGTCCGCACCCGTGCAGCTCGCCCAGCAGTTTCTCGCCGCGCTCGCCAACGCCTGGGACGACCGGCTCGACGCCCTGCAGCGCCATCTCACGGCGCCATGACGGCACCGGCGCTGCAGCCAACAGCGATACCGCTGACGACGAGGGCCGCCCAGCGGCGTTAGCAGCCGTTCGCCGCCGGCGTGTCGCGAGCCAGTCGAAAGGCTTGCGCGCGCAAGACGTAGGGCTGCAGCAGGTAGTGACATAGCCGCGTGGCTTGCAGCGGCAGATCGCCTGTTCACCTGCGACTCGCATTCCAGTCACCAAAGAGGCGAGACGTCCCCGAACGCCGGCGGCGCGGTCCGACGGCTTGATGAGCTCGGATCCGCTGCCTTGGGCAAGCGCGACCGATCGGCCGGACTGCGCGCGGTTATCAAAGCGGCCTCTGCATTATCGGCACTCCGGCAACCCTCGGTCGGTTCCATGCGGCCACCAGCCTGCATATTTATGCACTAAACCCGGCACTGACAACGCCCGCATCTGCCGCGAATCGCGTGTTCGCCGGTTCGTGGTTTAGGGACCTGCAGCGGCAGGGCCCGATGTCTGGGCTGGTGCCAGGATTGATGCATGACGGAAGAATGGGCGTTTCGTTCGTTCAGCCCGGCGGAGGATAGGCCGGCGGTCGCGTCGCTGTGGCACGTGGCCCTGGAACCGGCTTGGCCGCTGCTGCCAGGCGCGATCGCGATCCTCGGTGATGGTGTCCTCGCCATGGAAAGCGGCAGGCCGGCCGGGTTCGTTGCGGTGGACCTGGCGGGCAGCATCTCGTTGCTGCTGGTGCATCCGGCACACCAGCGACGCGGGATCGGCTCCGCGCTGGTCGATGCCGCGCTACGACGGCTGGACGCTGCCGGGGTCACAGAGGTGGCCGCAGGCAGCGGGGGTACCAGCAGCATCTGGCCGGGGGTGCCGCTGAACCTGCCAGCCGCGGCCGGTTTCTTCGCCGCCCGCGGCTGGGATGCCCGGCACGACACCCTTGACCTGGTGGCCGACCTGCGCGGCTACCGTGCGCCTGCCGGGGCCTATGACGGTGCTGCCCGGGCCGGGATGACCATCAGGCCGGGCACCGAATCCGACGCTGACGCGGTACTAGCCTTCGAGACCGCCGTTTTCCCCCGCTGGGCACGCTGGTTCCAGCCCGGGGGCCAGAATGTCCTGACCGCCTGGGACAGCGAGGGGGACATCGCCGGAACTCTGCTGTTCAGTGGTCCCGGCGCCGACAGTGTCTTCGGCCCGATGCTGGGGCCGGATACCGGGACCATCGGGTGCGTGGGTGTTGCCCCGCACCGGCAGGAGCGCGGCATCGGGACCGCAATGGTGGCCCGCGCCTCGGAGATCTTGCGCGATTCCGGTACCCGCATCTGCCACATCAGCTGGACGGCCCGCGAATCCTTCTACACCCGCGCCGGCTACCGTCCATGGCGCCGGTACCGGATGTTCCACCGCGCCATACCCTGACCACTAAAACGCGCGCTCATGCCGCATGGTGTGCGTTTGCGGAGGTCCCGCGACGGGAGGTACTGAGAACGCCTACCGTGGGCGGACGCACGGTCGATACGACAACGGGAGGACGGCCTATGTCATATGTACGACGCTTCGACCACGTCGGCCTCACGGTCGCAGATCTCGATGTCGTGACCGCCTTTTTCGTGGCGCTGGGCCTGGAGGTCGAGGGCAGGACGTTCGTCGAGGGCGAGTTCTTGGACACGGTCTGCGGCATTCCCGGCTCCCGCACCGAGATTGTCATGCTGAAGCCGCCCGGCGATGGCACCCGCCTGGAGCTCTCGAGCTTCGTGCGGCCCGACTCCGTGCCGGGGTCACCGGCGGCCATGGCCAACGAGCTGGGATTGGGGAACGTGGCCTTCGAGGTCAACGACCTGCAGGCGGCTGTCGATTGGGCAGCTATCGAGGGCTACGGACTGGTCGGTGGCATCGGCGAGTACGAGGGCGCTTGGCGGATGGCCTATGTCCGGGGACCGGAAGGGATCATCGTCTCGCTGGCCGAGCGCATCGGCTGAGCCTCGCAACACCCGCATCTGCCGCGATAAGCGTCCATTGGGCCAACGTCGGTGAGTTACTGGAAAGCCGAGCGGCCAACGACCCTCGCATCGTGGCCGCTGACCGTAGCAGCGGTTCCCGGCAAGCCGCGGTAACGCGATCCCGGTCGCATAGCGTGACTGGCAGCTCCTGCGACAGCCGCGCACCGAGCCGCCGTTATGATCGGCGGCCAGTGAGCAGTAGAGGTTTTCGTTGTGTGCGCAGACCTGGCGATCTGTGTGGCGCGTTGCGCCGGCGAGAGGATGCGCGGGACGTTCAGTTCAGTCAGCGGCCGGCTGCATGCCCGGCAGCAGGTGCTCTCACATCGTGAGTATTTTCAGGGGATAGAAGTGCCGGAACGTGAAGGCGGCCGGGCCCGGGCCTTCGCTGCGCATGGCCTTGAGCCGGTCCTCCGCCTCGGCGACGGTCGGTCGGTGGCCGGCCGGAACCCACCACAGCACCTGGTAGGGCTCGACCAGCTGGTGAAACCACTCCCGGCGCCGCCGCAGGTAATCCATGTGCGGCGAGCGGTAGGCGAAGTTCCACAGCGCGTCGCGTGAGTCCCACACCGACAGGTTGACCATGATCTCCCCTCCGGCGAGGCGAATGGTGGTCGCGTCCCCGCCGAAGCCGTCCGTCAGCCGCCATACGAAACCCTGAGCCGCGTCGGCGAGCCGGTTGACCGGCTCGAGCGCCGCCTTGAAGTCCGCCATCTGCGGGTCGTCCATTGCGGCCCGCGGCCGCGCGATGTTGAGCTGAGCCAGGTGCATCTCCGTCATGGCTTCAGCACAGCACGACGCCGCCTTCTATGTCAATCGGATTAGTTTTTAGAGTCTTCGACCACGACGCAGCACTCGCCCGGCAGCGGGTCGAGCCGCACTCGCGCGTCGCCGCCGAGCAGCGCCTCGATAAGCGCGTGGTTCATCGCGCACACCAGCACCGGGAACTGTCCGGATAGCGCGTGGAACGGGCAGTTCCTTGACCTGATTTCTGTGCCAGCGCGATACGGCCGGTAACCCCGCTCGGTGAGAACCACCACCGGCTCGCGGGGGTCGGCCGGGAGACGCCGAGCGGCCGCCTTGAGCGCCTCCTCGGCGCCCGCCGCCTCCACCGCCTCGGCGAGCAGCATCGCAAGCCCCCGGTAGTCACGCGGCGGCACGCTCGCCAGGTGCTCGCGCGCAGCCACCCGGTAGACCTTCGCGGGGCGTCCCGCCCCTGGCCCGGACCGGCCGGTCAGCCGGCGGTGCGCCACCTCGAGCAGCCCGGCATCGACGAGCTTGTCGAGGTGGAACGCGGCGAGCGTACGTGCCACGCCAACAGCGTCAGCGGCCTCGGCCCGGCCTACCTCGTTCCCGGCATCCGCCACGTACTCGTACAGGTCACGGCGCACCGGATCGGCCAGCATAGCTATGACGTCCACCTCGTGCACCAAGCCACTCTATCGCCAAACGAAGTGTCCGATAGAGCCGCCGGCCGGTTCGGGTCAGCCCGGCTGCGGGTCGCGCCTGGAGTAGGGCGTGGGCCGCTGGCCGGGCCGCCGCTAGGGCTGTGGCCGTGGTCAGCTTGGAACAGGAGGTGACACCGGCCCCGGAGCCCGGCCAGGAGATCCCGGCTGAGCAGATGAGCGATGGGGTGCTGGCGCAGAGATGGCCGGACCTGGGCATCGGCGCCCTGGCCTCGCCGGGCGGCAACGTCCGGGGTGGCGGCAGCCCGGGAGCTTGGCACACTCGCGCCGCCGGGGCGACAATGCCGGAATGGCTCGTGATGACAGCTGGAAGCGGTTGCTGCGGCGGCTGGCCTTTATGTCCGCTCTGGACGGGACCAGGCCCTCGGGAATACCCGGATGGGTGTCCCCGGTCGCCCCCGTTGTTGCCCAGGCCGCCGTCGGGGCCGGGCACTGGGCCGCCGGGCGCCGGCGGCGGGCCCTGGCCGCGTGGGCAAGCGCTGCTGGCTTCGGGCTGGTGGCGTGGGGCCTTGGCACCGAAGCGCCGACCCACGCCGAGGCGCAACAGTACATCGAGCAGCAAAAGGACCTGATGCGTAAGCGTGGCATAGAGGTGCCGGCTACCGCCGCGCAGACATTCACGGCCCGCCAGCGATCGCGGCACACCCGGTATGACGCTGCTTTCACGGTCGTGGGGACAGTCCTCCGCGTGCGGTACGGCTTGGGCCACCCGCGGCGGCTGACGGTGGGCGCGATCGCCGACGAAGCCTGGACCATCGTGTTCTGTGGCCTCCGGGTGCCCCAGGCCGTGCAGCGGCGCAGGCCGAGGATCGCCGTCGGCTCAGCCCTGGTCGTAGCCGGATCGGTAGCCCGGCTGTGGGCAGCATCGGCTGAACCGCTCCGGTGACAGCAGGCCCGCAGCGGCCACCGCGGCAAGAGGACACCGGGAAACCGCGCGGCACTTGCCTACGAACCCCTTCATGAGCCCCCGGCCGCCTAGCCCGGCGTACGTTGCGTACTAACTGAGCCAACTCGGGTATTCCAATCCCTGAGCGTCGGCTAGACGCACGCTCATGCCGCGACCCAGGTCACCTCTTCAACAGGCCAGACCGCTAACACTTAGGCCAGGCCGATGGCTAAGTAATGACCCAGCGGGCGAAAGCTAGAGGTCGATGACGACTTTGCCGTGCACGTGCCGGCCGGCTTGAAGCTCGACCGCGGCGCGGATCTGCTCGACCGGGAAGCTCGCCGCGATGGGCACACGGAGCTGGCCCGCCGCGACCAGGCGAGCAATCTCCTCTATGGCGCCGGGGGCGGCGTCAGCGCCGTTGGCATGTGTGATTCCGTCGACCTGTGCCGCGATGGTGGTGATGCGCTCGTCCGGAACGCCGAGTTCCCGGGCCGCCTGCACCGTCTCCGTCCCGTACAGGTCGATGGCCGCAGTGACGCCGGCGGGAGCCAGGGCACGGAGCCGGTCGGCCAGGCCGTCGCCATAAGCAACCGGCTCGGCCCCGAGGGCACGCAGGGCATCGGCCGACGTCGCCGAGCCCGTCCCGATCACCCGCGCACCCGCGAGGCGAGCGAGCTGCACGGCGAACACGCCGACCCCGCCTCCCGCACCGCCAATGAGCAGCGTGTCGCCCGGGCCGGGTGTGACCACGGCGAGCGCGGCGGCGGCTGTGCACCCCCCTATGGCAAGGGTGGCGGCGGTGCGGTCGTCGACGCCGTCGGGGGTATGGTGCGCGTCGCCGCCCGCCGCGATGGTCCCTGCCACGTCGATTACCACGTAGTCGGCGACCGCGCGGGAGAGGGCGCCGCCGAACACTCGGCCGCCGGCCGCGAACTCGGTCACGCCGTCACCGGCCTGGTCCACGACCCCGGCATAGTCGGTTCCGAACCCGGACGGCAGGCTCAAGCCGAATCGAGTGGCGGTCGCTGCGTCGGAGGTCATGAACCAGTCCATCGGGTTCAGTCCAGCCGCGGTGACTCGCACGCGGATCTGCCCCGAGCCGGCCTGCGGTGCGGGTACCTCGCGGAGGCTCAGGACCTCGGGGCCGCCGAATGACTCGAGCTGGACCGCTCGGCTCGTGGTCGCCGACGTGTTGACGCTCGGTCGTTGCATGCTCACTTGTCTCCTTGGGGCGGCGAATGAAGGCCACGAGAAGCGGACTATGCTCCGTTTATAGGGGGCACCGTACCATAATCGGAGCGTGATCCGTTTTGGCCGAGTCAGAAACTCGCGTGCTGCGAGCGGATGCGACTCGCAACCGCGACCAGCTCCTCAAAGTGGCGAGCCGCGTGTTTATGTCGGCCGACACCGAACCGTCCATGCGCGCGATCGCACGCGAAGCCGGGGTCGGCATCGCCACGCTCTACCGGCACTTCCCCACCCGCGAGTCTCTCGTCGACGCGGTCTACCGCGATCAGGTCGCGCGGCTCACCGACGGCGCCCGCGAGCTACTCGCCCAGCTTCCCCCGCCTACGGCGCTGCGACGCTGGATGGAGCTGTTCGGGGATTGGATCGCGACCAAGAACGGCATGCTCGACACGCTGCTCGCGATGATCGAAGCGGGCGAAATCGCCCATGCCCAGACCCAGGCCGAGCTGCTCGCGGCCATCGACGAAATCCTCAACGCCGGCCGTGTGACGGGCGAATTCCGCGCCGACGTCACCGCCGAAGACATTGCGGCCAGCCTCATCGGCATCTTCACCGTGGCCCACCCGCCCGAACACGACGCCAGGGCCAGCCGCCTGCTGAACCTCCTGATGGACGGCCTCCGATCTCCACCCTGAACCGCCCATCCGCGCCCACCCAGCTTGGGTCTCATGCCGGCCGGAGAAGCCCGCTGCCCGATCAGTACAGCTAGCGCGGCGAGCAGAGGTAGAAGTACTCGACGGCCAGCTTGCGGCTCAGGACCGGGACGTCCAGGTTGAGGTGCATGTTGAGCGAGCGAACCGGCTCCTTGACCGGCTCGTGGTGGTGCCAGTTGTGCGAGGTCGCGAACCGCCGGCGGATGGTGAAGCACTCGGCCAGGCTGGCCTCGAAGTCCCCCGGGGGCTGGATGTTGCTGTAGGGCCAGTAGATCTCGCGGTCGCGGTGGCCGAAGTTCACGTAGGACACCACGAACGCGGCGTCCGGGCCCTTCAGCAGTTCTGCGATCTCGGCGAACTTTTCGGCCTGGTGGCTGCCCAGGTACTCGAAGACGCCCTGGGCCAGCACCAGGTCGAACTGCCGGTCGCCGAACCGGATCGGGCTGGCCAGCAGGTCGGCCTCGAGCAGGTTCGGGGCCGGCTCCTGGATGGCGATGTCGATGCCGTAGTAGTGCAGGTTGGCCGGGACCAGCGGGGCCAGCGCCGCGGGCCCGCAGCCCAGGTCGAGCAGGTCGCGCTCGCGCCCCGCGGCGAGCTTGGTCAGCAGCCGGGACGCCTTCTCCAGCCGGAAGTGCGGCTGGCTGAACTTCAGGTTCTCCTGCCCCCAGAAGTCCCTCTTGTAGTACTTGGGCGCGCGGGCCTGGTTGGTCATCGGGTGATCTCCTTGAGTGCGGGCGGTTCGGTCCGGAACAGCCGGGCCGACAGCTCGGTGAACTGGCGGTCGAGCAGGTCGGCGCTGGCCGCGGCCCGGCGGGCCACCGTGGCCGACAGCTCGGGGGCCCGGCGCTCCAGCTCGGTGAACTGGCTGATCAGCCGGTCGGGGTCCAGCGCCCGGGCCGACTGGGAGAACTCGGTCAGCTCCATCCCGGCCATCACTGCGTCGAACTTGGCCCCGTAGCCGACGGCCACCGTGGGCTTGGCCATGATCAGCGCGCAGAGCACGGTGTGGTACCGGGTCGCGACCACGGTGCCCACCGTGTCCAGCTGGCCCATCAGCTCGCCCAGGGTGTGCGCCGGTTCGGCCACCAGCGCCGCCGGGCCGAGCTCCGGCCGCTGCGCGCGCACGCTGGCCGCCACCCCGTCCACCACGCCCTGGTCGATCGTGTCCCCGGCCAGCAGCCGGACCGGGCGGCCCTGGTCCACCAGCCACAGCACGAACCGGGTCATGCCCGCCAGATAGGCGGCGCGGATCTCGGCCGCGCGGGGGCGGTCGTCGTTGCCGCCGGAGTACTCCATCACCCCGACCCCTACCGCGCCTGGCACGCCGGGGACCTCGGCCGGGATCGGCAGCGAGAAGGCTAGGTCCGGGTAGACCGGGTCCCGGGCGGTGTCGACGCCCATCTCGGCCATGGCATCCCGGGCCCGGTCGTCGCGGAATGAGCGGTAGTAGGCCTCGCGCGCGCCCGACGTGACCAGCATCCGCGTGATCCGCTGGTGGATCACGTTCGACCCCACGCTGACCAGCGCGACCTTGGTGCCGGAACGGCGGCCGGACCGGCCCAGCAGGTACATCAGGTACGGCAGGTGCCAGGGTCGCAGCGGCAGCGTCGCCTCCAGGACGCCCATGCCGGGCACGATCACCACGTCGTGCCGGCGCACCCACCGGCTGGTGCGGACCGCGTCGATACCGAGCCCCAGGCCGACGCCCGCCGCCTTGCACACCCGGCTGACCGGGCCCGTCGCCGGGTGCTCCTCCGGGCGGTACCAGCGCAGCCGGTCCGCGGGCACGCCGTACCGGGCCGAGACCAGGCCGGGCTCGGAGCAGCGCACGTCCAGCAGCGCGTCGGGGTGCCGATCGCGCAGGTAGGCCAGCATCGCCTCGAGCGAGCCGTCGTTACCCAGGTTGCCCTGGCCGAACAGGCCGAGCAGGCCCACCCGGGGCACACTGGCCCGCGGCCCACCAGCCTGCGGCTCGCCAGCCTGCGGCCTACCGGCCCGCGACCCGGGCCGCAGGCGTCGCCGGTGTTCTCCCATCAGGTCCGCTGCTCCTGCCCGGCCACGCTGGCCGGCACGGAGACCCGCGGGTCGACCAGGTCGCCGGACAGCTTCACCTCGGTCCGGGCGAAGTGGTCCGGGAACACCGCGCAGGCGGCCCGGTCCAGGATCCAGTGCGCGAGCTCGCGGCGGCAGGCCCGCCGGTCCGCCGCCGACAGCGGCGCCCGCCGGATCGCGGCGTAGTAGCCGTGGAAGTACTCGGCCACCAGCAGGGCCGTCGGATTGCGCAGCGCGCTGGCCCGGGCCGGGTCCAGGATGGCGCAGCGGTCCCGCACCTTGGGCGACTGGTTGTAGGTCCGGTCCGGGTAGTCGCGCCGGAAGTACAGCCACTGCGGGGTGATGTGGAACGGGCCCTGCAGGGCCAGCTCGACCGTGATGATGCGGTCCGAGTGGTGGTAGCTGTCCAGCGGGGCCACCTGGCGCAGCACGTCCGACCGGATGACGCCGTACTGGTCACACGAGCGGAGGATGCCGCGGTTGTCCACCCGGACCAGGCCGGGAACGTCGGGATTGGTGCTCTCGAACAGCCCGCTGCTCCCGAACAGGATGCTGCGGAAGCGTTCCGGGGCGCTGGGGGAGCCGGTGGCCAGCGGGTACTCCAGCGACTGGTAGACGTGGCTGTCGGCGTCGATCGCCGCCTCCCAGGCGTGGGCCAGCACCACCTCGGGGTGGGCGTCCAGCGCCTCGATGCACAGCTTGAACAGGTCACGGCCGTACAGGTCGTCGGCCGCGGCCCACTTGAACAGCTCGCCCCGCGCCTGGGCGAAGACGTAGTTGTGGTTGGGGGCCAGGCCGATGTTGCGCGGCTGCCGCAGGTAGCGGATCCTTGTGTCCTGCTGGGCGTACTGCTGGCAGATGTCGGCCGTGCCGTCGGTCGAGGCGTTGTCCGAGATGATCAGCTCGAAGTCCTCGTACGTCTGGCCCAGCAGCGAGTCGATGGCCTGGCTGACGTACTTCTCGCCGTTGTAGACCGGCAGCCCGACGCTCAGCCGGGGCGTCCGGTGATCCGTTGGCATGAACAAGGGACCCTCCAGAGGGGAACGGTGATACATCACGATTCCGGCTGGGGGTGGGCGGGGCGCCGCCGGGAGAACAGCTCGCTCAGGGTGACTTTCCCGGTCTCCCGGAACGCCCCGCGCAGCTCCCACCAGTAGACGGCGGTGCCGGACCACACCGCGGCCGCGGTGCCGTACATGCACCCGACCGCACCGCCCAGGACCGCGCCGGTCACCGCGAGCACCACGAACGCGGCCGAGGTGATCATGGCGGCGCGCAGGCTGCGGCGGGCCGCGCCCAGCGCGTGCAGGCCGGTGCCGGCACCACCGGTGGCGCACCAGCCCATGATGCACAGCGCGGTCGGCCAGACCAGCGGATAGGTGGGGCGCCAGATCGAGCCCAGCAGCCAGTTCCCCAGCCCGTGCGGCAGCGCCACCAGCAGGATCAGGCCCCAGGCCAGCCCGCACAGCGTGAACCCGACGCTGATCGCCGCGCAGAGCAGCGGCATCCGGTGCGGGGACCGGCGCCACAGCTTGGCCGCCTCGGGCAGCACAACCAGTCCGGAGCCGAACAGGATGACCATGAACGGGCCCATCAGCGTGTTGGCCGCCTGCACGTAGCCCACCGCGGCCAGGCCGAGGATCAGGCCCACGCCGTAGTTGCGCAGCTGGGACGAGGCCGCGCTGGCGGTGCCCTCGGCCATGTAGCGCAGGCCCAGGTCGCGCTGCTGGGAGAGCCACTGCCGGGCCTGGGCCGGCCGGGGCATGACCCGGGCCTGCAACGGGCCGGCCAGCGCGGCCACCGTGGCCGCCGCGCCCCAGGCCAACACGAACCAGAACACCCCGCCGTGCCCGCTCCGGTGCAGCAGCACCAGGGCGGGCAGCATCGTCACGGCCCAGATCAGGTCGTTGATCAGCGCCTGGCTGCCGCGGCCCAGCGCGAAGAAGGAGAAGCGCCAGCTGTCCTGCAGCAGCAGCCCGGGCAGGGTCAGCCCGAGCGCGAGGAAGGCCAGCCGGCTCGGGCCGCCCAGCAGCAGGCCCGCGGCCAGCACCAGCAGCCCGGTGACCAGGCCGGTCACCGTGGCGGTGCCGGTGCACTTGGCTACCGCGCGCTTCCAGGTCGGCAGGTCGGTGCCGCTGAACCGGACCAGCAGCGGGTCGGTGGCCAGGCCGCGGGACGCGTTGAGGGCGAAGCCGTAGGTTACGTAGGCCAGGCTGAACGCGCCGTACTGCACCGCCCCCAGTTCACGGGCGATGTAGATGTTGACCGCGAAGTTGGTGATGCTGGAGACACCCTGGTCGGCCACGCCCCAGCTGAGCCGGTGGGTGGCCTGCCGGACCCGCCGCCAGGGCACCGGCCCCCGGCGGCTGGCGACCGCGGCCACCGGCCCGCTCTGTGTCGCATGGGTCAACGTCGTCTCCACGGCCAGGTCGGGGACGGAGCGGGCGGGTGGCCGTTCCCCCGCTGGACATACGACCCGGCCCGGGTCATTCCTGATACCTGCGGCCCGCGCTTTCTTGCCGGTCAGCCCGCGAGCCCGGTCAGCCCGGTCAGCCGGGCCGGCCCCGGGCAAAACCCGCGCCCCGCCCCCCCCCGCGCCCGGGCCCCGCCCCC
>CAXUJF010000109.1:0-11339 GCA_964250865.1 uncultured Streptosporangiaceae bacterium
GCGTACGTGCGGGTGACGTGCTCAACGAGGTTGTCCGGCAGCCACACCAGAACGGTCAGCCCGCGAGGTGAGCTGGGCCGCAGCCGGACCCGCACTCCATGCCGCGCCGCCAGGTGCGCGACCGCGAACAGCCCCATGTGGCGCCCCACCGAATCGTCGATGATCGGCGGGTTGTCCAGCCGATGGTTCATCTCCGCCAGCCGGGCCTGGGAAACACCGACTCCGCTGTCGCCGATCTCGAACAGCACGCCACCACTGGCCAGCTGCTGAGCCGACATGCGGACTGGGGTGTCTTTGGAAGAAAAGACCGTGGCGTTCTCGATGATCTCCGCCAGCAGGTGAACGACATCGGAGATTGCGTGCCCGGACACCGTGATGCCGGGCTGGACGTTGAGCGTCACCCGCTGGTACTGCTCGATCTCTGCGGTGGCAGCCTGGGCCACGTCCGCGAGCAGGACCGGCTCGCTCCACTTCCTCGCGCTCTCGTGCCCGGCGAGCACCAGCAGGTTCTCGGAGTTCCGGCGCATCCGGGTGACGAGGTGGTCCATGGCGAACAGGGCGGAGAGCCGATCGGGATCGTCCTCGTTCTGCTCCAGGCTGTCGATCGTGCGCGCCAGCCGCTCGATCAGGGACTGGCTGCGCCGGGACAGATTGACGAACATCGCGTTGAAACTGCCCCGCAGCACCGCCTCGTTGCCGGCGAGCCGCACCGCCTCCGCGTGCACCTGGTCAAACGCCCGGGCAACCTGGCCGATCTCGTCCACGGACAGCACATCGATCGGCGCCACCTCCATGTCCGCCGCCGGGTTCAGGGCCTCACCCAGCTGGCGGACCCGCTCCGGCAGCTGCACGGTGGCGATATCGAGGGCGCCGGTCCGCAGCCGGCGCAACGGCCGGACCAGGGACCTGGCCACGAAGACCGTCGCGATCAGCACCATCAGCAGGATCAGAGCCGTCAGGACGGCCGTGACGAGTGCGGACCGCTCCGCGCCTGCCTGCAGCGACCGGCTGCGCGCGACGATGGACCCGGCCACGTCCAACTCGACGGTCTGGGTCTTGCTCACCGTGTCCGACATCGCCGAGTACCACTCCTGGGGCGCGGCTTGGGGAGTGATGTTCAGGGCGCTGGTATTCAGGCTGCCGACGCTGATCACGTACTCCTCGATGAGCTCGGCCCGGTTCACCAGCGGGCCCGCCACCGTGGTGCGGAAGGTGCGCTGCTCGGCCGGACTGGCCGTGGTGCTGAACGTCGCCAGGTCGGCCGCCTGCTCGGACTCCGCGGTGGTGAGCGCCTGCAGCTCATCGTCGGCGAACAGCTGCTGGCTCAGCGCGTTGAAGAGGATGGCGCGCTGCTGGGTGGCCTGTTCCTGGGCCATGGCCAGCGCGCTGAGCGTCTGGACGCCGTTCGCGAGACCGGCATCGGCGGTGCCCTGGGCGATCTGGGCGTTCAGGGACAGCAGATCCCCGATGGGGGTGGAGTAATCGGCGATCACGGCCAGCGTGGACTGGCTGGCCTGGGCGGTACTGCGCAACTCCTCCAGATGACTGATCTGCGAGAGCACGGTGGCCACCCGGGCCTGGATGTTGGCCGGGAACGCGCCGCCGATGCCGGTCCCCAAGACCTTCACCTTGGCGGCCGCGGCATCCGTGGCCCCGTACCAGCGCTGGACGGCCGTGGCCGCCGCCTGGGGAGTGGCGGCGGGAATGACGCCGGCCGTCTCGTCGCGTTCGTCTTCCAGGGCCTGCACCAGACCGGTGACCTGCTGCCCGAGGGTGGCCAGCTGTGTTACCCGGCCGAAGCCGGCCGCGCTGTTGACCGCCGCCGTCACCCGCAGGCCGCCGAACACCAGGCCCATGAGCAGCGCCAGCACGATCACAGCCAGCAACCGGTAGGAAACTGGCCAATCCTGCATGGTCAGCATCCGTGATTTCGGCAATTGGATGACTGCCGATTTCCTGGCGTGCTTGATGACATCATGGGTGCGCAATTAAATTTCCACCGCCTGCGGTCTGCCCTGCCGTGTCCTTACTGTTCAAACGCATTTCGCATCACCGCGTCCACGTCGGTCATCCCTGTTTCCAGGCCGGCTTGGTGGCGATAATCGATGTGCTCCCGCTGGTGCCGGAAGGCAGAACCTGATTAAAGTCCCTGCCCTTCCACTGGAAGACGAAGGCCGCCGCGGCGCCGTTTTCGCCCAGGGCGTCGAACTTCACCGGCCCCTGCACGCTGCTCAGCGTGACCCCGCTGTGCAGGTAAGAAATGATCTTCGCGTTGTCGGTGCCGCCGGTGGCCGTGACCGCCTGGCTCATCACCTGGCCGACCGAGTAGGCCTCCGCCACATCCGCGTTGACGCCGGACGTACTGCCGCCGTACTGAGCCACGTACTCCCGGACCATGGCCTGACTGGCCGGGTTGCGGAAGCCCGGATACCACCCGTCGGGCACCATCGTCCCGTCGGCGTTGCCGGTGCCGACCGCGGAGGTGAACGCGGCTCCCTGATCCGGGCCAGCCGCGGCGATGAACAGCTTCGGCGTGTAATGCTGCTGCTCGAACTGCTGCATGAAGGCGGCGACCGTCGGCACGTCGGTTGAGCCCAGCACCACCAGGTTCGGCTTGAGACCGGCCACCTGATCCGCCGGGGCCTGGTAGGCCGATTCCTGTTCCGGGAAGACCTGGGAGTAGACGGTCTGGACGCCCAGCGCGGCCAGCTCGGTCTGGGCCAGCTGCACCGGTGGGTCGGCGAACGGATCCTGGGCCATGGGATAGGCCGCGGTCTTCGGCCGTTCGCCCGGCGGCAGCGAGGCGACCCAGCGCACGAACGGAACCAGTTCGTCCGCGACCGGCAGGCTCACGTCGAAGACGTCATGATCAGCCTGATTGGAGGGCGTGTCGAAGACAGACGGTGCGCCGCCGGCCCCCTCGACCATCGCCATGCCGTAGCGCGCGGCGACCGACGACGCCGGGGTGGTCAGCACTGAGGAGAACGGCCCGAAGACCAGGTCCACGTGATCGGAGCCGATCAACGTCTGGTAGTTCGTGACAACCTGCTGCGGGGAACTGCCGTCGTTGAGGATGTGCAGCTTGACCTGACGGCCGAGCAGCCCCCCGTGCGCGTTGACGTCCTTGGCCCACAGCTCGTATCCGCGCTCGAACGCTTGTCCGTCCGCCGAGAAGTCGTTGGCGGCCGAGCCGGTCAGGGACAGTGACACGCCGATCGTGACGGGCCCCGTAGGGGTGGTGACGGCGTCCGGGGCGGGGCCGGCCTCCGGGCCCTGGCTGCCACCGCAAGCGGCCAGAAGAACCGCGAACAGAATCGCGGTGGCGCTCATGGCCGGCAGCTTTCTCGGGCACCGGAAAAGGTCAGGGCGCACTCCCGGTCCCTCCTTCCTCTTGGTTGAGGATTGGCCGGGGTGCCGGCCGCCGGGACGGGCTGGTGCTCACGTTCAGGTTTTATACCGGACAGATACGCGCAGCGCCCAACAGATACTGCGAAATCAGCTACTTTTTGGGACCTAAAGCCGAAGTATTAGCTGAAACTTACGTCACTGTACGTATTCGTAATGTAGAGGAAAAAGAAAAACGCAGGTGAGCGCGATACAGAATGCGGCTCGGTGGCCAAGCACAGGTGACTCGGGCCGGCCGCCGTCCCGGAAGCCGCGGACCCGTCGTTGTACACGGTCACATAACGGTCCAAACAATGACCGGCATTGCCGTTGACAGCGGGGAGTGGGTGCGTCACGCTCATTCCGCAAACGATTGTGAAGCAACTCATACCGGGCCTGGTGGTGCGCCTCGCCTTGGTGCCCTGTGACATTCGAGCTGCGGCGATGCCGAGGGGTGGTCGATGAACGAGACAGTTCTGCATCACCAGCTGGGCTGGCTGGGAACGGGCCGGATGGGGACAGCGCTGGTGCTGCGGCTGCTGGCGGCCGGCTGCGACCTGACGGTTTACAACCGGACCAAGGCCAAGACCGAGCCACTCGCGGACCGGGGGGCGGCCGTGGCGGGGTCCCCGGCCGACCTGGGCGCGGCCGACATCGTCTTCATCACCGTAGGCGGCTCCGACGACCTGATCGACGTGGTGCTCGGCCCGCACGGTCTGATCAGCGGCCCGTCCGCGCCCGCGGTCGTCGTCGACTGCTCCACGGTGTCGGCGGACGCGTCGGAGCGGGTCCGCGAGCAGCTCGCGGACCGTGGCACCGCGCTGCTGGCGGCCCCGGTCATGGGCAACGCGCGGGTCGCGGAGGCGGGCCGGCTGACCCTGGCCGTGTCCGGGCCGGAGCCGACGTTCGAGCAGGCCCGGCCCTACCTGGACCTGCTCGGCACGGGTGCGACCTACGTGGGCGAGGGGGAAACCGCGCGCATCGTCAAGCTGTGCCACAACCTGCTGCTGGGTGTGGTGTCCCAGACGCTGGCCGAGGTCACGGTCCTGGCCCAGCAGTACGGCGTCAGCCGGCACGCGCTGCTGGAGTGCCTCAACAACAGCGTGATGGGGTCCACGTTCTCCCGGTACAAGACGCCGGCCCTGGTCAACCTGGACTTTCACCCGACCTTCACCTCCAGCCTGCTGCGCAAGGACTTCGACCTCGGCCTGGCCGCGGCCCGCGCGCGCGAGGTCCCGCTGCCGGTCGCCGCCCTGGTGCACCAGCTCGTGCAGAGCCTGGTCGGCCGCGGCCACGGTGGCGAGGACTTCGCAACGCTGCTGCTGATGCAGGCCGAGTCGGCCGGAGTAACGCTGGTCAGCGAGGACGTGCCGGTTTCGGACGGCCTGGAGCCCGATCAGCCCGGCGGCTGACGCATGCCCGGGGGGGACCCTTGAAGAAACCCGGCATTAATTAATCCCGAAGGGAGGACCGGGATGAGACCCCACCGGTCCCATCGTGCATACCGTGTCCCATTCATCAGCCTGAGCGTGGCGGCGGTCGCCATCGCTGCCGGCTGCAGCAGTAGCGGTGGCAGCACTGGTCACACCGCCAGCGGCACCAAGGCGCCGCTGGTGATCGGCGCATCGCTGTCGCTGACCGGCGACTTCAGCGCGGACGGCCAGGCTTATCAGAAGGGTTATGAGTTCTGGGCCGCGCAGGTCAACGCCAAGGGCGGCATCCTCGGCCGCAAGGTCCAGCTGAAGATCCTCAACGACAACAGCTCCACCAGCCAGGTGGTGACCAACTACCAGACGCTGATCAGCTCCGACCACGTCGCGCTGACCTTCGGCCCGTTCTCCTCGCTGCTCACGGCGCCCGCGGCCGCGGTCGCGCACCGCTACGGCTACGCGTTCGTGGAAGGGGCCGGCGGCGCCACCTCGGTGTTCGCGCAGAAGCTGAACAACGTCTTCGACGTGAGCCTGCCGGTGGCCAACGAGCTAGACCCGTTCATCACCTGGATCAAGTCGCTGCCGGCGGGGCAGCGGCCCACCACCGCGGCCTTCCCGATGGCCAACGACCCGTTCGCCACCCCGCAGGTGCAGCGCACCCAGAGCCAGCTGCAGCCGCTGGGCATCCGGTCCGCCTACTCCCAGGTCTTCCCCGAGGAGGTGGCGGACTACAAGGCCCCCGCCGACGACGTGGCCGCGTCCAAGGCCCAGGCCGTGGTGCTGGGCTCGACCGACGTCCCGACCGTGTCCGCGTTCATGTCCGCGTTCGAGCAGCAGCACTACAACCCGAAGGTCTTCGTCGCCGCGGCCGGCCCGGACCAGGGCAGCGCGTTCACCAGCGCGGTCGGGGCGAAGAACGCCAACGGGATGATGGTCCCCGACGCCTGGTACCCGGGTGCGACGAACACGCTCAGCCAGGCCATGGTCAAGGCCTACGTGGCCAAGTACGGCGGCAGTGCGTCCAGCATCAACGCCGACATCGCCGAGGCCTACTCGGTCGGTGAGGTCGTCGACCAGGCCGTCACCCACCTCGGCGCCGTGGACAACGCCAAACTGGTCAGCTACCTGCACAGCGGGGCCACCCTGCCGAGCGTCCAGGGCCCGGTCCGGTTCAACTCCCTCGGCGAGAACCTGGTCGCGACCGCGTACATCTTCCAGTGGCAGAACGGCAGCTTCGTCCAGGTGCTGCCAGCCAGCGACCCCGGCTCGGTGAAAATCCTCTATCCCAAGCCGGCCTGGGGCGGATAGCCGGAAACACGGACAACGGAGCGGCACGGAGCTGAGATGGCGCATCAGATCTACCCGGCGATCGCCGACGGCATCCTCGATGGCGGGGTGTACGCGCTGATGGCGGTCGGGCTGACGCTGATCTTCGGCGTGCTCGACATCATCAACGTGGCCCAGGGAATCCTGGTCGTCATCGGCGGCTATCTCAGCTACGTGCTGTCCGTCCACCTGCACATCGACCTGTTCCTCGGCCTGCTGATCACCATCCCGGCCATGTTCGTGCTCGGGCTGGGCATCCACACCCTGGTCATCCGGCCGCTGCGCGGCGCCGAGCGCACGTCCATGTCGCTGCTGGCCTGCTTCGCGGTCGCGATCATCGCCGAGGGCACGCTGTACTGGATCTTCGGGCCCAACGTGGTGACCTTGAGCGCGTCCTACGTCCGGGCGAGCATCAAGGTCGCCGGGTTCTACATCAGCGACATCTATCTGTACTGCTTCGCCCTCGCCGTGGTGGCGGTGGCCGCCATCTACCTGCTGCTGTACCGCACCCGGTTCGGCCGCGCGGTGCGGGCCACCATGCAGGACGCGACCGCTGCCCGGCTGATCGGCATCGACGTCAACCGGGTCGCCGCGCTGACCTTCGGCATCGGCGTGGCCGTGACCGCCGCGGGCGGCATGGCTTACGGCGCCACCAGCGGCGGGTTCACCCCCAACAGCGGCTACGACCTGATCTCCCGGCTGCTGGCCATCATCATCCTGGGCGGCCTGGGCAGCATCGGAGGGGCGCTGGCCGCCGCGGTCTTCATGATCACGGTGGAGTCCCTGGTCGACATCTGGTCCCCGAACTGGGCCGTGGTGGTGTTCTACGCCGCGCTGGTCATCGTGCTGACCGTCCGCCCGGCCGGGCTGTTCGGCCGACGGGAGGTGCGGGCCCAATGACCGGCCCAGTGACCGGCCCGAGGATCGGGACGGTGAGCCGGGCGGGCGGGCCGCTGCTGGCCACGGGCGGCCTGGCCGTGCTGCTGGCCGCCGCCGCGATCTTCCCGCTGGTGTTCGCCAGCCCGCTCGCCACCACGTACGGGTTCGACACGCTGATCTTCGTGGCCGCCGCCACGGCCTGGAACATCTTCTCCGGGTACTCGGGCTACCTGTCACTCGGTCACGCGGTGTTCTTCGGCAGCGGCGTCTACGCGGTGGCGATCGGCGCCCGGGACTGGCACCTGACCGGCGACGCGGTGTTCGGCCTGCTCCCGCTGGCCGCGGCCGTCGCGGCGGTCATCGCGGTGCCGCTGGGGCTGGTCGCGCTGCGGGTCCGGCGGCACACGTTCGTGGTCATCACGATCGCGTTCTTCTTCATCTTCCAGCTGATGGCGTTCAACTTCTCCTTCACCGGCGGCACTAGCGGGATCGACGCGCCGATCCTCAACTGGTCGGCGGCCACCTACAACGATCCTTTCTACTACCTGGCCCTGGTCATCGCGGTGGCCGCGCTGGCCCTGTCCTGGCTGATCCGGCGGTCCCGGTTCGGCCTGCACCTGCGGGCCATCCGGGACGACGAGGACCGGGCCCGCGGCCTGGGCGTGCACGCCATGCGGGTCAAGCTGGCCGCGCTCGTGGTCTCGGCCCTCATCACCGGGCTGGTGGGCGGCCTCTGGTACTACTTCATCGCGGCCGCCCACCCGCAGTCCGCGTTCGACCCGCTGTTCGACCTGTCACTCGCGCTGATGGGCTTCTTCGGCGGCCTGGGCACGGTCTTCGGGCCCGCGCTCGGCGCGCTGATCCTGGAGCCGTCCCAGCAGTGGCTGACGGTCCAGTTCACCAACGACTACCTCAGCGAGATCCTGCTGGGTGTGCTGTTCCTGCTGGTCATCCTGTTCCTTCCGCGTGGTGTGCTGCCCACCCTGAGCGAGCGGTTCGGGCACTGGCGGGCCAGATCCCGCACCAGGCCGGAAGCGCCGACGGAGGACGCGGGCGCCCAGCCGGACCGGCAACCAGAAGGTACCGTATCGTGACCGCGGAACTGCGCACCGAGGCGATCAGCAAGGCCTTCGGCGGCGTGCGCGCGCTGGACGACTGCACGCTGACCGTACCCGCAGGCTCGATCTCTGGCCTGATCGGGCCGAACGGGTCCGGGAAGACCACGCTGTTCAACATCGTGACCGGCTACGAGCGACCAGACGCCGGGGAGGTGTACCTGGACGGCCGACGCATCACCCGTGCATCCGCGCAACGGGTGTTCGGCCTCGGCCTGGGCCGGACGTTCCAGCTAACCAGGATTTTCCCCCGGCTCACCCTGCTGGAGAACATGCTGGTCGCAGCCAGGGGCAGTGCGGCGGACCGGCGCCGGGCGCGCGAGCTGCTGGAGTTCACCGGAATCGGGCAGTATGCCGACGCGCTGGCCGGCACGCTCTCCTACGGCCAGCGCAAGCTGCTCGAACTGGCCACGGTGCTGGCCGCCGGGCCGGCCGTGGTGCTGCTGGACGAGCCGGCCGGCGGGGTCAACCCGACGCTGATCCAGCAGCTTGCGGACCGGATCCGGGAGCTGAACGCCCAGGGCACCACCTTCCTGATCGTGGAGCACAACATGGAGTTCGTGATGGGACTGTGCCATCAGGTCACGGTGCTGGACTACGGCACGGTGGTCGCGGCCGGGCCACCGGACATCATCGCCAATGACTCGCGGGTGCTCGACGCCTACCTCGGGGCGGCACTGGATGACCTGAGTGAGACCAATGACCGCTGACGCCGCGCTGGTGGTCGAGGGCCTGTACGCGGGCTACGGTGGCGGCGACATCCTGCACGACGTGTCCTTCACCGTGCCCACCGGCGGCATCACCTGCGTGGTGGGGCCCAACGGGGCGGGCAAGTCAACCCTGCTGGCCGCGATCAGCGGGCTGCTGCGGCCGCGCCGCGGCCGGGTCCTGCTGCACGAGCAGCCGGTCACCGGGCGCACCCCCCGGCAGATCCTGGGCCTGGGCCTGGTGCACGTGCCCCAGCACCACAGCCTGTTCCGGGACATGACGGTGGCCGAGAACCTCGACCTCGGCGGTTACACGCTCAGCGACCGCCGGCAGTTGGCCCGCAGCCGGACCCGGGTGCACGAGATGTTCCCCGAGGTCGCCAGCTGGGCGCCGAAGAAGGCGGGCAGCCTGTCCGGCGGCCAGCAGCGGCTGGTGGAGTTCGCCCGCAGCCTGATGCTCGACCCGTCGCTGATCGTCTTGGACGAGCCGTCCATGGGACTGGCCCCGAAGGTGCTCCGCTCGGTGTTCAGCGCGGTCACGATGATGAACCAGGCGGGCAAGACCGTGCTCCTGGTGGAGCAGAACGCCCGGGCCGGCCTGCGGCTTTCCAGCCACGGGGTGGTGCTGGAGAACGGCCGGGTCCGGCTCGCCGGTACCGGCCGCGAAGTGCTCGACCATCCGGAGATCGGGGCGCTCTACCTCGGTGGCGCGTCGCGCGGTCCCGGTGACACGCCAAGCGACACCGGTGGCACGCCAACCAAACCGTGAGGGGACACGATGGCCATTCCCACCTTCGGGCCCAACGCCGTGGACTGGGAGGAGCGGGTCGACCTGGCCCGCCTCCGTGAGGAGCGGCTGGCCCGGCTCCGGGCCCAGCTGGAACGGTCCGACCTGGGGGCGTTGCTCAGCTTCGACTTCGCCAACATCCGCTACATGACCGCGACGCACATCGGCACCTGGGCCATGGACAAGCTGATCCGCTTCGCGCTGCTGCCGCGGGGCGGGGAGCCGGTGGTCTGGGACTTCGGCTCGGCGGCCCGGCACCACCAGCTGTACAACCCGTGGCTCGACCACACCGAGGGCCCGGCCACGCCGGAGGGAGCGGCCCGGACCGGCGCCCGGGCCGGGATCTCCACGCTGCGTGGTGCGTTCCACCCGGACGCGGGAGTCGCCGGCAGCCTGGCCAGGCAGATCGCGGACGTGCTGCGCGAGTACGGCCTGGCCGGTGAGCCAGTCGGGGTGGACATGGCCGAGATGCCGGTGCTGGCCGCGCTGGCCGCCGAGGGCATCCGGACCGTCGACGGGCAGCAGGTGTTCCTGGAGGCCCGGCGGACCAAGACCCGTGACGAGATCTCGCTGCTCAGCCAGGCCTGCGCCATGGTCGACGCCGCCTACACCGAGCTGTACGAGTTCCTGCGGCCGGGCGTGCGCGAGAACGAATGCGTCGGCCTGGTCAGCAAGGTCCTCTACGATCTGGGCAGCGAGTACGTGGAGGGGGTCAACGCCATCTCCGGCGAACGCTGCTCACCGCACCCACACGTGTACTCCGACCGGCTGATCCGCCCCGGGGACCCGGCGTTCTTCGACATTCTGCACAGCCACCTGGGCTACCGGACCTGTTACTACCGCACGTTCGCGGTGGGCAGTGCGTCCCGCGCCCAGCGCGACGCCTACGTCCGCTGCCGGGAGTACATGGACCAGGCCATCGCGCTGGTCAAGCCGGGCGCCACCACCGCCGACATCGTCGCCCTGTGGCCGCGGGCCGAAGAGTTCGGCTTCCCCGACGAACTGGCCGCCTTCGCCCTCCAGTACGGCCACGGCGTCGGCCTGTCCATCTGGGAGAAGCCGATCTTCAGCCGCCTGGTGTCGCTGGACCATCCCGAGGTGCTGGAAGAAGGCATGGTCTTCGCCCTGGAGACCTACTGGCCCGCCGCCGACGGCTGGTCCGCGGCCCGCATCGAGGAGGAGCTCGTGGTCACCGCCACCGGCTGCCAGCTGCTCACCCGGTTCCCGGCCGAGGAACTGCTGGTGGCTGGGCGCAAGTACTGGACCGCCGGCGGCGCCCTGGACACGCTGCGGGAGAACCAGTCCCACCTGAACACCGCGGCCGGCCGGGGTGAAACGATGCGTGGCCCCGGCGGATCAGAGGCCGAGGCGCCGGGACGGTAACTCGGCGGGCCGGCCTGGGCGGCCAGGTAACGGTCGTTCTCGGCCTGGCTCCGGGTGGAGGTGAGCCGTTTCTGGTTTGTGCGTTTAGCGATCCGGTGACCAGTTATGAATGAAAGTAAGTTTCTTATTTGTTGGGGAGCGGGCCTCTACCCAGGAGGTCAGCTGAGATCAGCCGCAGGTCGTACCCACCCGGTACTGGCGGGCCGCAGCAGACGGTGGCTCGCCCTGCTCGCCGTCCCGGTGCTGGCCGCGCTGGGGGTGGTGGCGGGGGGGCGGGGGGGGGGCGGCGGCCCCCCGGGCGGGGGGGGAGCCGGGGGGGGGGGCCCCC
>CAXUJF010000109.1:11349-11844 GCA_964250865.1 uncultured Streptosporangiaceae bacterium
GAGCTGGCTGGGGGGCGCCAGCCTGGTGCCGGTTCATCGGGGGTCGCCTGGCTCGACGCGGCCGCCGGGCCGGCCGACAGCAGCGGGCTGCCCGCGCACGTGCTCATGGGCTACTGGCAGGATTTCACCAACGGCGCCACCCCCCTCACCCTGGCCGACGTCCCCACCAGCTACAACCTGGTCGCGGTGGCGTTCGGCAACGCGACGGGGACACCCGGCCAGGTCACGTTCAGCCTCGACTCCGGGCTGTCCTCGGCCCTGGGCGGGTACACCGACAGCCAGTTCACCAGCGACGTCCAGACGCTGCACGCGCGCGGCCAGAAGGGCACGCCCGGTCGACCGCCGGCGAACTGACGATCTAGCGGCGACCGGATCGAGCTGCCCGCCTGGGGCTTCGTCTGGCTCGCGGACGGCTGAGGCCCCGGTTGAGGCCCGGGCACCTGAGCCGGAAGCAGGCCGGGGGACGACGCATCCGGTGGTCAGGTGCCCGGAGGC
>CAXUJF010000109.1:11854-13702 GCA_964250865.1 uncultured Streptosporangiaceae bacterium
CCGGCCCCCCCCCGGGGCGGGGCGCCCCCCCCGGGGGGGGGCCGGCCCCCGCAGGCCAGGGTGCCGGCCGGACGAGCCGGCCGTCGCGTAGGGAGGCCGCCCACGAGGCAACGGCGAGCGGCCTCCCCTGCCGCTGTGCAGTCCCCTCCCGTTGCACAGTGGCTACGCGGCCCGTCCCGGGGGAACCGCTACATTAAAAATCAGTTCCCCGGGAGCGGACTTCGGCTGTACGCTAATTGGCGTACATACTGTTTGGTCACCACCGAACAGTATACATTTACCGCCCCAGAGATCAAGCGTTCGGTGGACGGAGGTGAGTGGGCTGGCTGCCGACGAGGCTCCGGAGCAGGACCTCAACCCGCTGCAGCGGCTCATCCGCCAGCGGATGCAGGAGCAGGGCTGGTCGTACGGCGACGTCGCCAAGCGCGGTGGCCTGCCCCGGTCCACCGTGTACACCCTGGCCACGACCCGGAATCTGGCCCGGCCGCCCCGGCCCGCCACACTCAACGGCCTGGCCTGGGGCCTGGACCTGCCGGTCGCGGTGGTCCGTTCCGCCGCGGCCGAGTCGACCGGGTTGCACTACTACGACGACGAGCTGGGCGGGGCGGACGCCGTGGGCGACCCGGGACGGGACCTGCTGATCGCCAGCATCGACGAACTGAGCCCGGAGGACCGCCAGCACGTCCTGGCCCTGGTGGAGTCGCTGCGCAAGCAGGCGGGCGTCGCGCGCCCCGGCCACCAGTCAGCGGACGGCTGACCTTCACCCGCCGGTGAAGGCACCATGCGCGGTCCACGGCGTCCCGAGCCCGCCTGATCTGCGGCCAGGGTGGGGCACGAGGTACCCGAGGCTGACCGTGAGCAGCGGGACCACGATCAGAGACCAGCTGGTGCCCGCGATCCGGCTATGGAGTCTCCTTTAAGCGATCCAGGTTGTACGCTCTCTAGCGAACGAACTGTTCGGTTATCACCAAACAGTATACAGATTGGCGCTGGCACGCAAGAGCCTGCTGTGCAATTTCGTTTGCACGGTGCGGTTTCCGGCGGAGCGGAGGTGGGTGCGCTGGCGGTCTCGGGTGTCCCGGGAGATGAGCGGCATGAAGATCCGGACGGTGCGCAGGATTCGGGCGGCAGCTTGCCAGGCAGAGCCGCCCCGGATCCGGCGCCGGACGGTAACCCGCTGCAGCGCCTGATCCGGCAGCGACTGGACGAACGGAGCTGGTCCTACGGTGACGTCGCCAAGCGCGGCGGCCTGCCCCGTTCCACCGTGTACACGCTGGCCACGACCAGGAACCGGGCCCGGCCCCCACGTCCGGTCACGCTGAATGGACTGGCTTGGGGACTGGACCTGCCGGTTTCCGTCGTCCGGTCCGCCGCCGCCGCGTCCACCGGACTGCACTACTACGACGACGAACCGGCCGGCCCAGGACCAGAGAGCGATCCGGAGCGCGAGCTCCTGATCGCCAGCATCGACGAATTGACCGACGACGACCGGCGGCACGTCGCGGCCCTGGTGGAGTCGCTGCGCAAGAAGGCGGCCGCGGAGCGTCCCGGCCGTTAACCATGGCTTCTCCGCGCTCAGTCACGGTGGCTCCCGCACTAGTTCATCGGCTGGCTGGCTCACTGGTTATTGGGCCAGTTGGCCGGCATGCCGAGCTGTTCGGCCAGCTTGCCGTAGTGCCCCTCGGGCAGGACCAGGCGGGCGACGCGCAGAATGTCCGCCGGGTTCTCACCCGGCGGCCGCAGCACGCAAATGGTGTCGTCCTGCTTGTTGCGGGTGACGATGAGACGGTCGTAGTCGGCCATGACGATGCGGGCCGGCTCGATGCGGCCCTCGTGCGCGGGAACAGG
>CAXUJF010000110.1:0-13645 GCA_964250865.1 uncultured Streptosporangiaceae bacterium
ACCCAGTTGCGGACCCAATTGCGGACCCGGAGACGGCCGGTCCCGGACTCACCGTTTCCCCGGTGGCCAACCTCGGCCAAGAATCACGATAAAACCGGCCCTAATAACCTGGGCGAGGAGATAAAACACCATTGTCCTGCCCTGACAAGGCGAGACAACAGGGCGCCCCTGGCCAAAACGGAGAAAAGCCACACTCGGCCGACCAGCGGAAATACGGCTATCCCGGCTCATTCAGGCATCCCGTACAACTGTGTCGGGTCACCTCTGACCTGGTTTTTTGCACACAATGCCGGCCGGTTCGGCGCTATGCTCATGCCGTTCGCGATACCCGGCGGGTCGGCAGGGCCCGTTTTTCGGTATAGCCGGTGGCGCGGAGGGGAACGCAGGCCATCGGTGGGGGAGGGGCTAGGTGTACGTCATTGAACTGGGGCAGTCGGCACGACAACAGGCGAGCGGGCCGCTGGTGAGCCCGGACGCGGAAGAGCCTGTGCCCGGTGTGGTGTGGGGCGGGCTGACCGTCCCGCCGCAGGCCGGGCCGCCCGAAACCGAAGCACCCAAGGACGGGGTGGTGTGGTCGAACCACCGGCCCCGGGTCTCGGCCGTCGAGGCCGGGTTCTTCAGCTGGGACCTGGTCTCGGGCGAGGTGACGCTCGAGCCGGATACCCGCCGGCTGCACGGCCTGCCCGGGGAGGGGCCGGCCACGCTGGCGGAGCTACTGGACCGCGTACCCGAGGAGGACACCCCGAGCCTGGTCGCGGCTATCCGCGAGCTGACCAGCGCCTGCGGCACCTATCAGGTCGAGTACCGGGTGCTGGACGCCGGCGGCACCCTGCGCTCGATGGAGGCGCGTGGCCGGGTCGTGCCCGGCTCCGACGGCCAGCCCGGCCGGATGACCGGGTTCGTCATGGACGCCACCACGATCTGGGCCAGCCGGGAGGCCGAGCGGCGCCGGCTGCACGAAGGCGCCGAGCGCACCGCGCTGACCCAGGAGTTCACCGCGGCGCTGGCCCTGGCCGTGAGCGTCGGGGACATCACCGCCGCCGCCCGGGCCGGGCTGGCCACCTACGGCTCGAACAGCCTGGTCATCGTGGCGGACCAGGGCGGCCGCCGGGAGGCGGTGGCCACGTACGGGTTTGCCCCGGGGATCGCCACCGCGCTCGCCTCGCCGTCCGGGTCGCCGATGGCCGATGTGATCGCCACCGGGCAGCCGCTGTTCATCCGGTCGGCCGCCCAGCTCGCCCGCCACTACCCGCGGCTGGCCGCGCTGACCCGCAAGTCCGCTCAGCGGGCCTGGGCCGCGGTGCCGGTCCCGGTGGGTAAGGACCTGCTGGTCGTCTGCCTGATGGGGTTCGCCTCCGCCCGCGACTTCGAGGCCCAGGAGCGGGCCCTGCTGGTCGCGGCGGCCGGGCTGCTGGCCCAGTCGCTGCAGCGGGCCCGGATGCAGGAGTCCGAGCATGAGCTCGCCCGTGACCTGCAGCGCGGGCTGCTGCCCCGCGGGCAGCTGTCCGCGCCCGGGGTGACGATCGCGGCCCGGTACCGGCCGGTGACCTCCGGCCTGGAGATCGGCGGGGACTTCTACGACGCCATCGACCTCGCCGACGGCCGGGTCGCCCTGGTCATCGGGGACGTGCAGGGGCACAACCCGATCGCCGCGTCCCTGATGGGGCGGCTCCGGATGGTGGTGCAGGCCTACGCCCGGGAGGAGCAGGGACCGGCTGAGGTGATGACCCGGGCCAACCGCTGGCTGGCCGATCTCAACACCGACGTCGACCTGGCCATGTTCGCGACCTGCTGCTTCGTGATCATCGACCCGGCTCGCGGCGAGCTGGAAATGTGCCGGGCCGGTCACCCCGGGCCGGCCCTGGCCGCACCGGGCAGATCGCCGATCCTGCTCGAGCACGGCACCGACCTGCTGCTGGGGGTCAACGCGGACGAGAAGTACACCACGGTCACGC
The DNA here is from genome assembly GCA_964250865.1 of uncultured Streptosporangiaceae bacterium. Lineage (GTDB taxonomy): Bacteria > Actinomycetota > Actinomycetes > Streptosporangiales > Streptosporangiaceae > Bog-532. Next base: position 1,956 of record CAXUJF010000110.1, read on the forward strand.
TGCCCATGCCCCCCGGGTCGGTGCTGGTCCTGGCCACCGACGGACTGCTGGACGACGACGGCGCCGACCCCGGCTGCAACGTGCGGGCCCTGCTCGGCGCGCTCGGCGACGGCCTGGCCGACGAGCCCGAGCCGCTGGCCGACCGGCTGCTGGCCAGCCCGCAGCGGCCGACCCGGCACGGCGACGACATTGCGCTGATGGTGGCCCGGCTGGACTGGCCGCGCCTGCTCGCCGTGCCCGCCTCCTGACCTCACCGGCGCAGGCCTGGCCTCACCCCTCCGGGGCCGGGCCTCACCCTTCCGGGTCGTCGCCCTCCAGCGACAGATAGGAACCGCGCCAGAACAGCAGCGGGGCGCCGCCGTCACCGGACGTCTCCGCGTACTGGACCCGGCCCACGATGATCTCGTGGTCGCCGCCCGGCAGGCTGTGTTCCACCGTGCATTCCAGTGCGGCCAGCGTGCCCGCCAGGCGCGGGCTGCCGGTCGGGCCGGGCTGATGCTCGACGCCGTCCCAGGCTGCGGACAGCCCCCGGCGGGCGAAGTTGGCCGACAGTTCCTGCTGCGGCGCGGACAGCACGTTCACCACGAACGCGCCGTGCTGGTGGATCGCGTCCAGCGTCAGGCTGGACCGGTCGAAGCAGACCAGGATGAGGGGAGGGTCGAGCGACAGCGAGCTGACGGCGTTGGCGGTGGTTCCCACCGGCTCGCCGTCCGCATCGATCGAGGTGACGACGGTGACACCAGTGGCGAAGTGCCCCACCGCGTGCCGGAACTCATCACTGGAGATGTCGCTGTCAGCGTCGGTGGATGCTGTCATCGTCATTTCTGTCCATGGTTCGGCGAGGCCACACTAGGGGGCAAGCGCTTTCCTGCCCGTCGTTATTTCCGATCGGCAGATATACCCATAAAACCGATCGGCTAACTGGAGTGTGACCCAGCCTCACCCCGTGACCCGGCCCTCACCCCATCACCCAGCCCCACTGCCCGAAGGCTGGAGCCCGGAACCTCAGCCCAGGCCGAACCAGCCCAGCACGGTCGACCCGAGCAGCAGCAGCGACATGATGCTGATCCCGACCACGACCACCGTGGCCACGACCCGGATGACCGGGCCGTTGGCGTGACGGCCGAGCACCTCGCGCCGGTTGGCCAGGATCAGGATGTAGATCAGCACGATCGGGGTGACCACGCCCTGCAGGACCTGGGTGCCGATCAGCAGGGTGATCAGGTTCACCGGGGTCAGCGCGACCGCCGCGCCCAGCGCGGTCTGCAGCGTGAACAGCCCGAGGAACAGCGGCGCCTCGGCGAACCGGCGGGACACCGAACGCTCCACTCCGACCGCCTCGCTGATCGCGTAGCTGCTGGACAGCGGGACCACGGCGCCGGCCAGGGCGCTCGCCCCCAGCAGTCCGAACGCGAACAGCAGCTCGGCGCCGTTGCCGGCCACCGGCCGCAGGGCCTCGGCCGCCTCCTTGGCCGAGCTGAGCGCGCCGCGGCCGCCGATGGTGGCGCCGGTGGCGATGATGATCGCCATGCTGATGACGCAGGCGAACACGGCCCCGCTGACCGCGTCCAGCCGGGCGTTGCGGTAGTTGGCCGGGCCGGCGCCACGGTCGACCACCCCGGCCGCGGCGTAGAACTGCATGTAGGGGCTGACGGTGGTCCCGATCAGCGCCACCCCCAGCAGCAGATAGCCCTTGGTCAGCAGGAAGTGCGGGATGACCAGGTTGCTGCCGACCGCGCCCCAGTCCGGGTGGCCCAGGATCGCCGCCACCGGGTAGGTGAAGAAGGCCAGCGACAAGATGAGGAAGATCCGTTCGGCGTACCGGTACGAGCCGAACAGCACCAGCCCCCAGATCAGCACCGCGGCCGGCGGGATGACCCAGTACCGGCTGACGCCGAGCAGCTCGAACGCGGCCCCGATCCCGGCGAACTCGCTGACCACCAGGCCCGTGTTGGCCAGCAGCACGCAGCACAGGGCCACCCCGGTGAGCCGCAGGCTGAACTGCTCACGGATCAGCGCGGCGATGCCCTTGCCGGTGAAGATGCCCAGCCGGATGGCCATCTCCTGCACGATGACCAGCGCGATCGTCACCAGCAGCATGAAGAACAGCGTCCGGTACACGAACTGCGAGCCGGCGCTGGAGTAGGTGGCGATGCCGGCGGCGTCGTTGCCGGCGTTGGCCGCGACCAGCCCGGGCCCGGCGATGGCCAGGTAGGCCAGGGTCCGGCGGCCGCCGGGCATCCGCCGGATCAGGGCGCCGGCCCGGTGCCGCAGGTCCGGCTCCGGGGCCCCATGCTCCTTGGTCACTTCGTGCTGCGGCGTTACCGCCGCCTCGTCCGGGGCCGTCACTGCAGCAGCCTGGGGAAGTGCAGCCGCCCGCGTTCGGGCAGCAGCGCGTCGAGTACGTCGTCGGCCAGGATGCGGCCCAGCGGCTTGCCGTCTTCGTCCACCACCAGCAGCGAAGAATGCCGGGTCCGGACCAGCTGGTCGGCCACGTCGGCCACCGACGCGTCCGGCGGCACGGTCAGTGACTCGGGCTGGTCGTCGGCGGCCAGCACCTCGCTGACGGCGACATCATCGGCGTGGGTGACCAGGTCGAACAGCGGCAGGTCGGCCAGCAGCTCGCCGCTGGAGTCGCAGATCACCACCGCGTCGATTTCGGCCCGGTGCTGGCTCAGATCGGCCACCGCCCGCTTGACCTCACCGATGGTGCTGTCCGGCTGAGCCAGCACCAGCGTGGTGGTCATGAACCCGCCCGCTTCGCGTTCGGGGTAGCTGAGCAGCGCGGACAGTTCACCCGCCTTGTCCGGGGACATCTTGGCCCAGATGGCGTCCCGCTCCCGGTCGGACAGGTCGCGCAGCGCGTCCACCGCCTCGTCCGGCTCCATCGCGGCCAGCAGGCCCGCGGCCTGCTCGGGCCGCACCTCCCGCAGTAGCGCCTCCAGCTCGTCCGGGTCCATCTCCTCCAGCGCGTCGGCGGCGGTGTCGTTCTCCAGCCGGGACAGCAGGTCCTGCCGGGCCGGGCGGCCCAGGTCCTCCAGCAGGTCGGCCAGATCGGCCGGGGCCATCCGGCGCAGCTGCTCATCGCTGGACCGCAGCTGGACCGCCGGGGGTGAGCTGGTCAGGTCGCCGGAGAACGGGGCGACGGCATCCCAGTCGATGACCCGCTCCGGGGTGGGCCGGCCGCGGAACCGCTTGGGGCCGAGCCGGCGCAGCAGCGTGTTCAGGCTGACGTCCAGCCCGACCAGCAGGAACTGCCCGGCCACCGGGGCCAGGTACAGGTCCGCGGCCCGGATGACCTGCCGGCCGTCCAGGTCCACCACCTGATGGTCGAGCATGTCCTTGGCCAGCATCACCTCACCGGGCCGGCGCATGAACTCGCGCAGGTCGAGCCGGGCCGTCCGCAGGTGCACGGACTGGTGGTTGATGCTGTCCACCGCCTCGATGGGCAGGAAGCTGTTGCGGGATCCGATGCGCAGCAGCAGGCCGGTCAGCGGCGGATAACGGTCCTGGCCCTGCATCCGGGCCACCAGGTCGACGAGCTTGCCGACCCGCTGCCCGCGCTGGTTGAACACGGGCGCGCCGACCAGGCTGGCCACGCTGACGATGGCCTGCTGGACCGCCCGGCGGGTGGTCAGGCGGGTGTTACGGCGACGCAGGGCATCGGCGGCCGGCGCCATCAGCCGACGCGGCGAAGGAGAGACCATCGCGGGCTCCACAGCATGAGGACACCCGCGGGCGGCTCAGTTCATCGAACTACGGGAGCCGGGCAGGCGGGTGGTGAGGGCGTTGGGGGACGGGACGGTACTAGGAGGTTGACCCGACACGGTCACCACCTCCGTTCCTCGCCTCCGGCGTCTGGCTGTGTCTGCGGCGCCTGGCTGCCCTCAGGGATTGTACGACATCCGTTGAGCCACAATAGAGCCGGGCACGTGCGCTCAGCATGACCCGATCAGGGAGGGAGGCGGTCACCGCGATGGCATCCAGACAGGTGTTTACGTCCCGACTGCGGGGCCGCCCGCTGCTGGACGACGAGCAGACCGCGATCGGCCGGATCCGGGACGTGGTGATCCTGCCCACCGCCCGGGGGGCGGCCCCGCGTGCGCTGGGACTGGTGGTGACGCTGCAGCGGCGCCGCATCTTCGTGAACTTCGGCCGGATCTCCGAGATCTCGGTGGACGGCGCGCACCTGCGCGGCGGGGCCGTGGACCTGGGCCGGTTCACCGGCCGTACCGGCGAGATCCTGGCCTCCGACCTGTCCGGCAAAGCGGTCGACGGCGGCACCGTGGTCGACGTGGCCATCTCCCCGTCCGAGGCCCGGCGGGACGGCTGGGAGGTCTCCGCGCTGGCCATCCGGGGCCGGGGCCTGCGGCTCCGCTCTACTCAGATCCTGCCCTGGGACAGGTACCCCGAGCTGTTCCAGGCCGGGGCGCTGGCCGAGCAGCTGGCCGGGCTGCGCGAGCTGCACCCAACCGACCTGGCCAGCGCGGTCGAGGGCATGACCCCGGACCGGCGCAGCCAGATCGCGGCCGCGCTCGAGGACGATGAGCTGGCCGATGTGCTGGAGGAGATGCCCGAGCAGGACCAGATCCGGCTGCTGGCCAGCCTGAACCCGGAACGCATGGCCGACGTCGTCGAGGAGATGGAGCCCGACGACGCCGCCGACCTGCTGGCCGAGATGGCGCCCGAGCAGCGCGAGCGGCTGCTGGCCGCGATGGAGCCGGCCCAGGCCGCGGACCTGCGGCGGCTGCTCCGCTACGGGAGCCGGACCGCGGGTGGCCTGATGACCTCGCAGCCGCTGATCTTCGCGCCCGACGCGCCCGTGGCCGAAATGCTGGCCCGCATCCGGGAATCAGAAACCCGGGCCACGGCCGCGGCTCAGGTCTTCGTGTGTGCGCCGCCCACCTTGACCCCGACGGGGCGTTTCCTGGGTACGATCGGGTTCCAGCGGCTGCTCCGCCGGCCGCCGGCCATGCTGGCCGGGGACTGCGTGCAGGAGAGCACCTTCGTCCGGCCCGAGCTGACCGAACGGGAACTGGCCGCCCGGCTCGCGGCCTACAACCTGATCAGCGTGGCCGTCTGTGACGAGGCCGGCCGCCTGCTCGGCGCGGTCACCGTGGACGATGTCCTTGACCATCTGCTGCCCGCCGACTGGCGCAGGACTGGAGGCTGACGGTGGCGCGCTTCAAGGAATTTCTCCCGTCCCGGCTCAATGAACGCTCGGACCTGTCCGTGCCCCGCGGGTCCGCGCCGCGGATGGGAGCGCGCTACGACGCCGACGCCTTCGGCCGGTTTGCCGAGGGGCTGGCCCGGTTCCTGGGTACCGGCCGGTTCCTGGTCGCCCAGTCCGTCCTGGTCTTCGCCTGGATCGTCCTGAACATCGTCGGCCTGGTCCACCACTGGGACCCGTACCCGTTCATCCTGCTCAACCTGGCCTTCTCCACCCAGGCCGCGTACGCCGCCCCGCTGATCCTGCTGGCCCAGAACCGCCAGGACGACCGCGACCGGGCCAACATCGAACGCGACCGCGAGGTGGCCTCCCGGACCCAGGCCGACACCGAGTTCCTGGCCCGCGAGCTGGCCGCGGTCCGGCTGGCCCTGTCCGACGTGGTGACCACGGAGGACCTGAGCGACTCGCTGGAGCGGCTGGCCAAACTGATCACCGACGGCCAGACCGCCAACGGCCAGGCCGCCGGGCCGCCGGCCATTCAGCCGAACCACACCAGGAATTAACCCGTGCCCGGCACCGGGGCGGGGGTAGGAGGTAGCCGTGGTGAACGCGGAGCAGGAACGGGTGCTGGGGTTCGGCCGGCTCGAGGACGGTCTGCGGCAGGCCAGCGACTGGTACCTGTGGGGGCCTTACGTCAGTGAACGGCAGTGGGGCACGGTCCGGGAGGACTACAGCGCCGACGGCTCGGCCTGGGACTACTTCCCGCACGACCACGCCCGGTCCCGGGCCTACCGGTGGGGCGAGGACGGCCTGGCCGGGTTCAGCGACATCGAGCAGCGACTCTGCCTGGGCCTGGCTCTGTGGAACGGCCAGGACCCGATCCTGAAGGAGCGGCCGTTCGGGCTGACCGGGCCGGAGGGTAACCACGGCGAGGACGTCAAGGAGTACTGGTGGTACCTGGACAGTGTGCCCAGCCACGCCTGGAACCGGTGGCGCTACCACTACCCGCAGGGCCCGTTCCCGTACGACGACCTGGTGCAAACCAACGGGTCCCGTAACCGCTACCAGCCCGAATACGAGCTGCTCGACACGGGCGCGTTCGACGGTGACCGGTACTGGATCGTGGACGTCAGCTACGCCAAGGCCGACCCCACCGACCTGCTGATGACGGTCCGGGTCACCAACGCCGGGCCGGACGCCGCCACCGTGCACGTGCTGCCGACGGCCTGGTTCCGCAACACCTGGTCCTGGGACGCGGGCGCGCCCAAGCCGATCATGGCCGCCCGCAGGGGCCCGGGCACCCCGGCCGTGGACGTACCGCACCCGTTCCTGGGCGACCTGGAGCTGATCGCGGGCGACGGCCCGGACGGCACCGCGCCCAAGCTGCTGTTCTGCGAGAACGAGACCAACCTGGCCCGCCTGTACGGGGCCACGCCGACCACGGCCTACGCCAAGGACGGCATCAACGATCACGTGATCGGTGGAGCGGCCACGGTCAACCCGGAGCAGCGCGGCACCAAGTGCTCGTTCTGGTACCAGCTCACCGTCCCGGCCGGCGGCACGGCCGAACTGCGGGTCCGGCTCCGTCCGTCCACCACCAGCCCGGCCGCCTCGGCCGCAGCCACCCCGGCCGCCCCGGCTACCAGCGACCCCCTCGGGGACGACTTCATTCAGCTCAACCGGCAGCGCCGACTGGAAGCGGACCAGTTCTACGCCGACCTCAGCCCCGCGGCCGCCCCGGCCGACGCCGCCCACGTCATGCGCCAGGCGTTCGCGGGCCTGCTCTGGTGCAAGCAGTTCTACTACTTCGACGTGACCCGCTGGCTGGACGGTGACCCGACCCAGCCCGCACCGCCGCCGGGACGGCGGCTGGGCCGCAACACGCGGTGGGGCAACTTCAACGCCTTCGACATCATGTCGATGCCGGACAAGTGGGAGTACCCCTGGTTCGCGGCCTGGGATCTCGGCTTCCACTGCGTGGCCCTGGCCCACATCGACCCGGCGTTCGCCAAGTACCAGCTCATCCTGCTGTGCCGGGAGTGGTTCCAGAGCCCGACCGGCGCGCTGCCCGCCTACGAGTGGGACTTCGGCGACGTCAACCCGCCGGTCCAAGCCTGGGCCGCGATCGAGGTGTTCGCCCTGGACGGCGGCCGTGACCTGGACTTCCTGTCCCGGATCTTCGACAAGCTGCTGATCAACTTCACCTGGTGGGTGAACCGCGAGGACGCCAACAACAACAACGTGTTCGAGGGTGGCTTCCTCGGCCTGGACAATATCGGCCCGATCGACCGGTCGCACCTGCCGGTGGGCGGCACGCTGGAACAGTCCGACGCCACCGGCTGGATGGCGTTCTACGCCATCAGCATGGCCAGCATCGCCACCGTGCTGTACCGCACCGGGCGCCGCCCCAGCCAGGACATCGTCCTGAAGTTCCTGGAGCACTTCGCGGCGATCACGAGCGCGATCAACAGCCAGGGCCTGTGGGACGACACCGACGGCCTGTACTACGACAAGCTGCTGACCCAGGACGGGACCGCGATCCCCGTCCGGACCCGGTCCATGGTCGGGGTGATCCCGATCCTGGCCGTGGCCCTGGTCGACCAACCCCTGATCGACCAGGCGCTACTGCTGGGCAAGCAGTTCGCCGACTACCTGCGCCGCACGGGGGTGGACGACCGGGACAAGCTGGCCGCCCGCGGCCTGCTCCGGGGCGAGGCCGGGGACCAGCGGCTGCTGCTCACCCTGACCAGCGTCGCTCAGCTGGAGAAGGTCTGCCTGCGACTGTTCGACGAGGGCGAGTTCCTGTCTCCCTACGGCCTGCGCGCGCTGTCGGCCTACCACCGCGACCACCCGTACGTGCTCGACGTCGAGGGCCAGCAGTCCACCATCGACTACGAGCCCGCCGAGTCCACCACGGCCATGTTCGGCGGCAACTCCAACTGGCGCGGGCCGATCTGGTTCCCGCTCAACTACCTGATCGTCAGCGTGCTGGAGCGCTACTACCTGTTCTTCGGCGACGACCTCACCGTCGAGTACCCGGCCGGCTCCGGCCAGAAGCTCACGTTCGACGAGATCACCTGTGACCTGCGGGACCGGCTGATTTCGATCTTCCTGACCGGCCCGGACGGCCGCCGGCCCTGCTTCGGCGGGGTCGACAAGCTGCAGCACGACCCGGCCTGGAAGGACAACCTGCTGTTCAACGAGTACTTCCACGGCGACAACGCGGCTGGCCTGGGTGCCTCGCACCAGACCGGCTGGACCGGCGTGGTCGCCGACCTGATTCGGCGTCGCTGGGGCACCGTACCCTCCCTGCGGGACGTCATGACCCGCACCGGCGCCCTGCCCAGCCCGAATACCAGCGCCAGCCCGGATTCCAGTACCAGCCCGGCCCCAGCCCAGGAGGACAAGTGACCACCGGCCTGCCCGGCTCCCCGTTTCCGCTCGGCGCCACCCTGCACAGTGACACCCGGCACGGTGGCGGCACCAACTTCGCCGTGGCCGCCGCGGTCGCCGCCGGCCGCACGCGGTGGCGGTTCGACGCCGCCGGGCACGAGACCCAGGTCCCGATGCTGGACTTCGACGCCGGCGTCTGGCACACGTTCGTGCCCGGCGTGGGGGCGGGCCAGGCCTACGGCTTCCGGGCCCAGGGCCCGTACGACCCGGCCCAGGGCATCCGCTGTAACCCGGCCAAGCTGCTGCTCGATCCGTACGCGCGCGCCGTCGCCGGCACCGTGACCGACCACCCGGACGTGCTCGGGTACGTGGGCGGCAACCCGGACACCCCCAGCGACACCGACTCCGCCCCCGATGTGCCCCGCAGCGTGGTCGTCGACCCGGCCTACGGCTGGCGCGACTCCGGCCCGCCCGCGCGCCCGTACGCCGACAGCGTGATCTACGAGGTGCACGTCAAGGGCTTCACCATGCAGCACCCGGACATCCCGGCCGCCCTGCGCGGCACCTACGCCGGGCTGGCGCACGAGGCCGCAGTCGGCCACCTGACCGGGCTGGGCGTCACCGCGGTCGAGCTGCTGCCGGTGCACGAGTTCGTCCCGGAGGGCGTCCTGACCGGCCGCGGGCTGACCAACTACTGGGGCTACAACACGATCGGCTTCTTCGCCCCCAGCCAGCGCTACTCGGCCGAGGTACGCGCGGGCCGTCCCGGCGGCCAGGTCGGCGAGTTCAAGGCCATGGTCGACGCGCTGCACGCGGCCGGGCTCGAGGTCATCCTGGACGTGGTGTTCAACCACTCGGCCGAGGGCAACGAGCTCGGCCCGACGCTGTGCTTCCGCGGCCTGGACAACCCGGCCTACTATCGGCTGGACGACGGTGACCCGCGGCACTACTTCGACACCACCGGCACCGGCAACTCGCTCAACACCGGTCACCCGCGCACGCTGCAGCTGATCATGGACTCGCTGCGCTACTGGCTGACCGAGATGCACGTGGACGGCTTCCGCTTCGACCTGGCCGCCACCCTGGCCCGCGCCGACGGCGGCTTCGACACCACGTCCGCGTTCTTCGACCTGGTCTCCCAGGACCCGGTGGTGTCCCAGGCCAAGCTGATCGCCGAGCCGTGGGACGTGGGCCAGATGGACAGCTACGACCTGGGCCGCTTCCCGCCGCTGTGGAGCGAGTGGAACGGCCGGTACCGGGACTCGATGCGGGACTTCTGGCGCAGCCACCCGATCGGGCTGGGCGAGTTCGCCACCCGGTTCGCGGGCTCGTCCGACCTGTACGGCGGGTCCCGGCGGCGTCCCACCGCGTCGGTCAACCTGATCACCGTGCACGACGGCTTCACCGTCCGCGACCTGGTCTCCTACAACGACAAGCACAACGAGGCCAACGGCGAGAACAACCAGGACGGCAGCACCGACAACCGGTCCTGGAACTGCGGCGCCGAGGGCCCCACCAGCGACCCGGGCGTCCTGGCCCTGCGCGCCCGCCAGAGCCGGGCCCTGCTGACCACGCTGCTGCTGTCGGCCGGGGTGCCAATGCTGCTCGGCGGCGACGAGCTGGGCCGGACCCAGCAGGGCAACAACAACGCCTACTGCCAGGACAACGAGATCTCCTGGTTCGACTGGACCCGCGCCGACTCTGACCTGCTCGCCTTCACCCGCCAGCTGATCGCGCTGCGCCGGGAGCACCCGGTGTTCCGCCGCCGGCGCTTCCTGTCCGGCGCCGACGCCCACGAGCTGGGCTGGTTCATCCCCGCGGGCACGCCGATGACCGACGCGGACTGGAAGGACGACAGCGCGCTGGCGCTGGCCGTCTACCTGGACGGCTCGGACAGCCCCGACCGGGCCGCGGACGGGACCCCGCTGCTGGACGACGACTTCCTCATCCTGGTCAACGCCTGGTGGGAACTGCTCGACTTCACCCTGCCGGTCACCCGGGGCCCGGCCGACGACCGGGTCTGGCAGGTCGAGGTCAACACGTTCGAGGGCACCAGCCCGGCCCCGGTCCGCCCGCTGCGGACGGAGGATCTGTTCACGGTCAGTCCCCGCTCCGTCGTCGTGCTGCGCACCCCCCGGGCCACCACTGGGAACTCTGCGTAATTTGTAACGAGCCGGATACGATGACCCCGGCCGTTGCCTGTGCGTCGTTATGCCAGGTATTGTCCCAGCTAGATGCGCACCTAGCGACCCTTGCCCCCGGTGACATCCGCTGTCCGACCCGTGGTCCCCTCCCGAGTCGTCCGCGCGGCGCGCCCGTACTGGTAACAGAACGCGTCCACAAGGCGGGGGCCATGTCGATCACTGAGGGTAAGTGGCGCTTGCTCGCCATCGTGGTGGCTTGCGGCCTGCTGGCGGGCCCGCTGTCGGTGGTGTTCGCGCGCGCGGCCAGCGCGGCCACGGCCTCCGACACCTTCGACCGGCCCAACGGCGCGCTCGGCGCCAACTGGACCACCACCCCCGGGCTGGCCGCGCCGCAGATCTCCGGCAACACCGTCCGCGCGGGCACGGCCAACTCGGTGAACAGTGCCTACTGGAGCGCGACCACCTTCGGCCGTGACCAGTTCTCGGCGGGCACGATGCCGGCCAGCTCGGGGTCCAGCTACGGCCCGGGCCTGGCCGTCCGGCTGAGCGGCACCAAGGGCTACTTCCTCTGGTACGGCAACTCGGCCAGCACGGTCTCGCTGTGGCGGATGGACAGCGCTTCCAGCTGGACCCAGCTCAAGACCAGCGCCACGCTGAGCGTGACCCCGGCCACCGACGTGTGGAAGATTCAGGTCACCGGTTCGACGGTCTCCGGCTACCAGAACGGCAACCTGGTCGTCCAGATCACCGACACCAAGATCACTTCCGGCAGCCCCGGGATCTGGCTCTACTACACCGCCAACCAGATCGACAACTGGTCCGGCGGCGACGCGCCCGCCACCAGCACGCCCACGCCGACGGCCACCCCCACAGTCACGTCCACCCCGACGTCGACCCCCACTCCGACGGTCACGCCCACGGTCAGCTCGACCCCCACGGCGACGGCCACTCCGACGGCGACGGCCACCCCCACGGCGACGGCC
>CAXUJF010000111.1:0-6474 GCA_964250865.1 uncultured Streptosporangiaceae bacterium
ATATTCGGGGGGTAAGGCAATGCACCCCTTGCAATTGCGGCCGACGTTCGCCACGGTAAGCAACAGAGAGGTAACTCACGGGGATCATTGATGTGACCCCCGTCACACCGTCACCCGGTGACAATCCTGCCGCCGGGGCGACGACAGCCAGCCGATGTGGGGGGAACAGTTCATGCAGGCCTTCGGGGCGCGCGGGTAGGGCCGGGTGTCATCGCACCGGACGGTCCGGCCGCAGGCGCCCGCCCCGCGGCCGGGCGACGCCATCGCCTACGTCACCGCGCCCGTCCCACGACGGGGGCCGGAGACCGGGTCCTGGGACGCGGACCGGCGGGACGGCGCAGCGCCGCCCAGCCCGCCACCGGGAGGCCCCATTAAGAATTATCCGGCGCCCGGGGATGGCGAGCCGGCGCAGGGGCGGCACCGGCGGGCACCGGAAAAGCAGGCCACCTACCGCGAGGTGTTCGCGATCCGCGAGTTCCGCGGGCTGTGGTTCGCGCAGGTGCTGTCGTACGCCGGGGACCAGTTCGCGCAGGTCGCGATCGCGGTGCTGGTCTATCACCGGACCGGGTCGGCGCTGCTGACCGCGCTGGCGTACGCGCTGACCTACCTGCCGCCGATCGCGGGCGGCCCGCTGCTGGCCGGGCTGGCCGACCTGTTCCCGCGGCGGCGGGTGATGATCGCCTGCGACCTGGCCCGCGCCGGGCTGGTCTCGCTCATGGCCATCCCCAGCCTGCCGTTCGCCGGGCTGTGCGGACTGCTGTTCCTGACCGTGCTGCTCGGCGCGCCGTTCTCGTCGGCGCGGTCGGCGCTGCTGCCGGACGTGCTGCCCGGGGACAAGTTCGTGGTCGGCTCCGCGATCGGGAACATCAGCTTCCAGGCCAGCCAGATCCTGGGCTTCGTGGCCGGGGCCGCGGTGGTGACCGTGCTCGACCCGTACCGGACCCTGGGCACCGACGCGCTGACGTTCGCGCTGTCGGCCCTCATCGTCGCCGGGTGGGTCCGGCGCCGGCGCTCCCCGCACCGTGAGCCGGGTAAGCGGCCGTCGCTGTGGTCGGTGTCCCAGGAGGGCCTGGCCACCGTGTTCGGCAACCCGGTGCTGCGCACGCTGCTGCTGTTCGGCTGGCTGGCCGGGTTCTGCATCGTGCCGGAGGGCCTGGCCGCGCCGTACGCGCACTCGCTGCACGGCAACGCGCTGACCGTCGGGCTGCTGATGGCGGCCATGCCGGTGGGCGTGGTGGCGGGCTCGTTCGCGTTCGGGCGGCTGTTCACCCCGTCGGGGCGGATCCGGATGATGGGCTGGCTGGCCATGGCGTCCTGCGCGCCGCTGATCGGCAGCGCGTTCTCGCCGCCGCTGTGGATGGTGCTGCTGCTGTGGAGCCTGGCCGGGGCGGGCGAGGCCTACCAGCTCGCGGCGGCCGCGGCCTTCGTGCAGAACCTGGCGCCCTCGGCCCGGGCCCGGGCGTTCGGGCTGGCCCAGTCGGGGCTGCTGGCCGTGCAGGGGGTCGGCATCCTGGCCGGCGGCGCCGTGGCCAACGTGACCGGGGCGCCGGTCGCGGTGGGCCTGGCCGGAATGCTGGGGCTGTGTGCCGCGGCCGTGCTCTCCATGAGCTGGACGCTGCGGCGCGGCGAGGTCATGTCCGCCGTCCGGGCCCACGCCATCAGCGACTGACCCCTACGCCGCGCCCGCGGTTACCGGGCCGGACCGGGGTAACGTCGAATTGCCCGGTTAATACCCTGGGTGCCAGCAAGCCGAGAGGACGCGCCAATGTCATCCGCCACCCCAGAAACCGACCTGCTGCGCATCGATGACCAGCTGACCCCGGACGAGCGGCTGGTCCGCGACACGGTCCGCGAGTTCACCGCCGACCGGATCGAGCCCCACATCGCCGACTGGTTCGAGGCCGGCACCGTGCCCCGGGACCTGATGCCGGAGCTGGGCAAGCTGGGCCTGCTCGGCATGCACCTGACCGGTTACGGCTGCGCCGGGATGGGCGCGGTCGCCTACGGGGTGGCCTGCCGGGAGCTGGAAGCGGCCGACTCCGGGCTGCGCAGCACGGTCTCCGTCCAGGGGTCGCTGGCCATGTTCCCGATCTGGCGGTACGGGTCGGACGAGCAGAAGGAAGAGTGGCTGCCGAAGATGGCCACCGGCGAGGCCGTGGGCTGTTTCGGGCTGACCGAGCCGGACCACGGCTCCGACCCGGCCGGGATGAGCACCCGGGCCCGCCGGGACGGCTCGGACTGGGTGCTGTCCGGGACCAAGATGTGGATCACCAACGGCAGCCTGGCCGACATCGCCGTGGTCTGGGCCGCCACCGAGGAGGGCGTGCGCGGGTTCCTGGTGCCCCGCGGGACCCGCGGCTTCACCACCAACGACATGCACAAGAAAATGGCGCTGCGCGCTTCCATCACTTCCGAGCTGCACTTCGACGACGTACGGCTGCCGGGCGACGCGATGCTGCCCGGGGTGCAGGGGCTCAAGGGGCCGCTGTCCTGCCTGAGCGAGGCCCGGTTCGGGATCTTGTGGGGCGTCACCGGCGCGGCCCGGGCGTGTTTCGAAGCGGCGATCGCCTACGCCGGGAGCCGGGAGCAGTTCGGCAAGCCGATCGGCGGCTTCCAGCTGACCCAGGGCAAGCTGGCCTGGATAGCCTCGGACCTGGGCCGGGCGCAGCTGCTGGCGCTGCACCTGGGACGGCTGAAGGAAGCAGGCTCGTTGCGCCCGGAGCAGATCAGCCTGGGCAAGATGAGCAACGTCCGGACGGCCATCGACATCGCCCGGCAGGCCCGCACCATCCTCGGCGCCAACGGCGTCACCCTCGAGTACCCGGTCATCCGGCACGCCAACAACCTCGAGGCGGTGCTGACCTACGAAGGCACCGAGGAGATCCACGCGCTGGCCATCGGCCAGGCCCTCACCGGGCTGTCGGCCTACCGGTAAGGGCCAGGAGCGGACGGGGGCCGGCGGGGCGGGCCGGCGTTTCGGCGACCCGGAGGGACCTTCGGCCGCTGCGTTAACCCGTATTGGTCGGTACTCTTCATGGTGGCGCGCGCGTGCGCCGTAGGGGCGTTAGCTCAATGGCAGAGCAGCGGACTTTTAATCCGTGGGTTCAGGGTTCGAGTCCCTGACGCCCCACCTGGGAAAACACTCCGTCCGTGTAATGAGCGTGGACAGTTCGTGGAACGATTTGTCATGCATGCGGTCTACTCTGCTGTCATGACGAGGGCCGCTAAAGGGCACGTGGAACAATTGCCTAGTGGGTCGTTCCGGGTGTCGGTGTACGCCGGGGTGGATCCGCTCACCCGGCAGCAGATCCGCCTCAGGTCCACGGTCAAGGACGAGCGGCTGGCGCAGATCGAACTGGCAGGCTTCTCAAGGAAGCCTCGGATGGCCGCACGCCGGAGACTGACGCGACCGTAGCCAGGCTGATGGACGAGTACGTGCCGGTCGCGGGGGTGGGAGCTATCGACCCGGGAAGCCAACGAGGGTTATATCCGGCGCACCATCAAGGCCGCCCTCGGGCATCTGCTGGTGCGGAAGATACGCGGCCCGATCCTGGACAAGCTGTACGTGCGGCTCATGCGGTGCGATGACCTTTCCTGCACTGGCCGGCCGTTCACCGAGCACCGCCGCGCGCGTTCCCGTCCTCATCGCGGACCCTGCGGACCCCCGGCCTGGCTGGGAGCAAGCCGCGGGCAGGCTGCGAGACGCCATCGTTGCCGGGGAGCTGGCCCCGGCCGACCCGCTTCCCTCTGTCCGCGAGCTTAACGACCTTCAAGCAATGCGCACGTCCACAATCCAGCGCGCCTTCTGGCTGGGTGCCGTCCGCACGTGTGCAAACCAATGAAGGCCAGTTAATACCGCAACGGCACTTGGCGTGTCGGGTGGCATGAGCGGTTTCCGGCCGGAAGCTGTTGTGCCCGTGAGCGTGGATGTCGTGGCCTGGGCTGCTGGGCCGCGGTTCGGGCGGTCTGAGCCGCGGCGGCGGGCGCTTTCATATCTGCGGGGCCTGCTGGCCGGGCTGGAACGCAAGAACGGGTGGACGCTGGCTGACATGCCGGGGAGGTATCTCCGGATGGGTGCAGCGGCTGCTGCGCAAGGTCGGCGGGGGTGCAGCGGCAGTTACTAAGCCGGTAGGCGGGACCGCGTGAGTCGTGCCCCAGTGAAAAGAATCGACAGAACCTGTTTGACTATGTTGCCGACGCTAAACCAAAATCAAGTCTTAATAGATATCTTTAAAGCAATGGTTTATAAAGATCCGGCGGCAAGCCGCCCTCTTGCCGTCGGGACCCGGCGGGCATAGCCTTCAGGTGCGGGAAGATCGCGAGCGTGCTCGCCTGTACCCGAGACTGCAATTCCCGGCTGCTCCGGACCCTGGTGGCGTCATTTATGCGTCCACCGAGGTGGCATATGCCAGGCCCCAGCCGTCAGCCGTTCTGTTTCTGGCGATCGCAATGAACGCCCCGGGCTCCTTCGTGCACTGGTCGATCTTTGACATCTCGGTGGCGAACCTGGTCCTGATCGGGGTCATGGTAGTTATCTTCGGAGCGGCGCTGCTGCTCCCGTTCCCGCGTGCGCACCTCGTAACGGCCACCCCCGTGACGGGCGGCACCGACGGAACTGCGGATGCCGGCCCGGCGGCTAGCGATCCGGCCGACGACGAAACCGCCCGTATGTGGACCTCCCGGGTTCGGCGCCGTGCCCTGCGCGCGCTACCCCCAGGCAAGCTGCTGCCTGACAGCCAGCCGGCTTACGTGGCGTCCTGGGTGTATGTGTTCGGCGTGGCCGCCCTGGCCGCACTCGGGGTGGTCATCGTTTCCGGGTTCGCCCTGGCTCTCGGCGGCCCGGACTGGTGGCACTACAACCCGCTCGGGCATTTCTTCAACAGCCTGCACCTGTGGAGCGTCGAGCTGTTCATGGCCCTGCTCGTCATCCACCTGTGGGCCAAGTTCTGGATGGCCGCCTGGCGGGGGCGCCGGAGGATGACGTGGATCACGGGTGTGGTCGCATTCCTGGCGTCGGTCGTGGAGTGCTTCACCGGGTACCTGTCTCAGCAAAACTTTGATTCACAGTGGATCGCGACCAGCGGCAAGGACGGTTTCAACTCGGTGGGGGTCGGCGCCTTCTTCAACGTGATGAACTTCGGCCAGATGCTGATGTGGCACATCGTGCTCATCCCCATCGTGCTGATCGCCGTCACCGGCGCCCATGTGCTGCTGGTCCGGGTACGAGGGGTCTCGCACCCGATTGACGCGCACCCCGCAGTCAAGGGCAGCAGACGGCTTCGGCAGCGCGCCATCGCGTTCGCCGACGCCGCGCCCTGGCGCGGTCCGAACCGGCGCTACGACCTCCTGAAGGAGGGAACGATCGCCGCGATCATCGTGCTGGCGCTGACGGTCGGCCTGGCCGCCCTGCTGTCCTCCCCCGACGTACCGCCAGTCACCATAGCGACCTGGGCCAGGCTCGCGCCCGCCGACTTCCTGGCCGCGACCGCCACCGAGCTCAATGACACCAGCGAAACCGCCACCTACGGGCCGCCCTACAACAACCAGAACGGCAGTACCCAGTCGCTGCTGTTCGCCCCGGCCAAGATCCCCGGGGTGACCCAGCCTGTCAACGCCGCGCAGGACTTCGTCATCGGGCCGCTGTCGACACTCGCGCACACTGACCCGGCCGTTTCCGCGCCGCTCGCCAGATACCAGGCGGCGTCGGCTGCCCAGCAGGTGAAGTGGGCCACCGCCTATGCGACCGCGGAGGCGAAAGTGAAGTTTGTGAACGGGAGCCCGGTCGTGCCCGCGGCCAACGACGGGCCGGTCCCCGCGATGATAGCCAGCGAGCTGACCCTTGCCCGCAGCGGCGCACTGGACACCGATCTGCTGTCCCAGCAGCCGTTCTTCGGCACGAACTTCACCAAGCCGCTGCTGTTCATCGAGGACGGCGCCTACTTCGCGAACCAGGCACAGGCGATGGGCCTGACCGGCAGCCAATGGGGCGTCATGAACGAGACCGGCAGCTACCCGGGCCAGCCGTGGCTGTGGCTGTACACGCTGTGGTACCAGGTGCCGGGATGGACCAACTCGGCCAACATCGACATGATCGCGATCTACATGACCGGTGCGGCCACGGCCTTGCTGCTGCTGGTCCCGTTCATTCCCGGACTGCGCGACATCCCCCGCCTCATCCCCGTGCACCGGCTCATCTGGCGGCACTGGGACAGCCCCCCCACGCCTGAACCCGGCACGGAACCAACCGAACCCCGGACGAGCCCCAACCACACACCGACGTGACCGAGGACGGGCTGCGCGACCGGCAGGGCCGCCTACGCCGAGCCCGGCGCAGGCGGCTTTGCCATCAGCCCCCTGAGCCTAGGCCACGATATCCACGCTCACGGGCACCCTGGATCACCACTCGATCCAGAGGGCCGAGGGGGCGGGGGGGTGAGCGGCCCCGCGGGGCCCCCGCGGGCGCCCACCGGCGGC
>CAXUJF010000111.1:6484-13556 GCA_964250865.1 uncultured Streptosporangiaceae bacterium
TTCAGCGGCCCGGATGTCCAAGCTCGGCCGACAAGGCGCTGACCGCGCCCAGCAGTTCGCCAGTAACCTCGGTCAGCACGGCGGCGTCGACCTGCCGGGTGGGCATCGCGATCGAGACGGCGAGCGGTAGCGCCTCGGCGTCGCTGAAGACGGGCGCGGCGACGGAGGTAACGCCGGGTACGACCCCGCCTGAGGTGAGGGCGAAGCCGTCCCGGCGCACGTCGTGCCGGATGCGCGCTATCTGATCCCGCGGCAGGTCGCCGCCCTGGCCCTCCTCGGCCTGGGCCCGCAGCACCGGCTCGGTCAGCGTCTCCGGCAAATAAGCGAGGTAGACGCGCCCGAGGGATGAAGCGAGCATGGGCATCGTCGCACCGACGCGGACGGTGATCGGAAGCGCGTGCGAGCCGTAGTTCCAGCGCACGACGACCGGTCCGTGGTCGCCCCACACCGCGAGGTTCACCGAGTGACCGGTGCGATCCCGCAGGCCCGGCAGCGCTTCCGAAGCGATGCCTACCTCATCCATCCGCCGCAGCGACTCCATGCCGAGCCGGCGCAGCGCCGGTCCCATGTCGTACAGCCCTGAGTTCGGCGACCGGGCCACGAAACCCACCCGGGCCAAGCTGACCAGGTAGCGGTGCACCTTGCTCGGGCCCATGCCGCAGGCCGTTGCGATCTGGGTCAGGCTCATCGGCCCAAGACCCTGTTCCAGGGCGAGCAGCACCGTAGCGGCCAGCTCGACGGACTGAATGCCCTGCCGGCCGTCGTCTCCGGGAGGGGCCGTCACCACGCCTGGGATTCTACGGAAGCGCCGTCGCGCTGGCCGCCACAGGGCTGGGTGAGCTGGATAGGCCGAGCGCGGCGAGCAATTCGCGGGCGAGCCCGACGGCTGCGGTCTCGTCGCCGGCGGTACCGAACACGTAGAGGTCGGGACGGACGGCGACCGCGACGACATCAAGCTCGGCGAACCAGCGCGCATAGGTGCCGTCGACGTCGGCCATGACCTTGCTGTCCGGGCGGGGGCCGAGCGCTTCGGTGATCGCGATGACGCGTACTCCGGCGGCGGCGAGCGCCGGGAAGAGTGCTGCGGCCTCAAGCGCAGGAAGAATTGCGGCCTGGACGATGAGGTGGGTGCCGCCGCCGACCGCCGCGTCGAGCAGCCGGGGGCCCTGGCCGGCGTCAACCCGGCCCTGTACGGACAGAGCGCCGCGGCCACTGGCGGACCGCTCCGCCATAAATCCGGCGACCAGATCAGGGAAGGGCATCCGTGGCGACGGGCCCGTGGCGGCGCGACGGGCGAGGAGCTCCCGGTCGCGGGCCTCGGCCCGCTTCGGGTCGCGCATCGTCTGCAAGCGGCCGAGCCGCACCCCCTCTTCGATGACCGCCCGCACGTGGGGCTCCCGCTCGGTCTGCACGGTGTCGAGCACCTCATCGCGGCGGCAGCCGCGGAGCACCAGGTCCAGCTTGAACGCGATGTCCGCCGCGTCGCGGATGCCCGAGCACATGCCCTGGCCGAGGAACGGCGGCATCTGGTGGGCGGCGTCACCGGCCAGGAGCACCCGGCCGACGCGCCAGGAGTGCGCCACGAGGGAGCGGAACGTATAGGTGGCAACGCGGATGAGCTCGGCGTCTTCCGGCTGCAGCCATCGGCCGACACGGGCCCACACCTTCGCGGGATCGCTCTCGGCCGGGAAGTCGTCGACGGAGTCGAGCATGAAGCTGAAGCGCTGGTGCCGGGGGCCGAGGGCGATGATCGAGGTCGGGCCGGCCGGGTCGCCGAACTGGAGCGCCCCCGGTATGTCGACCGGATGCGTCAGGCGGAAATCGCAGACCATCCACGGCTCCGAGAAGCCGTAGTCGTCCTGGTCGACACCGAGCGCGCGCCGGGCGAAGCTGTTCCCGCCGTCGCACGCGACGGCGTACCGGGCCCGGACGATGCTCCGCCCGGCGGCCGGCTCGACGGTCAGGCGCACCGCTTCGCCATCCTGCTCGATGGCCACGACGGGTGCCGCCAGCCGGACCTCGACCGTATCGAGCGCCCGGCACGCCTCGTCCAGCGCCGTCTCCAGATCGGGCTGATACATCAGGTACCACTCGGCCCAGCCGCTGCGGCCGGTGTCGGCAAAGTGCTGCTCGATCAGCAGTTCACCCGCGCCGTTGCGCCACTGATAGGTGGGCTGGACACGGAGCCCGGCCAGCAACCGGTCGGCGAGGCCGAGGCGGCCCAGGGTCCGCATGGTCTCGTCGTCAAAGCTCGCGGCCCGCGGCAGGTTGTACAGGCCCGGGTACCGCTCGAGGACGACCACCCGATGACCGGCCTGGCCGAGCAGCGCGGCCATGACCATCCCGACGGGCCCGTAGCCGATCACCGCCACGTCGGCGTCGAAGCGATCGCCGGAGGTGGTGGCGGCTGATTCCTCGTCCACGTCCTGCCTCCCTGTCGTTGACACCGCCGACGTTAGGTTCCACCATTAGTGAAGTCAATGCATCACCGTGAAAGACCCCGGTTGTCGCAGAGGTGCGGGCCGGGCCAGACGAGGAGGTCCGCTTGCGCACGATCGGTGTCGAGGAGCACTTCGTTACTCCGGAGCTCGCGCACTACAGCGCACCGGCCGAGCGGATCGCCCAGCCCGCCGTGTGGAAGGACGCGTCCCGCCGCCTGCTCGATCTGACCGGTGAGCGGCTGGACGCCATGGACGCGGCCGGTCTCGACGTTCAGGTGCTCTCGCTGAACTCACCCGGTATCCAGGCGGAGCCGGACCCCCGGGTGGCCGTGGCCGCGGCACGGACGGTGAACGACCTGCTGGCCAGCACGATCGCCGCGCACCCGGACCGGTTCGCCGGGTTCGCCGCCCTCGCTCTTCAGGATCCGGCGGAGGCAGCCGACGAGCTCGAGCGGGCGGTGACGCAGCTCGGCTTCAGCGGCGCGCTGGTGAACGCGCACACGCTGGGGCTTTACCTCGACGACCCCGCGTTTCGCGTGGTCTGGGAGCGGGCCGAAGGTCTTGACGTGCCGCTGTTCCTGCATCCCGCCAACGGCGTCGATGTCCCGCACGTGCTCTCCGGCCATCCGGAGCTGATCGGCCCGATGTGGAGCTGGGGCCCGGACACCGCCGCGCATGTGCTCCGGCTCATCTTCGGCGGCGTCTTCGACGACTTCCCCGACGCCAAGGTGCTGGTCGGGCACATGGGGGAAGCTCTGCCGTACGTCCTGTGGCGGCTTGACTCGCGCTGGGGCTTCCACCACCACCACGACATCGAGCTCGCCCGCGGCAACCCGTCTGAATACCTGCGGCACAACCTCTACATCACGACCTCCGGGGTCTGCGACGACCCGCCGCTGCTCTGCGCGTTGCTGGCGCTCGGGGCCGACCACATTGTCTTCGGCACCGACTACCCGTTCGAGGACATGGGCACCGCGACCCGGTTCCTCGAGCGCGCGCCGATCAGCCCCGAGGACCAGGCGAAGATCGCGCACGGCACAGCCGAGCGCCTGCTGCACATCCCCACCGCCGACCGTGCCCCCACCGGCGCCTGACCCGCATTCCCATCCTGACCGAGACCCGCAGGAGGAGACGACGATGTCCGAGCAACTGACCACCGACCAGAAGACGGCCGCGGAGCAGCGCACCAAGGTGCAGCACTGGATCGGGGGTGAATGGGTGGGGTCAGCCCGCACCCACGACAGCATCGATCCGGCGACCGGGGAGGTCATCGGCACGTACGCGGATGCCGACGAGGCGACCGGGCAGGCGGCGATCGACGCCGCGTCCCGCGCGTTCACCGGCACGCAGTGGCGTCTGGACCCGATGCTCCGCGCGACCGCGCTCAGCCACCTGGCCGACGCCTACGAGGCCCGGATGGGCGAGGTCGTGGCGACGCTGTGCCAGGAGAACGGCAAGCTCGCGGGCGAGGCCGGCTTCGAAGCGCACTTCATCATGCGGGCGCTCCGGTTCGCGGCGGGCCTCGCGGTGCATCCGGCCGGCCGGGTCACCGACCCGCAGCCCGGCGTGCAGGCGATGTCCATCCGCCAGCCGATGGGCGTCGCGGGGCTGATCGTGCCGTGGAACTCCCCCGCCTACCTCTGCATCCGCGCTCTCGCCCCCGCGCTCGCGGCCGGTTGCACCGCCGTGGTGAAGATGCCGGGGCAGGCGGCGCGAACCGCCGGCCTCATGTGCGAAATCCTGGGTGGCATCGCTGAGCTGCCCGCCGGGGTCGTGAACGTCGTGATCGAGTCCGGGTCCGAGGTGGCGCAGCTGCTGGTGAGCTCGAAGCAGGTTCCGGTCATCAGCTTCACCGGCAGCACGAAGACCGGGCGCATAATCGCCCAGGCGGGCGCCGCGCACTTCAAGAAGGTCGGGCTGGAGCTCGGCGGCAAGACGCCGCACCTGGTATTCGACGACGCCGACCTCGAGCTCGCGGTCGGCACCGCGGTCGCCTCCTCGACGGTCTTCGCCGGCCAGTTCTGCATGACCGGCAGCCGCATCCTCGTGCAGCGCGGCATTGCCGACCGGTTCATCGAGACGCTGGCCGAGCACCTGCGGGCCGTCAAGCCGGGACCCGCGTCCGATCCGGCCAGCCAGATCGGCCCCATGATCGACACGGCGTCGGTGCACCGCGTCGACGCCGCCGTGCAGGAGGCGATCGACTCAGGAGCGAAGGTGGTCGTCCGCGGCGGCCCGGCCACGGAGCCGGACCTCAAGGGCGGCGCCTTCTACCACCCGACGCTGCTGACCGTGGAGGACTCGTCGCTGCCGATCGTGCAGGAGGAGACGTTCGGGCCGGTGCAGACGGTCCAGGTGTTCGACACCGAGGACGAGGCGGTCGTTCTCGCGAACGACACCGATTACGGCCTGAGCGCCTGCATCTGGAGCCGCGACGTCGACCGG
The DNA here is from genome assembly GCA_964250865.1 of uncultured Streptosporangiaceae bacterium. Classification (GTDB taxonomy): domain Bacteria; phylum Actinomycetota; class Actinomycetes; order Streptosporangiales; family Streptosporangiaceae; genus Bog-532. The sequence goes on from CAXUJF010000111.1 coordinate 11,371, forward strand.
CCGATACGCGTCGCCCGGCGCCTCGAGGCCGGTCTGGTTTCGATCAACAGCTGGGCCAACCTCACGATCGAGTTCGAGGAGGGCGGCTTCAAGTCGAGCGGCGTCGGCCGGCTCGGCGGCATGGCGAGTATCGAGGACTTCCTCGAGTTCAAGCAGATCACGCAGAACTTCGCCCCTTAATTAATGGGGCCCCAGCCGGACCGGCCAGAAGGGAACCAGCGGGTCAGACGCGCCACAGGCCGCCGTCCGCCACCACCGTCTGGCCGGTCATGAAGGCGCTGTCATCGCTCGTGAGGAACGCCATGACGCCGACGATGTCACCGGCGACCCCGACGCGCTTGACCGCCTGCAGCTGGGCGACCTGCTCGAGCACCTCATCGCCGATGAACGAGCTGCCGCCCGGCGTCCGGGAGGCGGTGGGCGCGACGCAGTTGACGGTGATGCCGTACGGGGCGAGATCGGTCGCGAGCGCGCGGGTCATCCCGATGACGGCTCCTTTGCTGGCCATGTAAGGGACCATGTCGGGGACCGCGAGGCCGAGCGAGTTCGACGCGAGGTTGACGATGCGGCCCCAGCTCCGGTCCCGCATCCCGCCGATGACGGCCTTGGTCATGAGGAACTGCGAGTCCAGGTTGATCCGCTGGATCTCCCTGAATCGGTCGAACGTGAGGTCCCACAGGTTCTCGAAGGGAAAGATCCCCGCGTTGTTGACGAGCACGTCGACCGCGCCGGTGAGCTCGGTCAGCCGGCCGGCCAGGTCAGCGACCTGGTCCGGGTCGGACACGTCGGCCTGGTAGGCGACCGCCCGGCGGCCGAGCGCCTGCACCTCGCGCACCGTCTCGTCCGCGGGCAGCAGGTCGACGACCACGATGTCCGCGCCGCGCCGGGCGAGCTCGGCCGCGGTCGCGCGACCGAAGCCCCGGCCTGCGCCCGTGATGACCGCGGTCCTGCCCTCGTGCGAATCCATGGCGGTCAGCTCAGCGCGGCCGTCGCGTCGATCGGAGCGTCCGCGGGACGCTGGGTCTGCAGGACGGCTTCGAGGGCGAAGGCCAGCTGCTCGAGCTGAAACGCCTTGGCCGCCAGGTGGAAGTCGATGCAGTGCCCGGCGTTCGGGACCAGCCGGGCGTCGACCCACGGCGCGCTGGTGAAGGCCGTCTTGAACTCGGCGACCTGGGCGTCGTCGGAGATCCACAGGTGGTCGAACTCGCCCTGCCGGCTGTGCACCGGCACGCGGACCTGGGCCGCGACCTCGGGCATGCGCTCGACCCAGCCGCCGGTGATGTCGAGCAGCTCGGCCTTGGGCACGGGCGCGTCGGCGGCGTGCCCGGCGTCCGGCATCTTCGCGGTGTGGGTCCAGTCGGGCCCGTACATCACGAAATCCTTGATCTGCCCCGGCAGCTCGACGAACTCCAGGTCGGGCAGGGCAGCCCAGGCGTCACCGCTCTCGGTCGGCACCCGCACCAGGCAGCCCGATACGGCGATACCGAGCAGCGGCCAGGCCGGATGCCGGGCCGCGATCGCGGTGGTGACCGCACCGCCGATCGAGTGCCCGATGAGGACGACGCCGGGTGTGCCCGAACCGTAGGCATCCCAGAGCTCGCCGATGAGGTGCTCGAGCACCTCGGCGTTGCGCAGGATGATCGAGCCGTCCGTCTCGGCCTTGGTGCTGCCGCGGTAGCCGGGCCGGTCAACGGCGATCACCGGCACGCCGACGGTCTCCGCGGTATCGAGCAGCGACTGGCCGGGCACGTCGAAGTAGATGGATGAGTAGGTGCCGCCCGGCAGGGCCACGACCAGGGGCGCGCCGCCGGCGACGGGACCGTCCGGGCGCCGGCGCATCGAGAAGGTCATGCCCTGGGCCGGGCCGTCGGTGCTGACGGTGTGGGTGAATTCAGTGGTATCGCTCATCGCTCAGTTCCTCATCGATCTGATCGGGTGGTGGAGGGAGGCCGTGGTGGAGGAGGCCGTGGTGGAGAGCAGGCCGAGGTGCAGCACGGCGTCGAGGACCGCGTCCGCCTCGGATGTGGAGAGTCGGCTACCCAGCCAGGCGATGTGCTGGTCGGGGCGGACCAGTACGACGTCTGCGCCGTAGCGCGCGCTGGTGTCGACGAGGCCGGCGCCCGCGTGGGAGACCGGCACGCCGACGGTCTCCGCGGTATCGAGCAGCGACTGGCCGGGCACGTCGA
>CAXUJF010000112.1:0-13522 GCA_964250865.1 uncultured Streptosporangiaceae bacterium
GCGCCGCCCGCATCCGCGCCAGCGTCAGCCGCCCCGCCGTCACCGGCCCGGCGGCCACCGGCCCCAGCGGACCCACCGGTTCGGTCAGCCCTGCCGCCACCGGGCCCGTCCGCCGCTGAATCAGCCCCACCCGCCCCAGCCGGCCCAATATGTCAGAACGGACGCGGGTTTCCGATTTTCCGGGAAAGCGTCACAAGTTCTGCATATTCTCACGTTCTGCCGGCTGGGGCATTTTTCGCGTACTTCCTGCTGGCAGCGGTATTTCGCGCAGTCTCGCCGGTCCGGGGCGGGGGGACTTACCCCGGCAGATGAGCGAAGGAGCTACATGGCAGTCCGAGAAGCCAAGCCACGATCGCGGCCGTACGACCAGACGGCCGGACCGGTGCTGATCATCGGTGCGGGGCCGGCGGGCCTGGCGGCCGCGGCCCAGCTTGGCCGCCTTGGTGTGCCCGCCCAGATCATCGAGCGCAGCGACGCGGTGGCCGCGTCCTGGCGGACCCGGTACGACCGGCTCCGGCTGAACACCTGCCGCTGGAACTCGATGCTCGGCTTCGGGGACCGCTTCGAGGCCGGGACCCCGTGGTTTCCCGTACGCGACCACGCGGTCCGCTACCTGGAGTCCTTCGCCCTGCGGCACGACCTGAACGTGCGGTTCGGCGTCCAGGTCGACCGGATCGACCCGGATGCGGATGGCTGGCGGGTGGCCACGTCCACCGGACCGCTGACCGCCGAGCACGTCATCGTCGCGATCGGGCATCAGCACACGCCCTGGCTGCCGGACTGGCCCGGACGGGACCAGTTCCCCGGCCGCATCGTGCACTCCCGTGATTACCGCAACCCGGATGGGTTCCGTGGTCGCGATGTCCTGGTCGTCGGCGGTGGCTGCTCGGGCCTGGACATCGCGCGCGACCTGGCCCAGGACGGAGCCCGCCGGGTTCGGGTCGCGGTCCGGACCCAGCCCAACCTGCTGCTGCGCAGCGCCCACGGGGTGCCGAGCGACCTGCTCGCGGCCGGACTGCTGCGGGTGCCGACGCGGATCGCCGATCCCATCGGCCGGGCCGTGCAGCGGCTGACCGTCGGTGACCTCAGCCAGTGGGGGCTGACCGTGCCCGACGTCGGTATCTTCACCCGCCTGCATAAGGAAGGGTCACCGCCGGTCATCGTGGGCGCGGAAGTCATCGAGGCGATCCGGGCCGGCCAGATCGAGATCGTCCCGGGGGTGTCCGCCGTGAACGCCGACGGGGTGCGGCTCAGCGACGGGACCGCCCTGCAGCCGGACGCGATCGTCGGGGCCACCGGGCACCCCCCTGGGCGCCCGCCCATCGGGGGTCACCGCGGCGGGCGCGCCGAGCACGGCATGCCCTCCCACTCCCGCGGGCCCGCGGTCCGGCCCGGTCTCCGCTTCCTCGGCTACGCGCCTTGCATGGGGGTCATCGGCCGGGACGCCCGGCGGGTGATCCGGCACCTGTACCGCGAGCTGACCAGCCCCGAAGCGGTCGCGACCACGCCCGGATTGACCAGCGCCGGCCAAGCCGCGCCCGTCCCCGAACCAGCCATCAGCCCCGAAGCCGAAGCAGCCCGCCCGGCCTCGCGTTCCTAGCCGGCCCGCCCCGCGCCCCTAAAGGAACCTGGAAGTACTTGGCCGCGTACTCCTGGACCCGGGCCAGGTTGGCCGCCGACGACTCCCGGGCCCGCTCCTCCCAGGCGAACACGCAGACGGTGGCGATGCCGTCGAACCCGATGCGGGCCAGCGTGCCGAAGAACTCGTCCCAGTCGACTTCGCCTTGGCCGATGTCCAGGTGCTGGTGGATACGGGCCGCCGACCCCGGCGGGTTGATGATGTACCGGTTGCCCGCCGACGCCCGGTGGTCGAACGAGTCGGCCACGTGCACCTGGGTCAGCAGGTCGCCGGCGTAGTCCATGATCTCGGTCAGGTTGCCGCCCTGGTGGAACGTGTGCGGCGCGCAGTACAGGAACGAGACCAGCGGCGAGTCGATGCCCCGGACCATGTCCACCGCGGTCAGCCCGTCTTCGACGAAGTCGTCCGGGTGCGGCTCGATCCGCAGCTTGACGCTTTCCCGCTCGAAGACCGGCAGCAGTTCCTCCATCGACCGCCAGAACTGGGCCTCGCTCCGGGAGGCTTGCTCGGGCCGCCCGTTGAATTCGGAGTTCATCGTGTCGCAGTCCAGGTCCACGGTCAGCTGGATGGCGCGCTTCCAGTACCGCACCGCGGCCTGGCGTTCGTCCTCGTCCGGGCCGGACCACCGGTACAACGGCAGGTGCGAGGCCACCTTGACCCCGGCGGCGTCCAGCGCGGCCTTGAACGAGCGCACCCGGTCCGCGTTGGCCCGTGGGTGCAGGAAGAACGGGGTGAAGTCCTCCCGCGGCGACAGCTCGATGTACTCATAACCCAGGTCGGCCACCACGCCGGGCAGCTCGGTCAGCGGGACCGTCCGCAGCATGTACGGGTCGAGCGCGATCTTCACCGCGCCACCCCCGCCCGGCCCAGGCCGGAGTTCTCGGCCCGGTAGAATTCCGGCCGCTCCCGCAGTGGCACTTGGACCCACGTCTCACCGGAGTGCAGCGCGGTCACGCTGGCCCCCGCCACCACGGTGGCCGCGTAGCCGTCCCACGCCGTCGGGCCACCCGGCTCACGGCCCGCGGCCACGTCGGCGATCCAGGCCCTGAACTCCGTGTCGTAGGCGTCCACGAACCGCACCCGCCAGTCCGGCGGCACCGGGTTACCGGCCGGCAGCCGGGCCTGCCCGGTCTCGCCCACCACCTCGGCCCGGATGTCGTAGCCATACTGGACGTTCAGGCCCAGCTCGTCGTCGACCAGCACGCCGCCGGCCGTGCGGAACATGATCACCATCGGGTCCTGGAGCTGGTCCGACGCCAGCGTGCTGTGCCGGGGCGCCAGCACCATGACCGAGGTGATCTCCTCGTCCAGCAGCCAGCGGGTCACGTCGATCTCGTGCACGGCCGAGTCGTTGATGGCCGCCTCGCTGGTCACCGTGGGCGGCACCGAGGGGTTGCGGTGCGCCATGTGGGCCAGCAGCGGCGCGCCGATCGATCCGTCGTGGACCGCCGCGCGCAGGTCCCGGTAGGCCTGGTCGTACCGGCGCATGAACCCGACCTGGACCAGCCGGCGGCCCGCCGCGATCTCCGCCGCCAGCACCCGCTCGCACGCCTCCGTCGTGGTAGCCAGCGGCTTCTCACAGAACACCGGTTTGCCGGCCGCGATCGAGGCCAGCACGTACTGCTCGTGCGCGGGCCCCCAGGACGCCACCACCACCGCGTCCACCTGCGGGTCGGCGATGACGTCCTCGCCGGTGGCGTGCACCGTGGCCACGCCGTACCGCTCGGCCACCGCGGCCGCCCGGCCGGAGTCCACGTCGGTGACCGCGACGACCGCCGCGTCGTCCAGCACGGTGGTCAGCCGCCGGACGTGGTCCTCACCGATCAGGCCGACGCCGATCACTCCCACCCGCACCGTCATCTCGCACCTTCCCGGCCGTGGCTGGTCAGATAGTTGAATGTCCGCGCCGCGATCGGCTGCGGCTGGCCGAAGTCGCACGGGTACATGTCCTGCTCGACCACGGTGAACAGCTCCGCATCCAGCTCGTCCAGGGCGGTCAGCACGGATCCGATGTCGGGCAGGCCGCCGGGCGGTTCGACGCTGGCGCCCATGGCCACCGCCTGCCCGAACGGCAGGTCCTCAGCCTCGGCCTTGGCCACGATGGCCGGATCCATCTGCTTGATGTGCACGTAGCCGATCCGCGACGGGAAATTGCGGATCATGGCCACGCTGTCGGCCCGGCCGTAAGCCAGGTGCCCGGTGTCCAGGCACAGCGACACGTACCGCGGGTCGGTGTCGCCCAGGAACCGCTCGACCTGCGGCTGGGTCATCACGTGGCTGTCGGCGTGCGGGTGGAACTGCAGCCGGACGCCGTAGTCCTGCCAGATCTGCCGCCCGATCTCGTTGGCGGAGCTGATCATGGTCCGCCAGCCGTCGGCGTCCAGCTCGGCCGGCTCCAGGTAGGCCCCGGTGACGTCGTCGCGGTAGCCGGGCACCGGGACGAAGATGACGTGCCGGGCCTCCAGCGCGGCGGTCAGCTCGGCCACCTGCCGGGTCGCGGCCAGGATCGAATCGAACTCGTCCGGCTTGTGCAGGCCGCTGTGACCAGCCACGGTGCCGCCGGCCACGGTCAGCCCGCGCCGGCCCACTTCATCGGCCAGCTGGGCCGGATCGGTGGGCAGGTAGCCGTACGGGCCCAGCTCGAGGTACTGGTAGCCGACCCCGGCCAGCTCGTCCAGGAAGCGGGACCACGGCGTCTGCCGCGGGTCGTCGGCGAACCAGACGCCCCAGGAGTCCGGGCAGCTGCCCAGCAGCAGTCGGGCGGAACGGGTGCTCACAGGTACTCCCTCTGATGCTCTTTGGCTTGTTCGTAGGTCTCGCGCGCCCGCTGGGTACTGGGCAGCTCCGCGACCTCGGCCACCGGCACGTCCCACCAGCTCTCCGAGGACGGCACCGGGGCCAGCGGGTCGGTCTCGACGTACACCACGGTGGTCCGGGCCGAGCTCTTGGCCTTGCCCAGCGCGACCCGGAACTCCTCGATGGTCCGGGTCCGCAGCACGTCCGCGCCCAGGCTCTCGGCGTTGGCGGCCAGGTCCACCGGCAGGCTGCCGCCGTCGAGCATCCCGGATTCGGGGTTCCGGTACCGGTAGGAGGTGCCGAACCGCTGTGAGCCCAGGCTCTCCGACAGCGCGCCGATGCTGGCGAAGCCCCGGTTGTCGATGAGCACGATCGTGAGCTTGATGCCCTCGGCCACCGCGGTCACGATCTCCTGCGACATCATCAGGTACGAGCCGTCGCCCACCATGACCACGACCTCACGGTCCGGCGCGGCCATCTTGATACCCAGCCCGGCCGCGATCTCATAGCCCATGCAGGAGTAGCCGTACTCCACGTGGTACTGCTTCGGGTCCCGTGCCCGCCATAGCATTTGCAGGTCACCGGGCAAACTGCCGGCCGCCTGCACCACCACGTCACGCGGGCCGATGACCTCGTTGACCGCACCGATCACCTCGGTCTGCGCGGGCAGCGGCTGGTGCCCGAGGTGGAAGGCGTGCTCGACCACCGGGGTCCACCGCTCGGTCAGCCGCCGGTAGTGGGCGGCATAGGCATCGTCCACGTGGTAGCCGGTCAGCCCGGCCGCCAGTGCTTCCAGGCCGCGCCGCGCGTCGGCCACGAGCGGGGTGGCCGACTCCTTGGCCGCGTCGAAGGCGGTCACGTTGAGGTTGACGAACCGCACCTCGCTTTCCCGGAACGCGGTCCGCGACGCGGTGGTGAAGTCGCTGTACCGGGTGCCGACTCCGATCACCACGTCGGCCGTGGCGGCCAGCTCGTTGGCCGGCGGCGTGCCGGTCGAGCCGACCCCGCCCACGGCCTGCGGGTGGTCCCACGGCACCGCGCCCTTGCCCGCCTGAGTGTCGGCCACCGGGATGCCGGTCTGCTCGGCCAGACGCCGTAGCGCCCCGTCGGCCTCGGAGTACAGCACGCCGCCGCCCGCGATGATCAGCGGTCGCCGGGCGTTCCTGATGAAAGCGATGGCCCGGGAGAGCGCCTCCGCTTCGGGTACCGGCCGGGCGATGTTCCATACCCTTTTCTTAAAAAGGTCGGACGGCCAGGAGTGGGCTTGCGCCTGGACGTCCTGCGGCAGCGCGATCGTGACCGCTCCCGTCTCGGCCGGATCGGTCAGTACGCGCATCGCCGCCAGCAGCGCGGACGGCAACTGCTCGGGCCGCCAGATCCGGTCGAAGTACTTCGACACCGGGCGGAACGCGTCGTTCACCGACACGTCGCCCGCCCCCGGGTGCTCCAGTTCCTGCAGCACCGGGGACGCCGCCCGGGTGGCGAACACGTCGCTCGGCAGCAGCAGCACCGGGATGCGGTTGATCGTGGCCAGGGCCGCGCCGGTCACCATGTTGGTCGAACCGGGCCCGATCGAGGCGGTGCAGGCCAGCGCCTGGCCCCGGTTGCGCATCCGGGCGAACCCGACCGCCGCGTGCACCATGGCCTGCTCGTTCCGGGCCAGGTAGTAGGGGAGTTCGGCCCGCCGGGTGAGCTGGGACTCCAGCAGCGCCTGGCCCACCCCGGCCACGTTGCCGTGGCCGAAGATGCCGAAGCAGCCGGGGATCAGCCGCTGCTGGGCCCCGTCCCGCTCGCTGTACTGCTGGGCCAGGAACCGGGCCAGGGCCTGGGCCACCGTGAGCCGGACCTGCGGGCCGCTCATCGCTGGCCCGGCTTCTGGCCCGCCCCGGCCATCGGCAGCCGCGGGTCGATCTCGATGCCGTCCCAGGTGCCGCGAATCCAGGCGTGCGCCGGGTCATCACAGAACTTCCACACCCTCATCCCGGGGCCGCCCATCACGTTCATGTAGTACAGGTCGTAGCCGGGCGCGGCCATCGACGGGCCGTGGTAGCCGTACGGGACCAGCACCACGTCACCGGTGCTGACCTCGGCGCACACGTCGATCTCCCGGCCCGGGCCCGACCCGTAGACCCGCTGGTAGCCCGGTCCGTGATGGGCCACCTCGAAGTAGTAGACCTCTTCCAGCGCGGACTCGTCCGGCCCTTCCTCGTCGTGCTTGTGCGGGGGATAGGAGGACCAGTTACCCCCCGGGGTCAGCACCTCCACCGCGATCATCCGGTCGGCGTCGAAGGTCGCCGGGGTGCAGAAGTTGTTCACCTGCCGGCTGGCCACCCCCGCCCCGCGCAGCTCGACCGACACACCCTCGGCCGGGCCGTGCCGGGCGCTCAGCCGCCGGTCGGCCCGGGTCGACGGCAGCACGAACCGGCCGCCGCCGGCACTGGTCACTACGGCCTGAGCGTCCCGCGGCAGGTAGGCGAAGTCGGTCACCCCGCTGAACACGTCCAGCCGCCCGGCCAGGCTGAACCGCTGGCCGTCGCACTCGACCTCGGCCGCGCCGTTCAGCGGCAGGACGATCACCTCGTCCGGGCCGGTGTCCAGCTCGAATCGGCCACCGGGCGGCAGCTCCGCCACCCGCAGCCCGCTGTAGGTCCAGCCCGCCGCTTCCGGCGAGATCGAGGTCACGTAGGGGCCGGCCGCGGTGCTGCCGTACCGGATGAGGGGGGACAGGCCCGTGGTTTCTCCGGGCGCGGTCATAGCATCTCCACCACGGCGTCGACCGCGCCGGACACGTCGTCGTCCGGCGGGAACAGCAGTGAGCGTCCGATCACGAATCCCCTCACGGTGGGTAGCTCCAGGGTCTTGCGCCAGCTGGCCATGACCGCGCTCTGGTCCGGGGCCACCTCACCCCCCAGGATCAGCGCGGGCAGCGTGGACGCGGCCATGACCCGTTCCATGTCGTCCACGTACGGCACCTTGAGCCAGGTGTAGGCGGAGGTGTTGCCCAGGCCGGAGGCGACCGCGATGGCGCGCATCATCGCCTCGGGGCTGAGGTCGTTGCGGATCTTCCCGTTGGTGCGGTGCGAGATGAACGGCTCGACCATGGCGATCAGCTGACGCGCGGCCAGCTCGCTCACGGCCGCGCCGCAGGCTTCCAGGGTGGCGGCCGTAGCCGGGTCGTCCGGGTCGATCCGGATCAGCATCTTGCCGCCGTCGAAACCGGACGCCGCGATACTGCCCGCGTCGTAGGCCGTGAACCGGTCGTCGATCTCGAACGTGGTCCCGGCCAGACCACCCCGGTTCATCGAGCCGATCACCATCTTGCCGTCCAGCGCGCCCAGCAGCAGCAGGTCTTCCAGGATGTCCGGGGTGCCGAGCACCCCGTTGACGCCGGGCCGGGACAGCGCCAGGCACAGCCGGTCCAGCAGGTCAGCCCGGTTGGCCATGGCGAACGGCTGGTCGCCGGCCCGCAGCGCGCCCCGGGCCGCGTGGTCCGCGGCGATGATCATCAGCTTGCCGTGGCCGCTGGGATCGGCCGGGACGGCCTGGCGCTTGGCCGCCGCTTCGGCGATGGCCTGCGGCCGGTTCACCCGGGTCTCCACCAGCTGCCTAAGGTCGGCGTCACGCATGCTGCGCCTCAGCCATCTTGGCCTCCACCTCGTCTGCCGTCGGCATCGCGTCGGCGCAGGCCAGCCGGCCCGCGACGATGGCCCCGGCCGCGTTGCAGAAACGCAGCGTCCGCTCCAGGTCCCAGCCCGCCAGCAGGCTGTGGCACAGCGCGCCGCCGAACGCGTCCCCCGCCCCCAGCCCGTTGACCACCTCGACCGGCACCGGCGGCGCCTCGATCAGCTGGTGGCCGTCCGAGGCCAGCACCCCGTCCGGACCCTGCTTGATGATGGCCAGCTCGATCCCGGCCTCGTGCAGCGCGGCCGCCGCCTTTCGCGGTTCCCGCACCCCGACGGCGGTGTCGCACTCGTCCAGGTTGCCGACCGCTACCGTCGCGTGCGACAGCGCCTCGGCGTACCACTGCCGGGCCTCGGCCCGCGACGACCAGAACATCGGCCGGTAGTCCAGGTCGAACACGGTCGGGCCCAGCTGGCGGCCCGCCGCCCCGGCCTGCGACCGGGCGGCCAGGGCCCGCAGCGTGGCGCGCCGGGGCGGGTCCGGGCACAGGCCCGTCCCGGTCATCCAGAAGATGCCCGCGCTTTCGATGGCGGCCAGGTCGAGCTCGCCCGGGTCGATCTGCAGGTCCGGGGCGGTCGGGTACCGGTAGAAGTACAGCGGGAAGTCATCCGGCGGGAAGATCTCGCAGAACGTCACCGGCGTGGGCAGCGTGGGCACCGCGGTGACGAACCGGTCGTCCACCCCGAACCCGGCCAGCGCGTCGTGGATGTAGTCCCCGAACGGGTCCTGGCCGGTGCGGCTGATCACCGCGGCCCGGCGCCCGTAGCGGGCCGCGGCCACCGCCACGTTGGTCGCGCTGCCCCCCAGGTACTTGGCGAACGTCTCGACCTGCCGCAGCGACCGGCCGGTCTGCAGCGGGTAGATGTCCACCCCGATGCGCCCCATGGTCAGCACCTCGAGCGGACTCTGCGGGCCTCCGCTGGCCTGCTGGTCCGGCGGTGGAGGTGGCGCGCTCATGAATTCTCCCGCTTGGTCGTGTAGCGCACGCCGTCATCGGTGCGCTGTGCGTGTACGGCGATGGCGCCGCCTCCCCGCCAGGACTGCTTGGCCGCCCGGACCAGGTCAAACGGGGCCAGCCCGGTCCGCCCCCCCCCCGGCCGCCCCCCCGCCCGCCCCCGCCCGGGGGGGGCGCGGCCCCGGGGGGCCCCCGTGGGGGGCGGGCGTCGACCCGGTGACTCATGCGGTGGTGCTGGGCGGGTTCGGCGTAGGCGACGAGCTGGGCTGCTGCCCGGCTGTGTCGTGGGCCAATCCCAGTTCCCCGACCTCCTCGTTCAGCGCCGCGGCCACGCCGGCGGACGCGCCGCCCGCGGCCTCCAGCTCGTGGCTGAGCGCCTCGAGCTCGCCGCCGCCGGCCATCAGACCGGTCAGTTCTTCCCGGGTGACCTGGCTCTTCTCGTAGTAGCCGATGCTCCGGCCGCGGTTCAGCAGCAGGAAGCGGTCACCCACCGGGTAGGCGTGGTGCGGGTTGTGGGTGATGAAGATGACGCCCAGCCCGCGCTCGCGGGCCTGGATGATGTACTTCAGCACCACCCCGGACTGCTTCACGCCGAGGGCGGCGGTCGGCTCGTCCAGGATCAGCACCTTGGCCCCGAAGTACACCGCCCGGGAGATGGCCACGCACTGCCGCTCGCCGCCGGACAGCGTGCCGATCGGCTGCTCGACGTCGCGCAGGTCGATGCCCATGGCCAGCATCTCTTCCTTGGTCTTCTCCCGCATGAACGGGATGTCCATCCGCGGCCCCTTGCGGACCTCGTTGCCCAGGAAGAAGTTCCGCCATACCGGCATCAGCGGTACTACGGCCAGGTCCTGGTACACGGTGGCGATCCCGCGTTCCAGGGCCTCCCGGGGCGAGCTGAACGCCACCTCTTCGCCCTCGACCTCGTAGGTGCCCTCGGTCGGCTGGTGCAACCCGGCGATGATTTTGATCAGGGTGGACTTGCCCGCCCCGTTGTCGCCGAGCACGCAGGTCACTTCGCCCGAGCTGACCTGCAGCGAGATGTCGGACAGGGCGATGATCGTGCCGTACCGCTTGCCCGCGTTGGTCAGCCGGACCAGCGGTTCGGCGGTTCTCTTGTCGCTTTCCAGGGTGCTGGTCATCTGTTCGCCTCCGCGCGGCGCCGGATATAGGTGTTCAGCAGGATCGCGCCCAGCAGCAGCGCGCCGACGAAGAAGGTGAACCAGTCCGGGTCCCAGCCGGCGTAGACGATGCCCTGGTTGACCATGCCGAAGATGAGCGCCCCGATGCCCGCGCCCACGGCTGAGCCATACCCGCCGGTGAGCAGGCAGCCACCGACCACGGCCGCGATGATGTAGACGAACTCGTTGCCGACGCCCTGGCCGGACTGGATCGTGTTGAACTGGAACAGGATGATCATGCCGGTGAACCAGGCCAGCAGGCCCACGCCCATGAACAGGAGGATCTTCATCCTCCCGACCGGGACACCGACCGCACGGGCGCTGGGGGCCGAGCCACCGACGGAGAAGATCCAGTTGCCGGTCCGGGTCCGCAGCAGGATCCAGGTCGCGATGAGGACGAGGACGATCCAGTAGACGATCGAGGTGCGGATGTTCACCCCGGCGATGGAGAAGCTGGACGAGAACACCTTCCGGGCCGAGCCGAAGCCCTGGATGTCGGAGATGCTCGGGCTGGCCACCTGGTTGGTGATGGTCTGGGTCAGGGCCAGGTTCAGTCCCTGCAACATGAAGAACGTCCCCAGCGTGACCAGGAAGCTTGGTATCCCGGTCTTGACCACGACCCAGCCGTTGATGAACCCGATGAACAGGGACAGCGCCAGGGCCACGATCACCCCGACCCACATGTTGGCCGTGAACTCGTAGCTGAACAGCGAGCAGCACAGCGCCGAGCTGGTCACCGCGACGCCGGCCGACAGGTCGAACTCGCCCCCGATCATCAGCAGCGCCACCGGCGCGGCCATCAGGCCGTAGGTCGAGCTGACGTAGAGCACGCTGGAGAACGAGTTCGCGTTGCGGAACGGCGGCGCGATCGCGAAGAAGAAAACGTAGATGATGATCGCGCCCGCCAGCGCGCCCGCCTCGGGCCGGGCGAACAGCCGGGCCATCGGCGATTTGCGCTGGACCCGTTCGTCCAGCCGCGGTGGGGGTGCTGCCTCGATGGTGTCGCTCATGGCTGACCTCCCTCCTAGCGGGTGCCGCGCGCGGCGTACTTGGAGATGGCGGCGACGTTGCTGGAATCGATGAACGCCGGCCCGGTCAGCACGGTCTGGCCACCGCCGATCACGTCGTCGTTGGTCTTGTACAGCCAGAGCGAGTCGATGGCCTCGTAACCCTGCAGGTAGGGCTGCTGGTCCACGGCCCACTGCACCGCGCCGGACTTGATCTTGGCGATCTCGGCCGCGTTGGTGTCGAAGGTGTAGAGCTTGGCGTTGCTGTGCGCCTGGCTGATGGCGCTGATCGCCACCAGGGCCACCGGGGCGCCCAGGGTGATCACCGCGTCGACGCTCTTGTCCTGGGTGAGCTTGGCGCTCATGGAGGACAACATGGCCGAGTTGTCCGTGCCGTTGACGTAGAGCTTGGTCACCGTGCCCTCGGAGCCGAGCCCGGCCTTCACGCCGGCGCACCGGGCTTCCAGCTGGACCTGGCCCTGAGCCTGCAGCACGCAGAGCACGTTCTTCTTACCCGCTGCGGCGAGCCGCTTCCCGGCCGCCGTCCCGGCCACGTTCTCGTCCGAGCCGAAGTATGACAGTGCCCCGCAGGACTGCCAGTTGTTGATGCCCGCGTTGAACATGACCACCGGGATGCCGGCCGCCGTGGCTTTCTTGATCGTCGGGCACAGCGCCTGCGGGTCCGGGTCGGTCACCGCGATCCCGTCCACGTGGCTGTTGATCGCATCCTGGACCAGCTGGGCCTGCTTGGTCGGGTCGGGGTCGCTGGAGTAGTGGTACGAGATGTTGTCCTTGGCCGCGGCCGCGCTGGCACCGGACCGGATGATGTCCCAGAACGTGTCACCTGGCTGGGCGTGCGTGATCACGTCGAACGTGTACCGCGGCGTGTTGGCGTGACCGGCCGAGCCGCCCCCGGCGGCCAGGGCTGCCTGGCGCTCTGCGGCCCTCTTGCCGCCGGTCGCGCTGCACCCGGCGATCATGACGAGCGTGAGGAACGCGATCAGCACGGTGCCGAGTGTCCGCTTTCTAGGTCTGACCATCTGCCCTGCCTCCATTGGCCTTGGGTCTTTCTTCCGGGGAGTCGTCTGGTCCGGAGTTCCCTGCTCCCTGCGGGGGTTCCGGTCAAATTCGCAATGTCGTGCCTAGGTGGTGCTGGTCCGTCCGGCCCGGTCACCCTGCGGTCCCGGTGGAATCCTCCGGGCCACCGTGTGGTGTCCCGGGCGGATCCTCCCGACATCACGTGGCGTCCGGCGGAAACCCCCAGAGGCCAAGGCATCTGGGCGGAACCTCCGGGCCCGACGCTGGGCGCGGAGGCGGATTGTTGTCTTTGTACGCCCGGACCACACCACCGTCAATAGTTTGTCCTGACATTTGCACATCCTGATATTTAAACGACCTATCCAAGCGGACATAATGGAGGTTGCCGCCGACGATCAGCCCCGTCGCGCCGCAGAGAGGTCGCCGTGACTAACCCCGCCCCGTCGCTCCAGGTGGACCGGAACAGCCCGGTCCCGCTCTATTTCCAGGTCGCGCAGCACCTGGAGCACCTCATCGAGTCCGGGGAGCTGGCCACCGGGACGCGGCTCGAGAACGAGATCGACCTGGCCGACCAGCTCGGCCTGTCCCGCCCGACCATGCGCCGGGCCATGCAGTACCTGGTCGACCGCGGCCTGCTGGTCCGCAAGCGCGGGGTGGGCACCCAGGTGGTGAACGCCAAGGTGCGCCGCAAGGTCGAGCTGACCAGTCTGTTCGACGACCTGGATAAGGCCAGCCGGGCACCCTCCACCCGCGTGCTCAGCTTCGGGCGCGAGCCGCTCTCCGAGGAGCTGGCCCCCGAGCTGAGCCTGCCGGCCGGCACCGACGTCTACGTGTTCGAGCGCCTGCGCTACGCCGATGGCGAGCCGCTGGCCCTGATGCGCAACCACGTCCCGGCCAGCCTGCTGGCTCTGGACGCCGACGACCTCCAGGCCTATGGCCTGTACAACCTGCTCCGCGCCAACGGCGTCACGCTGCGCATCGCCCGCCAGTCCATCGGCGCCCGCGCCGCCACCACCGCCGAGGCTCGCGCCCTCACCGAGACCAGGGGTGCCCCCCTGCTCACCATGGAGCGCGCGGCCTACGACGACGGCGGCCACATCATCGAGCACGGCCAGCACCTGTACCGGGCCTCCCGCTACAGCTTCGACCTGACCCTCACCGGCTGGTAACGAAAAAGCACTCCCGCCCCACCGGCTCGTCGCCAAACGCACTCCCGCCCCACCAG
>CAXUJF010000113.1:0-13402 GCA_964250865.1 uncultured Streptosporangiaceae bacterium
TGGCTACCCGGCTGCCGCTGACCCTGAGCCGGTCCCGGGGCTGGCGTGACACCACCTTGAAGCTGCCCGGTATTGCGGGCGGCATCGGATGGATCGACGCCCTCACCGGGCGCGCCATCCCGGCCGGTGCCGTCCCCCTGACCGGCCTGCTGAGCCGTTACCCGGTGGCCCTTCTCGTACGAGGTGACCAGTGACGTCCTTCCGCCCGTCCGTCTGGGCCCCCGACCGCCAGCGCGTCCGGCTCCGGGCCGAGCAACGCGATGTCGAGCTGACCAGGGACGCGGCCGGCTGGTGGCAGGCGCCGGACCCGCTCGACCCCGGCACCGACTACGCCTTTCTGCTGGACGAGGACGACACGCCGCTGCCGGACCCTCGCTCGCGCTGGCAGCCGGAGGGGGTGCACGGGCCGTCGCGGGTCTACGACCACACCGCCTACCGGTGGACCGACCAGGCCTGGACCGGGCGCGCGCTGCCGGGTTCGGTCATCTACGAGCTGCACATCGGCACGTTCACCCCGGGCCGGACGTTCGACTCGGCCATCGAGCGGCTTGACTACCTGGCCGAGCTCGGCGTCGACCTGGTCGAAGTGCTGCCGGTCAACGCCTTCGACGGCACCGCGGGCTGGGGCTACGACGGCGTGCTCTGGGGTGCGGTGCATGAGCCCTACGGCGGCCCAAACGGGTTCAAGCGCTTCGTCGACGCCTGTCACCAGCGCGGGCTCGGTGTCGTGCTCGACGTCGTCTACAACCACATCGGTCCCTCCGGTAACTACCTGGACCGGTTCGCGTCCTACTTCTCCGGCGAGAACCAGTGGGGCTCGGCCCTCAACGTGGACGGCCCCGGCTCCGATGAGGTCCGGCGCTACGTCATCGACAACGCGCTCAGCTGGCTGCGCGACTTTCACGTGGATGGGCTGCGGCTGGACGCGGTGCACGCCATCGTGGACCGCCGGGCCACTCACCTGCTGGAGGAGCTGGCCGCCGCGACGGATGCGCTGGCCGCCGGGATGGGCCGCCCGCTGTCGCTGATCGCCGAGTCCGACCTGAACGACCCGAAGCTGATCCTGCCGCGCGAGGCGGGCGGCTACGGGCTCGCCGCCCAGTGGTGCGATGACATCCACCACGCGCTGCACGTGGCCCTGACCGGCGAGACCCAGGGCTACTACGCCGACTTCGCGGCCAAGGGCGCGCTGGCCACCACCCTGCGGCACGCCTACTTCCACGCCGGCACCTGGTCCTCGTTCCGGCACCGGACCCATGGCCGGCCGTTCGACCCGAGCCGCATCCCGGGCTCCCGGTTCGTGGCCTACCTGCAGGACCACGACCAGATCGGCAACCGGGCCGAGGGGGACCGGCTGTCGGCCAAGGTACCGGCTGGCCTGCTGGCCTGCGGTGCGGCCATCGTGCTCACCTCGCCCTACACGCCGATGATCTTCATGGGGGAGGAGTGGGCGGCCAGTACCCCATGGCAGTTTTTCGCCTCGTTCCCCGACCCGGACCTGGCCGACGCGGTCCGCCGCGGCCGGAGCGCGGAGTTCGCCGCCCACGGCTGGGGCTCCGAAGAGATCCCGGACCCCATGTCCCCGGCCACGGTCGAGCGCAGCACGCTGGACTGGGCCGAGCTGTCCGCCGGTGAACACCGCACGCTGCTCCAGCTGTACCGCGACCTGATCGCGCTGCGGCACACCCAGCCCGAGCTGGCCGACCCGCGGCTGGATCAGTACGCGGTGGCGACCGGGCCCGGGGAGCGCTGGCTGGTGCTGCACCGCGGCGCGATCCGGGTCGTCTGCAACCTGGCGGGCGAGGTCGACAACGTCCGGCTGGACCGCCCGGTCGACGTCGTCCTGCTGGCCTCGGCCAAGGTCAACCACGCCGGGCCGGTGCTGGAACTGCCGCCCGAATCGTTCGCGGTGGTCAGAACCACGACCGAAGCCCGAGCCCGCCCCGTCTCCGCCGACGACCTGGCCCGCATCGAGTAACGCCCGCGCCGAGTAACACCGCACCACGAGCAGCACTCGCACCGTCCGCACCACGAGTGACTCTGCCCCACCAGTCACGCGGGGCGCTGCATCTCCGCGTCCAGGTACTGCGCCGGGATTGCGAACCCGTCCACCAGGGTCTGCGCGTGCGGCCGCAGCTGCTGGCACAGACTGGTGACCGCGCTGGTCACCGACTTGGCCCGGGTCGGGGTCAGCCGGCCGTGGGCCAGGAACCAGGCTAGATCGGCCTCGATCGTGGCCAGCACGTACAGGTCGCACACCCGGCTCAGCAGGGCCCGGGCCGCCGAATCAGAACACCGTTCCAGCCCGGCCACGAACGCCTCCAGCACGACCCGGTCCACGTGCACCCGGGCGGCCCGCAGCAGGTGGTCCTGGGCGTCGTTGAACACCGCGAACGCGCCCCCGGCGCCCCCAGAATCGCCCGCGTCCGCCGCCTCGGCGGCGGCCCGCCGCAGCCGCCGGGCCCGCCCGTCGACCATGTGCTGCTCGCGGTCCTCGAACGCGCGCACCTGCCAGGCCCGGTCGAACAGCACGGTCTCGTCGTCACGACCCGGCGCCGCCGCGGTCAGCCGCTCGATGACCCCGCGCGCCGCGGTCCGCTCGATCAGCGTGCCGGCGAACTTCTCGGCCACGAACCGGGCCGTGGCCAGCGTGCCCAGGTCGGCGAAGTCGCTCTGGTAGTTGGTCAGCAGGCCCTTGGCCACCAGCTGCAGCAGCACGGTGTTGTCGCCCTCGAACGTGGTGAACACGTCGGTGTCGGCCTTGAGCGTCGTGAGCAGGTTTTCGGCCAGGTACCCGGCCCCGCCGCAGGCCTCCCGGCAGGCCTGGATGGTCGCGGTGGTGTGCCAGGTGGAGACGGCCTTGAGCCCGGCCGCCCGGGACTCCAGCTCCCGCTGCCGACGCTCGTCCGGCTCGGTGGCCCGGTGCACCTCGGCCAGCGCCCCGACCAGCTCGTGCTGGGCGAAGCTGAGGGCGTACGTGGTGGCCAGGGCGGGCAGCAGCTTGCGCTGGTGGGCCTGGTAGTCCAGCAGCACGACCTCGCCGGAGCCGTCCGGGAGCTCGAACTGCCGCCGGCTGTTGCCGTAGGCCACCGCGATGGCCAGCGCCCGCTTGGCCGCACTGCCCGCGGTCCCCGCGATCGAGATCCGGCCCCGGATCAGCGTGCCGATCATGGTGAAGAAGCGGCGCCCGTCGCTGGCAATCGGGCTGGTGTAGTGCCCGTCCGCGGCCACGTCACCGAATCGGTTGAGCAGCGCCTCCCGTGGCACCCGCACGTCGCGGAACGTCAGCCGCCCGTTGTCGACGCCGTTCAGGCCGCCCTTGCGCCCGCAGTCCTCGATCAGCACGCCGGGCATCGCCTGGCCGTCCTCGTCCCGGATCGGCACCAGCAGCGCGTGCACCCCGTGGCTGGCTCCGTCCACCACGAGCTGGGCGAACACCGCCGCCATCCGGCCGTCCCGGGCGGCGTTGCCGATGTAGTCCTTGCGCGCCCCCGGGTCGGGGGTGCTGATCACGAACTCGCCCGCGGCCGGGTCGTAGGTCGCGGTGGTGCGCAGGTGCTGGACGTCCGATCCGTGCCCGGTCTCGGTCATCGCGAAGCATCCGGGCAGCGACAGGTCGATGATGTCGTGCAGGTACCGCTGGTGGTGCCGCTCGGTGCCGAGCAACTGCACCGCGCCGCCGAACAGGCCCCACTGCACCCCGGCCTTGACCATCAGCGACAGGTCGCCGAACCCGAGCATCTCGTGCGCGACCACCGACCCGGCCGGGTCGTCCATGCCGCCGTACTGACGCGCGAACGCCAGCCGCGAGTGCTCGGTCTTGGCCAGCAGGCGCAGGTCTTCCAGGACCTGCCGCCGGTACTCCTCGGTGCCCAGGTCCGACCGGTCCCGCACGTCGGCCTCGGCCAGCTGGGTCCGGACGTCGCCCCGCAGGCCGGCCCAGCGGCCGTCCAGCACCGCGGTCAGCACGCTCGGCTCGACGTTGTCCAGACTGGAGGGCATGCCCACGGTTCCTCCGCTCATCGGTCCGCTATGTTACTTAACAGTAACATAGCGGGCGATCGGAAGAACCAACACCGAACGCGAGACTGTGCCAGGTCCCGTCGGGCACAGCCTCGCGTCAGCTCATCGGGCCACCGTCACGCGGCCGCGCCAGCCGGCGCAGAGCCGTCAACTGGCCAGGGCCTGGTCCTCTTCATCCGAGACGAAATCCTCGTCGCGCTCGCTCGACAGTTCCTTGATCGGCAGCGCGTCCTGCTCGCCCAGCTGCTCCCGGGCCAGGTCGGCCAGGCCGTACCGCTCCACGTGGTCGGGGTCGGCCAGGCTGATCGTCCGCAGCCCCTGGTTGACCAGGCGGTCGTTGACCTCCTCGAAGTGCTGCTGGACCAGCTGCCGCTCGGTGTCGGTGATCTTGCCCTTGTGCGGCTCGCCCGCGTGCTCCAGCGTGGAGTAATTGACCTTGGCCGCCCCGGCGCTGCTGGCCCGGCCCGCCCGGGTGCTGGTGGCCGAGGACGAACGGGCGGCCCGGCGCGCGGGGCGGGCCGTGATCAGCAGCTCGCTCATGGCCGTGTCGGTGGCCATCGCGTCGAACCCCTCCAGATCCACCGTGACCCGGCGCGGCTCCTTCTCGCCCGGCAGGTGCAGTTCGAGCACGGCCACCCGTAGCGCCGTCTTGTCGATGGCCAGGGCCTCGTCGGCCAGCGCCTCGAACTCGACCGGGCTGTCGCCCAGCTCAGGGTGCTCGAGCACGACCACCCGTGCGAGCGCGTCTTCCTCGGTGATGAGCTGTCCGCTCAGATCGCTGAATCGGACGGTCTTCTGGCCCACGATCGGCTCCTCCCGGTCTGCGGCACTATCTGACTGACCCTTCGATGAAGTGATCCCCACCATGCCCGAGTCACCCAGTACTGTCAAACATCTGTTCGACCGTGGCGCGCCTCGGTATCATCGGCGGGAGAAGAGATCTTACCGACCGTGACCCTCAGCTACATCGAGTAGCGCAAGCTGGCCCGCTCGCCCGCGCCACCGCACGCGGCGACGCCCGGCCAGCAACCGGTCGCGGCGGCGCCCAGCCAGAAAACCTGTCGCGGCGGCGCCCAGCCAGAAAACCTGTCGCGGCGCGGGCCTCTCGTCATGCAGCATGGCCAGGCTGCTTGCTCGGGATGGGAATCATGACGGCACCTGAACCCAGTCGCGGCTCACCGGCCCGGAAACGGGCCGTGGTTCTCGCGCTCCGCTACTACGGCACCCAACTCTTCCGCCTCCGGCGCTTCACCGTGCCGGGGATGTTGCTTCCGGCGCTGGGCAATACCTGCATCTTCTACATCGCGCCGCTGATCGTCGCCCAGCTGGTCGGCCGCTTGGTCGGTCACCATTCGTTCGGCCTCGGCGCGGCGGTGACGTACCTGATCGCCTTCGCCGGGGTGCTGCTGTTCGCCGAGTTCTTGTGGCGCATCGGCGCCCACTGCCTGAACCGTCTCGGTGGCCTCGGGATCGAGAACCTTTACGTGATCGGCATGGACGAGCTCCTGGCCAAGGACGCGGCCTTCTTCCACGACAACTTCGCCGGCTCGCTGACCAAACGGGTGCTGAGCTTTGCCTCCCGGTTCGAAGACTTTCTCGACAACCTGGTGTTCAACGTCGTGGCGAGCCTGGTGCCGCTCATCTTCGCTTCCGTGGTGCTGTGGCACTTCGACCCGTGGCTGGTGGCCGGGCTCGTCGGCCTGATCGCCTTCACCAGCGTCGGTGTTGCGCCGCTGATCCGGCGTCGGCAGCGGCTGGTCGACCAGCGCGAGGAAGCGATCGCCCGCGTGTCGGGGCACGTCGCCGACAGCCTGATGAACATGGACACCATCCGCGCCTTCGCGGCCGAGGACCGCGAAGCGGCCGAGCACCGGTCGCGCGTCGCCGACCAGCGGCGCAAGTCGGTGCGGTCGTGGGACTACGCCAACCTGCGCATCGACACCCTGGTCGCGCCGGCGTCGGTGCTGACCAACGTGCTCGGCCTCGTGCTTGCTGTCGCGCTCGGCGGGGGCCGACACGGCATCGAGGCCATCATCGTGGCCTTCACCTACTACTCCAACGCGACCCAGATCATGTTCGAGTTCAACCAGATCTACCGGGCCATGGAGAGCTCGCTGACCGAAGCCGCGCAGTTCACCGAGCTGCTGCTGAGCCCGCCGACCGTGGTTGACCCGATCGCGCCCGAGCCGCTCCGGCCGGCCGCCAGCAACGTCCGCTTCGAGCGCGTGACGTTCGCCCACGCGGGTGCGCTGCCCTTATTCACTGGCCTCGACCTCGCGGTACCCAGCGGGACCCGGCTCGGCCTGGTCGGGCGGTCGGGCGGCGGCAAGAGCACGCTGCTGCGCCTGCTGCTGCGGATGACGGACATCGACGGCGGCCGGATCCTGATCGGCGGCCAGGACATCAGCCAGCTGCGGCAGTCGGACCTGCGCAGCCTGATCTCCTACGTGCCCCAGGCCCCGGCGATGTTCCACCGGAGCCTGCGCGACAACATCGCGTTCGCGCGCCCGGACGCGACCGACGCGGAGATCCGCCGCGCGGCGGAGGTGGCCTACGTGACCGAGTTCGCCGACGCCCTGCCGGACGGGTTCGACACGATGGTGGGGGAGCGCGGGGTGAAGCTGTCCGGCGGGCAGCAGCAACGGGTCGCGCTGGCCCGGGCCATCCTGCGGGACGCGCCGATCCTGCTCCTGGACGAGGCCACCAGCGCGCTCGACTCCGAGAGCGAGATCCTCATCCAGCAGACCCTGTGGCAGCTGATGGAAGGCCGCACCGCGCTCGTGGTCGCGCACCGCCTGAGCACGGTCGCCCGCATGGACCAGCTGGTCGTCCTGGACCGCGGCCAGATCGTCGAGCAGGGCGCGCACTCCGACCTGCTCCGCCTGGGCGGCACCTACGCCAAACTCTGGCACCACCAATCCGGCGGCTTCCTCGACGAGGAGACCCCAGCCGAGCCCCTCCCCAACTTCACAAGCTAAGCGGCCATGGAAGAAATATACTAAACGTTCTATACTTCTTCCATGGCGCTGAGTATCAAGAGTGAAAAAGCAGACCGGCTCGCCCGGGAGCTGGCTGCGGAGACCGGTGAAACGCTGACTGATGCCGTCGAAATCGCGCTCAGGGAGCGGCTGGATCGTGAGCATGCCAAGCATGAGGACAGCATGCGGGCACGGCTGGCGCGTCTGGCTGCCGATGTCGCAGCCATGCCGGTGGCTGATGATCGGGCGCCGGAGGAGATCATCGGCTATGACGACTCCGGCCTGCCACGTTGAGCGAGCCGAGGCGACGCGGCCTCGTCGTCGATACATCGGCGGTCGTAGCGGTCATTCTGGCTGAGCCGGGCAGCGAAGAACTTGCCGCACACCTTGAAGACGCTCTGGTCCACCTAATGCCCGCCGCCATCCGCGTCGAATTGGGCATGGTCATTGAGGCCCGGCTCTGGCCCGCCGGACAAGACGTTATCGACCGCTTCCTCCGCGACGCCAACGTGGACATCGTGCCTGTCGACGCTGACCTGGCCGACCGTGCCATGAGCGGCTGGCGACGATATGGCAAGGGGAGACACCCGGCTGGGCTCAACTTCGGCGACTGCTTCACATATGCCCTCGCCGATCGAACCGGGCACCCGGTGCTATGCATAGGCAACGACTTCGCGGCGACAGACGTAGCCGTGATACGCCCCAGCCAGCGACCTGCCTGACCTCGTTAGCCCCTTGCTGGCGTGTCCCGTCGGCGCGCTACCTGCAGGACCGCGCCCCAGTGCCGCCGCAGCGTCCCGTCCGGCCGCTCGGCCAGCTTCGCCCGGACGAACGCGTACAGCCGCTCCCGCTGCCAGTCCGCCATCGCGATGTGCCCGGAGAACGTGCTGATCAGGTCGATGTACTCCGCGGCGGTGTACACGGTCTCCCAGTCGAACTGCCGGACGTGCACCACCGAGAACAGCCCGCTGGCCTCGATGTCGGCTACCTCGGAGGGCAGTTCTCCCGGGCGCGGCCGGGGTGCCCCGGCGGGCTCGCCCCCGTCGATCTCGTCGTACACCTCCTGCAGCTCGTCGAAGATCGGGTCGCCGTCGTCCGGGAACACGTGTCCCGCTGCCCAGAAGGCCAGGTGGCCGCCCGGCCGCAGCGCCGCCCAGGCCCGCTGGTACCGCACCGCCGGGTCGATCCAGTGCCACGCCGTGGCCGCGAATACCAGGCCGAACCGCATCCCGGCCGGCGGCCGCCACGACTCGAACGACCCTTCCACCACGGACACGTCATAACCGGCCAGGTTGGCCCGCGCCGCCCGGGCCAGGTCCGGGCCCAGCTCGATGCAGGTGACCCCGAAGCCCCGCCGGGCCAGCGGCAGGGTGGCCTTCCCGGTGGCGCAGCCGATCTCCAGGATCCGGTCGCCGGGCGGCAGCGCGGTCACCGCCAGCAGGTCGTCGTACAGCGCCGCCGGATACTCGGGCCGCGCCCGCTGGTACCGGGCCGCCGCGCTCTCGAACGTCCGCCGCAGCCGCTCCCGCTCCGCCTCGTGCTGCGTCCGCTTCTCGTCCTGCCGCCTCGTCCCGCCCGGCCGCTCAGCCTCATCCGCCACTCGCCCCAGCCTGGCACCCGCCTGGCGGCGCGGCCAGCCGATAAAAGCGGCCAGGTCACGCACCGCGCCCGGCTGAGCCGGAAACCGCCTGGTCGGTGGCCGTTCCCCTGGATTCAATTTCAACAAGGTCAGCACTTCCCCGGCTGATCCAGGACGCCCCTAGCATCCGGTACAGCCCGGCCCGGTGGTAGTAGACGTTGGTCACCACCTGCAGCACGATGAACGTCACCGGCCACAGGGCCCCGCCCAGGCCCGGCACCACCGATACCGGCAGCGTGTAGGGCATCAGCACCCGGAGCACGGCGTCCACCAGCAGGCCCACGCCCCACATGACCGAGCTGACCCGCCAGATGCGGCCGAACGCCGGTTCGGTGGCCCACAGCTCGTCCCACGAAGCCTGCCCGAACGATCGGCGGCCCTCCATCAGCGGCCGGGCCAGCCGGAACGCGGCCGGGCGCCTGGCCCGCAGGGTGGCCAGGAACCACAGCCCCCACAGCGCGGTGATGAACCCTTCCCGGGCCAGCAGGAACCGCGGATTGCCGGTCAGCAGCGAGAGGGCGATGGTGGCCAGCACGCTGACCACCACGACCCCGCCCACGCCGTCCAGCCGTCGCCGGGTGATGAGCTGGACGATCACGCCCACGGCCGGCACCAGCGCGCCGGCGCCCAGCGCCACCAGGGTGGAAACGCCCGCACCGTGCAGCCCGTGGTAGAGCCCGATCGGCGCGCCGATGTCGAGGACCAGCAGCGCCAGCGTCCGCCGCGCCGATTCCGGCTTCGCGGCCGGCGTGGCCCTGCTCACGGCGCGCCCCTCGTGGCCAGCTCGAACGCCGTGATGACCTCAGCCGCGTAGGTTCGCGTGTCGAAGTCCGGGTCGTCCGTGAGCAGGAAGGGCAGCCCGTCCACGGCTCGCTGGATCATCGTGGCCATCACGGTCACGTCGAAGTCGCGGAACTCTCCGCTGGCCTGACCCGCGCGCAGGATCTGTTCCACCGGCGACTTGGCTTCCCGGTCCTGGCTGGCGTCGTAGCTGAACCCGCCGCCCAGGAAGATTTCCAGCAGCGCCTTCATCTCGGCCCGGTGGGTCTCGACGAAGGCCGCGTTGCCGTCGATGTAGCGCCGCAGCGCGTCGCCGGCTCCGGTGGCGCCGGCCATCCGGTCGCCCATGAACTCGGTGATGGCCCCGATCACCCGCTCGACAACCTGCTCCATCAGCTCACCCCGATTGGCAAAGTGGTACGAGATCAGGCCGGTGCTGGACAGTCCAGCCCGCTCGGCGATCCGCGCGAACGACGCGCGGCCGTACCCGCTCTCGGCGATCACCGCGATGGCCGCGGTCACGATCTGCGCCCGCCTAGCCTGCTCGGTCACCGACCGATCGCCCCGTGAACGACGAGTTCCCGCCCCCGGGGCCCCCGTGGCACCAACTCTTGCTTGCATAAGCTGAAAATAGCTCGCCCAAGCAAATCAGCCAACCGATTAACGCCGCCCTTCGTCGGCCCCGCGTCCCGCGTCCCGCGCCCCCGCGTCCCGCGCCCCGGTTGGCGTAGCCCTAAAACCCGACTCGCGATATAACTTGTATCACGAAAGTCATCTACGTATACTCGGCTACGAATATTAATTAACGAGCGTACAACGGAGGTGCGGCGATGGCGCGCAAGCGCAAGCTGACCAGCCCACTGGCGCTCGCCGTGCTGGCCATGCTGCACAGCGGGCCGATGCACCCGTACCAGGTCGCCCGGCTGCTCAAGCACCGCGGCAAGGACGACGTGATCAAGATCCGCTACGGCTCGCTCTACACGGTCATGCAGGACCTGGCCGAGCGGGGGCTGGTCGAGGCGGAGGGTACGGAGCGCTCGGGCCACCGGCCGGAGCGGACCGTGTACCGGCTCACCGACGACGGCCGGGAAGAGCTGGCCGAGCGGCTGCGCGAGCTGATCAGCGAGCCGGTCAAGGAGTACCCGGCGTTCGCGTCGGCCCTGTCTTTGCTGCCCTCGCTGCACCCGGACGAGGCGGCCGGCCTGCTGGCCGAGCGGCTGCAGGCCCTGGAGCTGGAGATCGTGGGCACCAGCGCGATCCTGGAGCATGCGAGCTCACACCAGCTGCCGCGGCTGTTCCTGCTGGAGACCGAGTACGGCCTGACCATGAAGCGGGCCGAGGCCGACTGGGTACGGGGCCTGCTGCACGAACTGGCCGACGGCACTCATCCCGACGTCAAGCTCTGGCGCGAGGTGCACGACACCGGGATGCTCCCGGCCGAAGTGCGGGACTCGGACTGGGCCCAGGCCGACCGGGCCGTCCTCAACCTCGGTGGCGGTCGCGCGGAGGAGCCGATGACCGACTAACCCGCCGCATAACCGAGAACAGACTCCCCGGCCGGTGCCCTTTCACCGCCAAAGATCCGGAGCACCGGGCCGGGGCCGCGTCACCACCGAGCCATATGGCCGGCCGTGCGCACGTCCAGGTTACCTGGGCGGCTCATTCCGGCCGGTTCGGCGCCCGACGCCAGCCGCAAGTCGCACCAATTCCGACCGGAGGAGTAGTACCGCCATGTCTTCGACGTCCACCATCAGGGCCGGGACGGCCCTCGGAACCGACACCGCGATCCGGGCCGCGGGCCTGGTCAAGACCTACCAGGTCCGCGGCCGCAACGGCGGCCCGGTCAAGGCCCTGGACGGCCTCAGCATCACCGTCGCCCGCGGCACCATCTTCGGCCTGCTCGGGCCGAACGGGGCCGGCAAGTCCACCACGATCAAGATCCTGACCACGCTGGCCCGCCCGGACGCGGGCTCGGCCCAGCTCGAGGGCGTCGACGTGCTCAAGCGCCCGGACTGGGTGCGCCGCATGATCGGCGTGGTCGCGCAGAAGTCCGGCAGCGACCCGATGGCCACCGGACGGGAAAACCTGATCCTGCAGGGCCGCCTGTTCGGCCTGGGCGGCGCCGAGGTGAAGGCCCGGGCCGATGAGCTGCTGGCCCGCTTCGACCTGACCGACGCGGCGAACCGCCTGGTCAAGACCTACTCGGGCGGCATGCAGCGGCGGCTCGACGTCGCCCTCGGCCTGGTCCACCGGCCGGAGATCCTGTTCCTGGACGAGCCGACCACCGGGCTCGACCCGGAGGCCCGCACCGCCATGTGGCAGGAGATCAACCGGCTGGCCACGGGCGACGGCATGACCGTCCTGCTCACCACCCACTACATGGAGGAAGCCGACCGCCTGGCCGACCGGATCGCGATCGTCGACGCCGGCACCGTGGTGGCCGAGGGTTCACCGGACGAGCTCAAGGGTGACCTGCGCGGTGACGCCGTGCACCTGAACCTGCCGCCCGGCGCCGACGTCGCCCGGGCCACCGCCGTGCTGACCGATTTGCCCAACGTCCGGGACCTGCGGGTCACCGGCCGGGCGCTGAGCGCCCGCAGCGACGACGGCGCGGCGGCCGTGCCCGGCATCCTGACCGCCCTGGAGCGGGCCGATATCCCGGTCGCCGCCGTGACCGTGGCCCGACCGTCCCTGGACGACGTGTACCTGCGTCACACCGGCCGCCGCTACGCCACCGCGGAGGCCCAGTCATGACCGCCACCGACCTGACCCCGAACCAGCCGGGCGAGATCGGCACCACGCTGCGGCACACCTGGTACCTGACCGGGCGCAAGCTGCATGCCGTGCTCCGCCAGCCCGCGTTCATCGCGGTCGGGCTGGTCCAGCCGGTGGTCTGGCTGTTCCTGTTCGGCCAGCTGTTCCGCCGGGTGGTCGACATCCCCGGGTTCGGGTCCGGCGGCTCCTACCTGGCCTACCTGATCCCCGGCATCGTGGCCATGAACGCGATGAACGGCAACATGTGGTCCGGGATGAACGCGATGGAGGAGATCGACCGGGGCACCCTGAACCGGTTCCTGGTCTCGCCCGCCCACCGGGTCGCGCTGATGAACGCGAACGTGGCCGAGCAGGCCGTGACGACCACCATCCAAACCATCATCATCCTGGGCCTCGGCTTGGCCGGGGGAGCGCGGTACCCCGGCGGCGTGCTGGGTGCGGTGATCGTGGCCGTGGCCTCGATCGTGATCGGCAACGTGTTCGGGGCCCTGTCCAACACGATCGGCATGCTGGTTCGCCAGCGGGAAGCCATCATCGGCATCAACGTGTTCTTCATGCTGCCGCTGACGTTCCTGTCCTCCGCGTTCCTGCCCGCCACGCTGATGCCCGGCTGGATGCAGGGCATCGCCACCTGCAACCCGCTGAACTGGGCCGTGCAGGCGGGCCGGGACGCGCTGGCCGCGCATACCGACTGGGCCGCGGTGGGGATCCGGCTGGGCGGCTTGCTGGCCCTGGCCGTGGCCTGCGTGGCGATCTCGGTGGCCACGTTCCGCTCTTACCAGAAGAGCGTCTGACCGGCGCCGGGCGCAGCGCCCCGGTCTCCCCGCCGTCGCGGGGGACCGGGGCGTTACGGTGAACTTCATGCGCTTCGCGATCTCTCTCCCGCAGGGCTGCCCGGACGGCACGTTCGACCCCGCCGCGTTCGCCGCCTACGTGCTCCGGGCCGAAGCGCTCGGTTTCGACAGCGCCTGGGCCATGGACCTGCAGTTTGGCCGGGCCCCGCGGCTCAACGCGATGGAGACGATGACGTTCGCGGCGGCCTGCCCCAGTCGGTTGCGGCTGGGCTGCTCGGTGTGGATCAGCCCGCTGCAGCAGCCGGTTCAGCTGGCCAAGAGCCTGTCCACGCTGGACCAGCTCAGCCGGGGACGGCTGGAGGTCGGGCTCGGCAGCGGCGGCCAGTACCGGATGTTCTCCGCGTTCGGCCTGA
>CAXUJF010000114.1:0-5099 GCA_964250865.1 uncultured Streptosporangiaceae bacterium
CCGGCCGCCCGGGCCGGGGCGGCGGCCCCGCCCGCCCCCCCCCCCGCGCGGCCCCCGCCCGGCCCCCGCGACGTGCTGCTCGCGGTATATACGGACGGTACGCTCCGTGCGATCCCGGCGGCCTCAGACGACCCGGTGGCCATGGCCCAGCTGACCGCGCTGGCCGGTCCGTGGCTGGCCCCGGCCAGCAAATCCGGGTCCTGGCTCCCCCTAACGTCCGGGCGGCCCGGGCCGGCCCGGGCGCTGGTGCCGGGCCGCCAGTCGGTCCTGGTGTGCCCGCTGGCCCTGGAGGGCCGACCGTCAGGCGACCCGCTGCTCGGTGTCCTCGCGGTGTTCGGGAACCAGCGCATGCTGGCCGATCTGTCCGCGACCATGGAGATCCTCGCGCACCAGGTTGCGCTGGCCGTCGAGCAGATAGAGCTCCGTGAGGAAGTGACGCGCCACGATAACGAGGCGTACTTCCGCACCCTGGTCCAGGACACCTCGGAGGCCATCCTGATTGTCGGCGAGGACAAGATCATCCGCTACGCCACGCCGTCAGCCACCACGATCTTCGGGGACGTGAAAATCGAGGGAGCCAGCCTCCAGGACCTGGTCGCCGACGGCGACCTGGGCGACCTGGTGGGCGCGCTGCACGCGGCGCCGGCCAGGGCAAGCTCCAGCTCCCGGTACGTGGACCGGCGGATCACCCGCCGGGACGGCGTGAGTGTTCAGGTCCAGGTCCGGTCCAGCGATCTGCGCGGCGACCCGACCGTAGCCGGCCTGGTGCTGACCCTGCGGGACGTGACCGCGCAGCAGCAGCTCGAGGAAAAGCTCAAGCACCAGGCCTATCACGACGGGCTGACCGGCTTGCCCAACCGGCTGCTGGTCCAGGACCGGATCTCCCAGGCACTGGCCGCGGTCCGGCGCCGGGGCGGTGTTTGCGGCGTGCTGTTCGTCGACGTAGATGACTTCAAGCTGATCAATGACACGATGGGCCACGACGTCGGGGATGAGCTGCTGGCTGCCGCAGCAGGCCGGCTGACCGGGCTGATTCGCGAGTGCGACACCGCCGCCCGCCTCGGCGGCGACGAGTTCGCGCTGCTGATCACGGACGTGGCCGGTTCGGCCGCGGTGGAGGCGGCCGCCGAGCGGGTTGTCCAGGCGTTCAGCGCACCGATCGTTCTCAGCACCGGCACGGTGGTGGCCACGGTCACGGTCGGCGTGGCCACCACCGAGGACAGCGCCGACACCGACGAGCTGCTCCGGCACGCGGACCTGGCCCTGTACGCGGGCAAAGCCGCCGGTAAGCGGCAGTGGCGGCGCTACCAGCCGGTGCTCAGCGACGGGATGATCCGCCGCCGCAAGCTGAAGGCAGCGCTGGAAGAAGCGGTCGACCAGTCCGCTTTCATCCTCGCCTATCAGCCGATCGTGACCCTCGCCACCGGGGAGCTGGCCGGATTCGAGGCCCTGATCCGCTGGCCGCACCCCGAGTGGGGCATGATGCAGCCCGGCCAGTTCATCGAGCTGGCCGAGGAGACGGGGCACATCGTCCCCCTCGGCTCCTGGGTCCTCGGACAGGCCGCGACCGACCTGGCCCGGTGGCGCCAGGAGACCAGCCCGCGCGGCCACCAGGGCCGCGGCCTATACGTCAGCGTGAACGTTTCGGCCCGCCAGTTCACCACCCCCGGATTCGTCGACGGGGTACGCCAGGTCCTGCACCTCACCGGGCTGGAACCTGGGGCACTCACGCTCGAGCTGACCGAGTCCGTCCTGCTCCGCCGGGACGACCGGGTCCATGCGGACCTGCTCGAGCTGCGGGACATGGGCGTACGGCTAGCCATCGACGACTTCGGTACCGGCTACTCCTCCCTGTCCTACTTGCAGGAGCTGCCGATTGACGTGCTGAAGATCGACAAGTCGTTCGTGGACGGGATCGCGGTCTCCGATCAGCGGCTGGCCCTGGCCCAGACCATCGTGCAGCTCGCCAGAACGCTGCAGATGGACGTCATCGCCGAAGGCATCGAGAACGAGATCCAGCGTGACCTGCTCACCTCGATGGGCTGCCACTACGGTCAGGGCTACCTGCTGGCCATGCCGATGCCCGCCCAGCAAGCCGAGACGCTGACCAGGATCGGCTCCCGCTTCGTGCCGCCCCTGTGGCCTACCAGCTAGCATGACCTCATGCCCGACCTGGCCGTCGTCACCACCGCGGACCGGCCCGACCTGGCCGATCAGCGAACAGCCGCGCTGCTGGGCGTCTGGCCGGAGTTCATCTTTCACGACCAGGTCAGCGCCAGTCTCACGGACCGGGTGACGTCAGAGTTCCCCCGCTACGACGTCACTATCCTTGACGGCGGGCAGGTGGTGGCGGGCGGCTGGGGAGTACCGCTGCGCTGGGACGGCACCGTGCCCGGCCTCCCGGGCGGCTATGACGGCGCGCTGCTCACCGCGATCAGCGGCCTGGAACAGGACGTGGCGCCGGACACGCTGTGCGCGATGGCCGTCGCGGTCCGGCGTGACCGCCAAGGCGCGGGGCTGGGCGGCCGTGTCCTGACCGCGTTGCAGGCCCGGGCCGCCGACGCCGGCCTGACCCGGATGATTGTTCCGGTCCGGCCCGTCCTCAAGGCCAGGTACCCGCTCGCCTCGATGGCCAGCTTCGCCCGCTGGGCCCGCGCTGACGGCACTCACCTGGATTCCTGGATCCGTACCCACCAGAAGCTCGGCGCCACCATCCTCGGCCCCGCCCCGCGCTCGATGGTGGTCACCGGCACCGTGACCGAATGGGAGGACTGGGCCCAGATGGCCTTTCCCGAGACGGGCCGGTACGTGGTCCCCGGCGCGCTCGACCTGGTCGACATCGACCGGGACCAGGACATCGGCCACTACGAGGAGACCAACCTCTGGATGCGCCACCTCTGACCCCCTGCCGCAGGCCAGCAACGGCATACGAAGCGACATGATGGCTGGCAATGACAAGTTCGCTGTCACAGGACAACAGTGTCCCGTGACAGTCATCATGTCGTCCGGCACCTGGGAAACGACACGTTGCTGGCACGCTGAAGGTCGATTTTGTGACAGCCATCTTGTCGTTTCCGGAGGACTCATCGCACGCCCATGGCCTCCGCTCGAACCGGCATATGGTCGGATTATGGCGTCAGCGGGTGCAGGAGCGGCCAGTCGGGGATTCGACGCGAAGACCCGTTACGAGCTGGCGCCGATCCGGAATCATGTCGGGTGGGCCTTTATCAAAAGGTGCTCGGCGAGGCGGTCGATCATGGCGCCGAGCTCGTTCTGGTCAGCGCTGCCGCCGTAGACGTAATAGTCGGGGCGCACGATGCAGACTGCGACGTGGTGCGCGGTAAAGAAGTCCCGGACGGCACCGGTAGTGTCCTCGAACCCGCCGGGGGCGCCGGGGTGGGCGAACCAGGCAGAGCGTGCGCCGATGCGGTCGAGGATCTCCAGCTGCTGCCGGTCCAGCGACCGGCGCGGGTCGCCGTCGCGGCTCACGACGAGGAAGCCATGGCCGAGGAGGTCGTGCAGCAGCCCGGTCCGTCCATCGAGGGAGATGACCGATTGGACGAACGGCTGCCCCCCAGGGCCGGACGCGTCGCCGGGCTCGATAATCCCATCTGACAGCTGCGGAAAGGCCGGCAACGGTGGGACGTTCCCTGTCCGGAAGGCCTCATCACGCGCCGCAACTGCCCCGGGGTCGGTCATGCAGGAGATCTTCCCGACGGCCATGGATATCTCGATCCACGCTGTGGCGTGCGGGCGTCGTTCCCTCTCGTAGGTATTCAGAAGGTCGCCGGCCGCGGTCCCGTCGAGGACGAGGTCGAGTTTCCACGCCAGGTTCGCCGAGTCACGGATGCCCGAGCATAGGCCTTGCCCCATGTGTGGCGGCATCGTATGGGCGGCGTCGCCGGCCAGAAGAACGCGTCCGTTCCGCCATTTCTTTGCGACGCGTGCTTCAAACGTGTAGACGATCTCGCGGAACGGCTCAACGTCCTCGGGGCCGACGCCGTAGCCGCCCAGCAGCTTCCAGATCGTCCCTGGTTTCAGGATCTCCTCCTCGGTCTCGCCCTCGAGGAGGGCGAACTCGAAGCGGTGATGGCGCTTACCCAGGGGGCCGATGTAGGTAGGGCGGCGCGGGTCGCAGTACTGCCCGTCGGTGCCGGATGCAAGCGGACGGAGAAGCTTGCAATCGACGTCGAGCCATCGCTCATTGAAGCCGAAGTCCTCGCGTTCGATGTCCAGGAACTGTTCGCGCACGACACTGCCGGCGCCGTCGGCGGCGATGACGTATCGGGCTCGAGCACCCTGGAGATCTCCATTGCCGACCGTGCGACCGTCCTCGTCGATCGATGTCGTCTCCCACTGGAGGGTGACACCGTCCTCGTCCTGGTGGAGGCCCTTGACCAGGGCACCCATTCGGATTGTTGCGCTCGGCAACTTGTCCAGGCTGTCGTACAGCGCGCCGTCGAGCACCGGCTGGAACATCATGTAGTCGCCGCGAAAGCCCGAGATGCTCTGGCCTGAGGGGAAGGCCAGCAGGAGTTCCCCTTCGCCGTTGTACCAGTTGTAGGAGGCGAACTCGACGTCGTCCGCCAGTATCGCCTTATGGGCGCCGACCGCCTGGATTATGCGCATGACCTCGTGGTCAATGTGGCCGGCGCGTGGGAGCGCGTACCGGGCCGGATGCCGCTCGAACAGCACGACCGTTCGCCCGCGCGAGGCGAGCAGGGCCGCGGCGGACAGGCCAGTGGGGCCGCCACCGACGATGGCGACGTCGTACGTGGTGCTGGCGTCTACCGCCATGCTGCACTTCCAATCAGTCCGGCGAGATCAAGCGAGGGCTGCTCGGCCTTGAGTGAGATGTGATTGGCGAACTGCTTCGTGCCGGGGCTAATCAAGTGCATAACCCCCTGTGACGTTCATGTCGGCGCCGGTTATCCCACGAGCAGCGTCGGAACCCAGGAACACCACAGCCGCGGCGACCTCGTCCGGGGTGACGAACCGCCGCATCGCCGAACGGGCCGTCAGTTCGGCGCGCACCTCCCCCGGGGGGGGGGGGGGCGCGGCGGGGGGGGGGGGGCGGGGGGGCGGGGGGAGGGGGGGAG
>CAXUJF010000114.1:5109-13140 GCA_964250865.1 uncultured Streptosporangiaceae bacterium
CCCGGCCGGGGTCACGACCCCCCGCAGCGCCGCACGGGCGGGCAGTGCGGCGCGCACCTCCCCCGGCGACCGCCGGGTGGGGGGCGCCTGCCCTTCGATCACTTCTTGGATGCGGTCGCCGTCGACGCCGCCTGGCGTGACCACGTTGACCCGCACGCCGTGTGGACCGCCTTCCAGGGCGAGGGTGCGCGTGAGGCCGGAGATCGCCGCCTTGGCTGCCGTGTAGGGCGAGCGGTTCAGCAGTCCAGTACGGGCAGAGATCGAGCCGATGGTGATGATGCTTCCGCCGCGGTTGCCGATCATCTGCGGCAGGAACGCCCGGCAGCACCGGAAGACGCCGGTCAGGTTGACGTCGATAACCTCGTCCCAGGCCTCGTCGCTGAGCGTTGCTGCGTCCTGCGTGGGGCCGGCGACACCACTGTTGTTGACCAGGACGTCGATCGCGCCGAACTCCGCTGCGACGTCGGTGGCCAGCGAATTGACCGCCGCGCTGCACCGCAGATCGACGAGCCGGCTCTCGAACGACCCTCCGCTGGCCCGAACGAGGTCAGAAGTACCGTAGGCGGCCCCTTCGGCTCGCACCGTACCGATGACGCGGGCGCCCGCCGCGCCGCAGGCAACGGCTATGGCCTGGCCGAGCCCGCGACCGGCCCCGGTGACCAGGACCGTCTTACCGCGCAGCTGACCGGAGGGACCCTGGGAAGGCGGCTGATCAGCACGACCGCTCATCGGGATCTTGACCGTACGGCCGGCTGCGGGGGAGCGGCGTCTCGGTGCTGATGGCGCAGTGGCAAACCCGGCACGGGTGACTCGAAGCTGACGAGCTGCGTCATGGCCAGCGATCCCATGAACACCGTCGTGAGCTCCGGCCCGCCGAACGCGACGCTCGTCAGCAGCCGGAGGTCGGGACCTGCGCATGCCCCCATCAGCTCTCTCGGTATGCGGCCGGCGGCGTGCGCCGCGCGCAGCTCCTCGAGGGCGCGGGGGACGGGTTGCTCGAAGACCGAATGCGCATTTCCGTCGGGATGCACGATCATCAGCCCGTTACGCGAGATCGTCGCGATCCAGACGTTGCCATCCCGGTCCAGAGCTATGCCGTCCGGGAACGTCGTGTCCCCCAGCGGGTCCGGGCCGACAACCTCGGATTCGCCGAGCTCACCGTTCTCTCTCACGGCGAAGCGGAGCAGACGCCGCCCGAGGGTCTCGGGAACGTACGCGTATCGCTCATGCGCGTCGAGGCGCACCTCGTTAGGCCAGTACAGCCCGTCCGCGACGATGCGGGGACCCGACTCGTCCACCAGAGCGATGTATCCGTCGGGCTCAACGTGGAGTTCGGCGTGCGGGGGTCGCCGGCGCGTCGCGACAGCGATCCAGAGCCGCCCGCGCGAGTCCTTGAAGACGTGATTCGCGCTGCCGATCGGCGCCCCATTGATCGAGTCGAGCACCACCTCGTGGCGCCCGTCGAGATACAGCCGGTAAACGTTGCCGTCGGCGGTGTTGTTGACCAGCAGGGCGGCCTCACCGTCGAGCGCCATCGTCGTCGGCTGGCCACCGGGGAGATCACCGATCTCCCATTGCGCCCCATCCGGCGCGATCCGGACGACCGGGCCGCGGTTGCTGGACGTAAACACCGTGCCATCCCGGAACGCGAGCACGTTCTCGGGACGCGACAGCCCCGACCCGAACCGCCCGAGCCGGTCGGGCTCCAGGACGAAGTCCGCGATCTTCATGCGCGCCTCACCGGCTCTCAAGTCCGGCGAAGAGCCGCTCCGTGGACTGCGCGGCAAGTCCTGCGACCGCAG
The DNA here is from genome assembly GCA_964250865.1 of uncultured Streptosporangiaceae bacterium. Taxonomy (GTDB): domain Bacteria; phylum Actinomycetota; class Actinomycetes; order Streptosporangiales; family Streptosporangiaceae; genus Bog-532. The sequence continues at coordinate 6,912 of CAXUJF010000114.1, forward strand.
CCAGGTCGTGGCCGACCAGTGCGCCATGCCGCTTGACGGCCTGTCCCGCGACGAAGACCGTGTCGACGTTCCCGGGGTGCCCGGCCGCCACGACGGCGCTGGGCAGGTCGCGCGCGCCGGTGAGGTTCGGCTCGTCGGCGCGCAGCAGCACGAGGTCGGCGGCTTTCCCCGGCGTGATCGACCCGGTCCGGTCGCCGAGCCCACAGGCGCGCGCCCCGTCGATGGTGGCGAACTCGAGGAGATCGCGCGGCCCAAAGGCGCGGTTCTCGCCTTCCCATGCCGGATCGATGCTTCGGAGCAGCTGATGGGCGTGCAGCGCCGCGCGCATCACGCTGAACAGGTCGCCGCCGGCGGCGCCCTCGATATCCACGCCGAAGCTAGGGCGCACACCGCCCCGAAGGAGCCGGGCGGTCGCCGGCCGGCCCAGGCCGGGCATGGCCGCCTCGATCAGCGCGGTCACGCTCGCCGAGCACCCGGCGACGGCCATCCGGCGGATGTCCTCGTCGGGCGTCGTACAGCAATGCACGAACGTCAGATCCTCGCCGAGGAGACGCTCCCGGTCGAGGAGGTCGACCTCGCGGACCCCCGGCGTGAGCTCGGCTCCGATGTGGATCGAGGAGCGCAGCCCCAGGTCCCGCGCCCGGCGGAGGTCCGCAACGGTGGTTTCCATCGTCGAAAGGGCGGGACCTCGCAAGTGGGCGTGCATGGTGACCAGCGCGTCGTCGTCGCGCAGGATCTTTTCGCGCATGCGCTCCAGATCGGCTGGATGCGGCAGCGAGCTGTCTGTCATGTACTCGACGCTGGACGGCCAGCCATGCCCGAACGACGCGCGGATCCCGCTGTCCCGGAGCGCGGCCACCGCGGCGTCGCCGTGGGCCGGGCTGTTCTGGACGTGGGACTCGTCGCGCAATGTCGTGATCCCAGCATCGATCGCCGTGACCGCGCCCAGCAGGTTACCGGTGTACACGTCCTCGGGCGAGAACCGCGGCGCGAGGTGCTGCTGAAGATTCTGCATGTACTCGAGCAGCGACCAGCCGACGGCGGCGAACCGCAGACAGGCTTGCCAGGTGTGCCGATGGGTGTCAACGAAACCCGGCAGCAGGACCATCCCCGCCGCGTCGATCACTTCCCCCGACGAGTCAGGTACGGGCGTCCCGACGGAAGCGATTCGGCCATCTTGTATCGCCACGTCGCCCACGAGGTCTCCCAGCGTAGGGTCCATGGTCAGGACGTCTGCGCCACGAATGACGAAAGAATGGGCGTCGGGCAGTCTCATGTCGTGCGTACCGGGTCGGCTAGGTCGCTGCACTGTCGGGCGAAGGCAAGTTGCTCCTGGTGCCATGCCCGGCCAGCGTGGTGGAAGTCAATGTTGTGCCCGGTTCCGGCCATCAGCTTCGCGTCAACGGGCCGTGCATGGGTGAACTTACTGCGGAGTGCGTCGACGCGTTCCTGCGAAACGATCCACAGCTGATCGAACTCGGCGAGACGGTACTGCACCGGGACACGGACATGAGCGGCCAGGCGCGGGAAGTCGCTGCGCCATCCGCCCACGATCTCAGTAAGTTCCGCCAGCGGAATGGACTGAAAGACGTCGGCGCTGCGTTCGACGGCGTCAGCATCAAAGCTGCCGTCCGGGCCGAACATAAACATGCGCTGCTGTTCTTGGCTGAACACCAAGGGTTGGTCGGCCGGCATCCCATGCCAGGCGTCGACCACGTGTTGTGGTGACTCCTCGGCGAAGGCCGTGACGCTGAGCCCCAGCAGCGGCCAGTCGTGAGACCGCATGGCCCCGATATGCACGGCGATGGCGCCCCCGATGGAGTGACCGATCAGAACGACTCCGCTGTGCCCGGCGCCGACCCTGCGCCACAACGATGCGATCGCGGCGTCGAGGATTTCGGCGTTGCGCGCGAACGTCGTCTGCTGCGGCGGAAGGACGTCGCTGCGGCCGTAGTTGGGCCTGTCCAAAGCGATGGCATCGATGTTCCCCGCAGCCGCGGCATCCAGCAGCGAGAAGCCCGGCACATCGAAGTACTTGCTGGTGCAGCTGCCGCCCGGCAGGCACACCAGCAACGGTGCACCGGCGTGAGGTCCTATCCGTTCGAGCGTGCCGATGGTGAAGCCATCGCTGGTGCGTGCGGTTCCATGGGCGGCCTGGATCGGTTCTCTCATCTGTCGCTTCCCCATTTCCAACATGAGCGGCCTCAGGACGCTAGCCGCGGGAAGAGCTGCTCGGCGTTCGTGCGGAGCAGGTCGGCAAGCGCCAGGGGCAGTTCGGCCGTGATCAGGGCCTCGGCGCTGCGCTCGACCACCTCGATCGGCGTGAACGGGTAATCGCTGCCGTAGACGATGTGGCCGGCTTGCGCTAGCCGGGCGAGCGCCGGAAGTGCTCGCGGTAGCGGCACGCCCGCCACGTCGTAGTACAGGCGGGCGAGTTCGCCAGCCACGTCGATCTCGGGGTCGTCCGGCGCGGCGAACGCCGGCGCGTACAGGTTGACCCGGTCAGTCATCACCGACAAGGCGCCGCCGGTGTGCGGCACCACCCACGTGATGTTCTGGTGCCGGGTCAGCGTCCCGCTCAGCGCGAGGTTGAAGACCGCGCGGGTGGTATCGAGCAAGAATTCGACCATGGGACGCGGGCGCCCGAAAGACAGCTGCTGCCAGCACGGCGGCGACGTCGGGTGCAGGAGCACCACCGCGCCGTGCGCGTCGAGTACCTCGAACAGCGGGAGCATCGACGGGTCACCGAGGTACAGGCCACCGTAGTTGGTGTGCAGGGAGATCGCGTCGACGCGGTGCTCGCGGTACACCCTCGTGGCCTCTGCGACCGCGGCGCTGACATCGGGCAGGGGCAGACTCGCAGCCGACCCGAACCTGTCCGGGTGCGCAGCCACCAGTTCGGCTGCTTCGTCGTTCACCACCCTGGCGAGCTCGACGGCCTCCGTTACGTCTCCGAAGAACACTCCGGGGGACGAGATCGACAGTACGGCAGCGCCGATTCCGATGCGATTCATAGCCGAGAGCGCGGCTTGGGCACTCCATCGCGGCAGCCCCGGCATGCCGTCTGGCTGGTGCTGCCCAGCATTGATACAGGCAGAACGATACGAGGGGGTAAGAAAATGCGAATGCAGATCCAGGGCGCCGGAACCGCTGGTGCGCTGCAGCAGAACAGGCGCAACTGCCGGGTTGCCAGACGGTTGATCACCGGTGTCGGCCGGCGTCTGATCACTGGCCCCGGCCGGTGCCCCGGCACCAGAATGGGGGTTCACCCGTAGTCGCTCCACTCAGTGCACGTCGTCAGCCAGCAGCAACCACATGGCCGCGACGTCGACACGATTGTACGCATCGAAAACTCGTTCGGTCAGGCCAATTTCGGCAGGTTTGTCCTCGGCGGGCATCCATCGCTCCCTGTGCTGCGGGTCCGTTACTAGCGGAGCGGTGAGGGCGTCGCGCACCACGGACAGGCTCACCCGGTACTGGGTCCGTGACACCTTAGACGATCCTGCCCTCTAGCAACGAGTATCCATATCAAAATCGATTCTTGCGGCAAGAATCCTTGACATCCCTATCAAGCCATACACACACTCATCTGACAACACCTGCACATGAATCGATCGGACCGGCGTCGGATGGCCTCGCGTCCAGGAAAGGTTGGCCGCTCCGCGGACCACACATTCCTGCCGTCCTCGGCTGACTTCCGGAGGGCCAAGACAATGTCGTACAAGCCCCTAGCATGAGCACGTCCCTCTTCGTCACCGGTGCCTCCAGCGGGATAGGCGCCGCTTTTCTCGACCGGATCCCCCCGGGCGTCGCGGAGCCTCACACCTTCAGCCGCCGCCCTTCGTCCGGCCGCTGGACCGCATCTGACCTCGGTGACTCGCGTCAGTGGACCTCCGTCATCGCGGCCTTCGAGGCGGCTTTGGACGCCGAGCGTCCGGAGCACGCGATCTTCTTTCATTGCTCGGGTACCGGGGACCCGGTCGGGCGGGTTGTTGACCTGGACCCGGCAGAGTACGCGTCCGTCGTCGTCCTCAATGCGGCCTCTGGTATGGCGCTCGGGCAGGCGTTTCTCCGCGCCTGCCACCAGCGCGGGGTGCGGGCAACATTCGTCTTGGCGAGCTCACCGGCGGCCGATAAGTACGTGCCGGGCATGGCGCATTACTGCGCCGGTAAGGACGGCATGCAGCACTGGTGCCAGATCGTCGCTGCGGAGCAGGCGCTCCAGTCAGGCCATCGGATCATCACCGTGGTCCCGTACGCAGTGCTCACCGAAGCCGTACGCTCCGTTATGCGGTCCGATCCAGACGAGGTTCCGCTCGTTTCCTACTTCCGCCAGGTAGAGGCGGCAGGGGAGTTCGTGAGCCCGGAGACCTGCGCAGACCACATCTGGCTGGCGATCGAGACCGCTGGCAACGGGGATGTCGTTCCCGTGGGTGCGGTGGTGATCGCTGAGCGGGCGGCTGCGGCCGCTGCCGGTTCAACAGGAAATCTTCATCCATCTTTTCCGCTGGCCGGCAATCGGTGACAATGCCCCCGCCATCGAACGTCTGGCAGAACAGATCGGGGACATGCCGCACCGAGCGCTTCGTCACCGGCCAGGTCAGCTCGAACGGCTGCCCGGCGATCCCGGCGATCCGGGCGTCACGATCAGCCTCGATGATGTGATGACGCTCCAGCCAGGACTCATAAACCACATGCGACCTGGTCGTCGCCGACCACCACCAGCCCGGGAACTTCCGCTGCCCCCGGTACGCCGCAGGCTTGCGGAACGGCCGCGTCCGCCCGAATTCGATCAGGCCCGCGTCCTCCACAGCCACCGCCCGCCGGACACCACGGTCATCGGCGTACACCAGCCGGATACCATCCGGCAGCTCACACGGCGTCACCACCGGCAGACGCGGCCCGGCCGCATCCACCTGATCCGGGATCACCCATCAATTGTGTCTGGCGGCTCATCGAAATCCCGTACGACACGCCGAATACGAGCCGACAGCAACTTTGCCTAGCGATCCGCCAGTAACAACCCCGGCGCGCCGCCAGCAGATCAAACGACACGATGACTGTCACAACGACATGTCAAACGACACGATGGCTGTCACGGGACATCAGCGCCCCGTCCAGCCGTCCTTACATGTGCCGATAATGAACATTATGTAAAGTAGTGCTGCGGAGAGAGGCCGGAGCCGCTCCCCGGGCCACGCCCTGGTGCTCACCCGGACGGCTGACGTGACTGGCTCACCTGACTGGCGTCAGGCGGATGGCCCGTGCGCCTGCGGCCCAGGCCAGGTGCAGGTCGGCGCGGTCCGGGGTGCCGGCCGGATCGAACCCTATGTTGTTGAATTTGGCGAAGCTGTGGTTATCGCGGGCCATGACGCCGTACAGCTCGACGACACCGGCTTCGTCGGTCAGGACCTGGACCCCGGCTGGCCTCCTCTTGCCCTTGAGCCGGATGTCCACCGGCTCGCCGGTGCGCAGGTTGCGGCCCCAGCCGAACGGCGTGCCGATCAGCAGGCTCCCGTCGTGACGGGTGTAGGCGACCGGGATGGTGTAGTGCCGCCCGGACTTGCGGCCCACCACGTACACCGTGATCAGCCGGCTGCCCGCCAGGCGGCACACCAGTGGTGTCCGCAGGAGCCCCCGGACCATACGGTTGGCCAGCCCCTGCCAGGCCAGGGTCTTCGCCCTGGCGCCCGCGTCGGTCGTCGGTGCCTGCATGATCTGCTCCTATGGATCTATTACCTCGAGTGGGTTCGTTTCGTCACTGATATGACGGGTGGCGGCGAAGGAAGGTAACAGTGGACGAGAGCGAGCAGCCGGCCCGCGGCTTCGAGGCGCACCGCGTCCGGCTGCGGGCGGTGGCCTACCAGATGCTCGGGTCGCTGGCCGACGCCGACGACGCCGTGCAGGAGACGTGGCTGCGGCTGGCCCGGTCCGACACCAGCGGCGTACAGAATCTGGGCGGGTGGCTGACGACGGTCACGGCTCGTATTTGCCTGGACATGCTGCGCGCCCGGGCGGCCCGCCGCGAAGACCCGCTGCTGGCCCATGTGCCGGACCCGGTCATCGGCTGGGGACCCGAGCAGGAGGCCTTGCTGGCCGACTCGGTCGGGCTGGCGCTGCTCGTGGTGCTCGACACCCTGTCCCCCACTGAACGGCTCGCGTTCGTGCTGCACGACGTCTTCGCGGTGCCGTTCGAGGAGATTGCGCCGATCCTGGACCGGTCACCGGC
>CAXUJF010000115.1:0-7035 GCA_964250865.1 uncultured Streptosporangiaceae bacterium
GAGCCGCTGCCGTGCGCCCGCGGCGATCGCGGCGGCGACCGGGTGCGCGCTGCCGTCCTCAGCCGCGCCGGCCAGCCGGAGCAGCTCGCGCAGGTCCTCTCCGGGCGCCGGGACCGCGTCGGCCAGCGACATCATCCCGGTGGTCACCGTGCCGGTCTTGTCGAGGACGATCGTGTCGATGCGGCGGGTGGACTCCAGGACCTGCGGCCCCTTGATGAGGATGCCGAGCTGTGCGCCCCGCCCGGTGCCGACCAGGATCGCGGTCGGGGTGGCCAGTCCCATCGCGCACGGGCAGGCGATGATCAGCACCGCAACGGCGGCGGTGAACGCGTCGGCCGGGCCGTACCCGGTGGCCAGCCAGGCCGCCAGGACACCCAGCGCGATGAAGATGACGACCGGGACGAAGACGGCGGAAACCCGGTCGGCGAGCCGCTGCACCGGGGCCTTTCCGTGCTGCGCGCCGACGACCAGGCGGGTGATCCTGGCCAGCTCGGTATCCGCGCCCACCCGGGTCGCGCGGACCACCAGGCGGCCGGAGGTGTTCACGCACCCGCCGGTGACCGCGTCGCCCGCGGTGACCTCCACCGGGATCGGCTCGCCGGTGAGCATGGAGGCGTCCACCGCGGACGCGCCGGAGGTGACCTCCCCGTCGACCGCGATCTTCTCCCCCGGCCGGACCACGAACTGGTCGCCTGCGGCCAGTTGGGCTACCGGGATCCAGACCTCGCGGCCGTCGCGGAGCACGGCCGCGTCCTTCGCGCCGAGCTCGGCGAGCGCCCGCAGCGCGGCGCCGGACCGCCGCTTCGCGCGGACCTCGAAGTACCGGCCGAGCAGGATCAGCACCGTCACGCCCGCCGCGGCGTCCAGGTAGATCGCGGACGCGCCCGGGCCGGCGCGCCCGGCGAGCAGGGTGAACGGCATCCGCATCCCCGGCCTGCCCGCGCCGCCAAAGAACAGGGCGTACAGCGACCAGGCGAACGAGGCGGTCACCCCGACCGAGATCAGGGTGTCCATGGTGGCCGCGCCGTGGCGCGCGTTGACCAGGGCAGCCCGGTGAAACGGCCACGCACCCCAGACGGCGACCGGGGCGGCCAGCGTGAGTGACAGCCACTGCCAGTTGCGGAACTGCAGCGCCGGGACCATCGCGAGCACCACCACCGGCACCGCGAGCAGCAGCGAGGCCAGCAGACGCCGGCGCAGCGCCGCCGTCTCGTCATCGCCGCCGGCCAGCGGGCCTGCCGGGCGGCTCTCTTCCGGCGGCGCGGGAAATGCGGCGGTGTAGCCGGTCCGCTCGACCACCGCGATCAGGTCGCCGGGGGTGACCGTGCCGGGGAAGCTGACCGCAGCCTTTTCCGTGGCGAAGTTGACGGTGGCCCTGACCCCGTCCAGCTTGTTCAGCTTCTTCTCCACGCGGGCCGCGCACGAGGCGCAGGTCATCCCGCCGATCGACAGTTCCACTGCCTGCTGTGCCGTCGCCGGCATGGTTCCTCCTATCGGATGACGGGCGGAGCATGCTCCGTTCGGGAAAACCTGATCTTCCGAACGGATTCTTGCTCCGCCTGCGAGCGCCGGCTTTCTGCTGCCGCGGAGTCAGCCCGCGAGGTGGTAGTCGCCGGCCTCGTCGAGTGCCGCCGCGACCGCGCCGGCGGCGAGCGGGGCCTCGCTAGTGACCGTGACCGCCGACTCGCCGCCCGGGTGCAGGTCCACCGCCACGTCGCTCACGCCTTCCAGTTCCTTCAGTTCGCCGGTAACCGCGTGCGCGCAGTGCTCGCAGGTCATGCCGGTCACCTGGTACGTCGCTGTTGTCATAGCTCAGCCTCCGTCGTTGCTGTCAGGACCTGACCAGGCGGGCGATCGCGTCGGACGCCTCCCGGACCTTCGCCTCGGCGACGTCACCGCCCTCGGCCGCCGCCTGGGCCACGCAGTGCCCGAGGTGGTCCTCGATCAGGCCGAGCGCCACCGACTGCAGCGCGCTCGTGACCGCTGACACCTGGGTCAGGATGTCGATGCAGTACTTGTCGTCCTCGACCATCTTCTGCAGGCCGCGGACCTGGCCCTCGATCCGGCGCAGCCGCTTGAGGTACTCGTCCTTGCCTGGGGTGTATCCGTGCACACGGCCCTCCTCTCTTACGTTGATCTTACATACCCCTACGGGGTAGGGGTTAGGAATCATGACCTCGGCGAGGGTGGCCCTGATCAATGGGCCGGCCGGGCCGCGGGGAACCGGCCTGGTCCGGCGCGGCGGGCGCCCGGTGCGCGCCGTCCGTATCGTGGCCGGCGGTCATGCCGTGCGTGTCGTGGCGGGCGTGGCCGTTTTCCGCGCCCGGCTGTTCGGGGATGCCGCCATCATGCGCAGCATCATGCCGCCGCCGGTGCGGGCGAACCTGGTGACCAGGGCGGGCGGCGGCCAGCAGCAGGAAGACGATGTTGAGCCAGGTGGTGTAGTCCCAGGACACGCCGGAGTCGGGGATCGTCGCGGCGGCCGGGCTGGGGATCAGCCCGAGGCTGCCGAAGGCCAGCTCGACCACATACCCGGCCCCAGCAGCGCGGCGAAGAACGTGCCGAGCAGGAATGCCGCCATCCTCGCGCCGTAGTACTTGCGGTAGATGTTCAGGACTGGGGCGATGATCAGGTCGGCGAAGATGAACGCGACCACGCCGCCGAAGCTGATCCCGCCCTTCCACAGCACGACGGCCAGCGGCACGTTGCCGATCGAGCAGACGAACGAGATGATCGCCACCACTGGCCCGATCAGCGGGCCCCGCAGCTTCGCGGCCACCGGGTGCCCGGCGAAGAAGAACGCGCGCCAGAAGCTGTCCGGCACCCAGGCGGCGATTGCGCCGGCGACCAGCAGCCCGATCACCAGGTCCCTAATGATCGCGGCCCACTCCATGACGAACACGTGGCTGACCGAGGTGAAGCCCTCACCGGAGAACAGCCTCCGCGCGAACGATCCCTCGCGCTGGACGGACATGTCCATCGCCGCGTGCCCCTCCATCGACCCGGCGAGCCCGCGGTCCGCCTGCTCTCGTGCCCGATTCAGCAGCCTGTCGCCCAGGAACAGGCGGAACAGCACCTGTGAGTGCCGAAAACCTGCGCCACCTGGGCAGATGCCTTTGGGGACGCCGTCGGCTCGGTCACGCGAACGGTGCCTGGCGGGCAGGTCTGGCTCGGGCTGACGTGCGATGATTTTCGGCTTGTGGGCTTGAAGCTGATCTTCCTCATTGTCACCCGTGGCGTATCGGTGCTAGGCCTGTCGCGGCGGGAGGACGCCGAGATCCTAATGCTGCGCCATCAGCTTGATGTCGCCCTGCGCGAACGGCCTCGCGCTCATTCGAGGTTGACGTGGCCAGACCGGGCGTGGCTGGCCCTGCTCGCCGGGACGCTGCCAGCCGGCCGGATGGCAGCAATGCGGCTGATCGTCACTCCTGGCACGATCTTGCGGTGGCATCGCGACATCGTGCGCCGCCGCTGGGCGCGGCTGTCGCGTCGCAGACGCTCCGGACGCCCGCCGACGCGCCGTAATATTCGCTCGGTGGTACTGCGACTGGCCCGCGAGAATGAGTCATGGGGCTACCGCCGCATCCACGGCGAGCTCGCGCCGCTTGGCATTAGGGTGGCACCGTCGACGGTCTGGCAGATTCTCAAGGACGCCGGGATCGACCCGGCTCCGCGCCGGGACGGCCCTGGGTGGGCGGAGTTCCTGCGATCCCAGGCGCCGGCGATCCTGCGCTGGACTTCTTCACCGCTGACCTGCTCAATGGCGCGAAGGTGTACGTCCCTTGCGGTGATCGAGCACGGCAGCCGGCGTGTCCGGGTCCTGGGCGCCACGAAGCACCCGGTCCAGTCCTGGTTCGTCCAGCAGGCCCGGAACCTGCTCATGGACCTAGGGGACACCGGGGCGCGGGCGAAGTTCGTCCTTCAGGACCGGGACGCCAGCTTCACGCAGGCGTTCGATGCCGTGTTCCAGGCGGCCGAGATGCGGGTCATCCGCTCCGCCGTTCAGGCACCGCGGATGAATTCGATCATGGAGCGGTGGATTGGCAGCTGCCGGCGGGAGCTGCTGGACCGGGCCCTTATCTGGAACCTGCGCCACCTGACGATGGTGCTGCGAGAGTACGAGGACTTCTACAACTCCCACCGGCCGCACCGCGCCCTGGACCAGGCCGCGCCACTGCGGCCCCTGCCGGGCAGCATCACCGACCTGGATCACTTCCTGGTCCGGCGGCATGACCGCGCGGGTGGCGTCATCCATGAATATCGCCTGATGGCATAGGTTTTTCCGCACCCACAACCGACCGTGACTGGCTCTTCACCTTCCCCCCATCCCGGCACTGCGGCGCAGCGCAGCCCGGACGAGCTGTACCTGGTCCCGCCGCCGTGGGATATCGGCCGACCGCAGCCTGCATTTCTGGACCTGGCCAACGCGGGGGCCATTCAGGGCCCGGTCCTAGATGCCGGCTGCGGGACTGGGGAGCACACGCTGATGTGTGCCGGCCTCGGCCTGGAAGCCACTGGCATCGATCTAGCGGCCCGGGCACTGACCACCGCACAAGCCAAGGCACGCAGCCGCGGCCTGCAGACCTGTTTCCTGCGCCACGATGCCCGGCGGCTGAATGAACTGAGCGAGACCTACGGCACCGTGCTCGACTGCGGGCTGTTCCACGTCCTCGATGGCGGTGACCGTGCCGCGTACACCGCCGGCCTCCGTTCAGTACTGCGGACCGGCGGCCGGTACTTCATGCTCTGCTTCAGCGACCGCCAGCCAGGCGGCTGGGGACGGGTGCACAAGCTGTCGCAGGAGGAGATCACCGCAAGCTTTACCAGCGGCTGGCGAATCGACTCTATCGAGCCCGCCTCGATCGAGATCACCACCAGCCCTGGCCACATCCAGGCGTGGCTGACCGCCCTGACCAGGATCTGACCCCCCGGGTCCAGCAGGAGGAAGCCACGCCCAGTGCAGAAGCCCACGTCCAGACCGGGCAACGCCAGCCGGTATCTCACCCGGCTGTGCCAGCACGCCGGCAAGATGGGGCGCCCACACCGTCACCGGCCGCGAATGCACGCTCGTGGCGGCGCGCCGCCGCAAATACAGCAGGCGGAATGGTCTGGAAATGACGGGACGCTGATCCTGGACTGGGGCCAGTGCATCCTGGACTGGGGCCAGTGCATCCTGCACGCCAGCCAGGACACGCTAACGCTCCAGGCTAGTGCCCTCGACGGAGAGAACCTGAGCCGTATCCAGCAGCTGATTTCTGCGCGCCTGGAGGGATTCGGCCGCCGCGAGCAACTGACGGTGACCTGGCACCCGACGGAGTAAGTACCCCAGGGGGGTATATTATTCAGGCCTGACGCAACGCGAATCGCTGACGGCTGCTACCCACGGCAGCCGTGACAGGGCACGTGACCAGGACGCGCCGGTGCCACCCACGCGATGGCACGGGCAGGCTCCTGGCCGCGCCCCGGACCGGCCGGCCGGACTGCGATCGTCACCCCACCTCGGAGACAGCGAGGGAGGCCACGCGCGGACCACACCCGGCCCTCAGTGACAAGGATCAGCCGCGATGAACGCACTGGAAGTGATCGGGCGCAGCCTCGCTGACGGCGCCGGCATGTTCTGGGAGACCCTGTGGGCGCTGGTGCTCGGCTTCGGCCTGTCCGGAGCGGTGCAGGCGTTCGTCTCCCGGGCGGAGATGCAGCGCGCCCTGGGTGATCACCGCCCCACCACGATCATCAAAGCCGGTTTCTTCGGTACTGTCTCGTCGTCCTGCTCCTACGCCGCCAGCGCTTTGGCCAAGACACTATTCGCCCGGGGCGCGGACTTTACCGCCGCGCAAGCGTTCATGTTCGCCTCGACCAACCTGGTCATCGAGCTCGGCATCGTGCTGTGGTTGCTGCTCGGCTGGCCGTTCGCCCTGGCCGAATTCGTCGGCGGCGCCATCATGATCGCCCTGCTGACGCTGATCTTGCCGCGGGTGATCCCGCCGGCCGAGCAGGCCGCCGCCCGGGATGCGCTCAGAAACCTGGCCGCTGGCGATGCCGGGGCGCACACCGGGCACGACGAAGCAGACGCGCCCGGGCCCGGTTCCTGGCGGGCCCGGATCCGGTCCCTCGCCGGATGGTCCGACGCGGCCGGTTACACGATCAGTGACGTGACGATGCTCCGCAAGGAGCTGGTCATCGGGTTCGTGGTGGCCGGGTTCGCCGAAGGCGCCGTCCCGGTCAGCGTCTGGCAGTCGCTGTTCCTGACCGGGCACGGCTTCTGGTCGGTGCTGGAAAACGTCATCCTCGGACCGTTCCTGGCGATCATCAGTTTCGTGTGCTCAATTGGCAACGTCCCGCTCGCCGCGGCGCTGTGGTCGGGCGGTATCAGTTTCGGCGGCACAATCGCGTTCGTGTTCGCCGACCTCATTACCCTGCCGCTGCTGATGATCTACCGCCGTTACTACGGCACCCGGACTACGCTCCGGCTCCTCGCGGTGTTCTGGGCCACGATGAGCGCAGCGGGCCTGATCACCGAGTACCTGTTCCGGGTGGCCGGGATCGCCCCGGCTTCATCGCCAGGCCGTGGCATGTCTGGCCACGATGTGTGGAGCTGGAACTACACCACCGTGCTGAACATCATCGCCATCGCTGTCTTCGCAGCGCTGTACTGGCTGTACCGCAACCGTGCCCGGTTCGGCGGCGGCACCGGGTACGCCAAAGACCCGGTGTGCGGCATGCAGGTCCAGATCGCCGAGGCCCCCGCCACCGCCCGCCGCGATGGCGTGACCTACTACTTTTGCTCCGACCACTGCCAGCGCCGGTTCACCGCCACCCCGGCCCAGCATGACCGGGACCCGGCCAGCCAGACATCCGGCCAGCCCGATGCGGTCACCGACCCGGTGTGCGGCATGACCGTTGACCCGGCGGCGGCCGCGGCCCGGGCCAGCTACGACGGCCAGACCTACTACTTCTGCAGCTCAGGCTGCCGGGACGCGTTCACCGCGGCCCCGGCCGGGTCCGCCCGCGCAAACCCCCGCCCGGAAAAGCGGG
>CAXUJF010000115.1:7045-12979 GCA_964250865.1 uncultured Streptosporangiaceae bacterium
GCATGGCCGGTCAACGTCTGGCTCATCCGCTCTGGCGTCAAAGAAGCGATGCGAAACCCGGGGTGAGGGTGACTGCCACCGCTCCCTGATCCTGCTACCAGAAGAGAGCCGAGGAGCCCGACATGAGGCGGCCGGATGAGCAGTGCAGGATCGTCATCAGGGCAATCGCGGGTGCTGCCACGGACAGAAGGGAAACCGTGGCCAGCGTAAGCGAGGTCAGCGCCCACTGGGCCCGGCTTGGGCGGCAGGGCGGGTCGATGAGCCGCCGGATGCGCTGAGCGGCCGCGGTGCCGCCCGCGCCGATTGCTCCGGCGGGAGCCCCGGCCGAGGCGACGGCCAGGAGCGCCCCGGCCAGGATGAGCCGGTGCTCATAGCGAGTGGCGGCGTCATCGGCGGCCACCTCAACCAGATCGCCGATCTGGCTCGCCGCGACGGCGAAGAGCCGCACAAAGGGGAAGGCGGTGTGCAGGGCACCGGCGGAAGCCAGCAGCAAATGGTGGCGCCCGGCCAAGTGCGCGCGTTCGTGTGCCATCACTGCTTTCAGCTGCCGGCCCTGCAGGCAGCGCAGCGCCCCGCTGGTCAGCACGATGCGGCGACGGCCGGGCAGGCAGTAGACCGCAGGTGCGTCATTGTCGATGACGCGGACTCCACCGGGGCCGGGGCGGGCGACCATCGTCAGCATCTCGTCGTGGCGTGCCCGCTGCAGGCGGCCCTTGGCCAGTGAGGTCCCCGCGCACCAGGCCAGACGGCCCAGCATGGCTAGGACCAGCGTCCCTGCGGTCGCGGCGGTCAGCGTTCCCTGCGGAGTCAGGTACTGGCCTCGCATACTTGCCCAGCAGGAGTCGAATGCCGCCAGAGTCAGGGCGCACGGAAGGCACGGGACAGCCAGGATCACCCCGGCCGCGAGGACTGAGGCGACGATCGACAAGGAGGCCGCCTGCCAGGTCGCGATGGCCGCCCGGGGCGCCCGCAGAGCCCAGGACGCCCGGGGCAGCCAGTGCGAGCCAGCCATCGCCGCTCCCACGGCGTACAGCAGCAGGACGGCGACGATGGCGGCCCGCATCATGGCCTGTCCTGCCCCTGGACCGCGTCGAGCGCCGTCCGCAGGGAAGCGATCTCGTCCGGGTCCATGCCGCCGACCAGCCGCACCAGCGTCGCGGCCGGGTCCGGGGCGACCGCCAGGGCCTCGTTCAGCAGCTGCCCCACGTAGTCGTCACGGGACCGGACCGCCTCGTACCAGTAGGCGCGGCCGTTCTTGGTGCGGGCCAGCCAGCCCTTGTGGAACAGGTTCTCCATGACCGTCTGAACCGTATTGAACGCCAGCGGGCGCTCCTGGTTCAGCTGATCGGAGACCTCGCGCACGCGGACAGGGGCGCCGGTCGCCCACACCACGTCCATGATCGAGGCCTCCAGGTCGCCGAAGCGGGCCATGCCATCTCCTTCCCCGCCAAGCGCTCCCGGTGACGTCTCGCGACCGAGCAGATGCCTGGTCGCCGCCGGATTTGGCGGCATCACGAGCCAAAGACGCAGAGGCGCGAACGTCGTAGGTGGCAACGCGATCGTAGCCTCTTCACTCGCCAACAATCGAGCGATCATTACCTAAGAACCTTAGGTGATACAGTGCAAGCCCGCGCACCACGCTAGAGCTCGGCTGGTTCGGCGCCCGGCCTAGTATGCCGCCGGAAGGACCCCTCACTTATGTCCGTTATATCCGCCGTCACGCCGGCGGCGTGCCGCAGCGCGCTGTGGCGCAGCTTCGCTGGGCACGTGCTCCCCTGGGCGCTGCAGGGCCTGGAGCCCAACGGCGAGCTGCTGGAGCTGGGCAGCGGCAGCGCGGCCATGGCGGCCGGCACCGCCGCCCGGTATCCCGACGTCCACGTCACCGCCACCGATTTCGACCCGGCGGTGGTCCGGGCCGCCGCCACCCGGCTCACGCCGTACCGGAACGCCAGTGCCGAGCAGGCCGACGTGCTCCGCCTGCCGTTCGCCGATGCCTCGTTCGACGTGGTCACGAGCTTCCTGATGCTGCACCACGTCGGTGACTGGCGCCGGGGCATCGGGCAGGCATACCGGGTCCTGCGGCCCGGCGGCACGTTCGTCGGCTGCGACTTCACCGACGCCTTCGTCGCCCGGGCCATCCACATCACCGACCGCTCACCGCACCAGCTCCTGCACCGCAGCGACCTGCTGGACGGGCTCGCAGCGGCCGGGTTCGCCCAACCGGTAGCCAGCTACGGATACGGCCGCCAGCTCATGCGATTCAGGGCAATCAAACCCAGTTGACACGCCTGAAGCTGCGGCTATTGACAGCTGGCACGGACACCCCGAGCCATACCGGGGATGGCAGGCCTGCGTGCCTGGCATCCTCTGGTCCCTTCCGTACCCGCTGGCCGCCCTGCCCGTCGCCTGATGAGGCAGCCGTCTTAATAAGGATGCTCTGACCCGTGACCGATCCCGACCGCCGCACGCTGCTCCGCTCCAGCCTGGCCGCCACCGCGCTGAGTGCCCTGGGCGCCGCCGGCTGCAGCACCTCCGTCACCCCGGTGAAGTCCGGCAAACCCGCCGCCCGGGCTCGCCTCATCGGGCCCACCAATCCGCAGGTGGCCGCTACCGAGGCCGCCCGGGCCAAGACCGGCCGCACCGTGGACGCCGCGCTGGCGGCGGCCGCGGGCCCGGTGGACCTGGGTGGGGTGACGGTGCACACCTGGAGTTATGGCGGGCAGATCCCCGGCCCAGAGATCCGGGTGCACAGGGGTGACGTCATCGGCGCGGCCCTGGCCAACCGGCTGCCCGCCCCGACCACGGTGCACTGGCACGGCATCACCATCCGGAACAACATGGACGGCGTGCCCGTGATGACCCAGGCTGCCGTGCCCGCAGGCCAGGATTTCTCCTACCGCTTCACCGCGGACAGCCCGGGAACCTACTGGTATCACCCCCACGCCGGTGTACAGCTCGACCGCGGCCTGTACGGGCCGCTGATCGTCGAGGACCCATCCGAACCTGCCCCGTATGACCATGACTGGACCGTGGTCCTGGACGACTGGATCGACGGCACCGGCTACACACCCGATCAGGTCCTAGCCGACCTCCGCCAGGGTATGAGCAGCATGAACACGCCGTCCCCTTCTCCGTCACCCGACATGAGTGGCATGGGGGGCATGGGTATGGTCGCGGTCTCACCCTCGCCCGTGATGAGTGGCATGGGCGGCATGAACGGTATGAGCAGCTCGGCGTCGGCCAGCCCCATGCCCGGGATGGGGTCATCGGGAAGCAGCGGATCAGGCCCCATGCTGTCCGGGGCGACCAGCCCGCTCCTGGGCGGCGACGCCGGAGATGTCCGCTACCCCTACTACCTGATCAACGGGCGCATCCGCACCGCCCCGCGCACGTTCACCGGCCGCCCGGGTCAGCGGGCGCGGATCCGGTTCATCAACGCCGGCGCCGATACTGCCTTCCGGGTCGCCCTCGGCGGCCACATGATGACCGTCACTCACACCGACGGATACCCGATCAGCCCAGTCCAGGCCGACGCCCTCCTGATTGGCATGGGCGAGCGTTACGACGTTCAGGTCACCCTGCAGGACGGGGTGTTCCCCCTCGTCGCCCTGGCTGAGGGCAAGAGCTCAACCGCCCTGGCCCTGGTCTCCACCGGCAGGGGCACCGCACCGGCACCGGATGTAATGCCGGAGGAACTGTACGGACCGGTCGCCCGGTACAACACCATGCACGCGACCACTGCCGCGGCACTGTCCGCCAGGCAACCCGATGTGACCCACACGCTGCAGCTGACCGGCGGCATGGCCCGCTACAACTGGGGCGTCAACGGCCGCTCCTTCGACATGGCCAAACCCGGGGCACTGCGTTTCCTGATGGGCCAGGGCCAGCGGGTACGGGTCATCTTCACCAACCGCACGACGATGTACCACCCGATGCACATCCACGGCCACACCTTCCAGATCGCCGGGAACGGGCCGCGCAAGGACACCGTCAACGTCTTGCCGAAGCAGCAGGTGATCTGCGACTTCGACGCGGACAACCCCGGCCAGTGGATGACCCACTGCCACAACCTGTACCACTCCCCGGAAGGCGGCATGATGGCCGTCCTCGGCTACCAGGCGTAAGGTTTCCCGGCCCACTTTCAGTAGACAGCGACTCAAGCAGCAGTACTGCTGCCTTCGGTGCGGACCTGCGAACCGGCTGCGGGGTGATCGACGCACCTGTAATCGATCCGTGAGGTCTCGGCGAACTGATTACACCGAAGCACCTAAGTCACTACGGTGATGGCGATCCAGGATGTGCCCTCCCGGCGACGCCGGAGGACCAGAAGAGGGAGCGTGACGCGGATGAGCGGGCGACTGCCAGGGCGCAAAGGCATAAGCAGTATCGCGCTGACCGTGGCCGTTGCCGTGGCCGGCCTCGCGACCTACGGCGGGGCGGCCGGCGCGGATCCGCAGCCCACCGTTAGCCAGGTCCGCGCTCAGGTGAACGGCCTGCAGGCGCAGATCGACAAGATCGGCCAGCAGTACGACCAGGTCACCGGGCAGCTGTCGGCCGCGCGCGGGCAGCTGGCGGCCGTGCGCCGGCAAGCGACCGGCGACCAGGCTCGGTTCAACACCGCCAGGACGAAGGTCGCGCAAGTCGCCGTGGCCGCCTATGAGGACTCCACGCAGACCTCGGTCGCGGGGCTGCTGTCTGCTGCCGACCCCGACGCAGTGCTCGGCCAGGCATCTTTGCTGCAGCAGCTGGCCGGCACCCACCAGGCCGAGGCCGCGCAGCTACTCGCCAGCGCGCGGCAGGTGACCGCCGTTCAGCGGCAATTGCAGCGCACCGAGGAAGGCATCGCGGCCCTGCACGCGCGGCTGGGTGCCCGCAAGACCACCCTTGGCAAGCTGCTCGCCGACAGTCAAGCCACCCTGAGCAGTCTCACCACCACGCAGCAGAGCCAGGTGGCGGACAGCGCCGTCGGGGCTGGCGGGACCACCAGCGGCGTCTACGCAGGGCCGACCAGCACGCAGGCGCAGAAGGCGGTCGCCTTCGCCTACGCTCAGCTCGGCAAGCCGTACGTATGGGGCGCGACCGGCCCGGGCAGCTACGACTGCTCGGGGCTGGTCCAAGCCGCCTGGTCGTCCGCCGGGGTGTCCATCCCCCGGGTCACCTACGACCAGTGGGCTGCCCTGCCGCACATCGCCGCGTCCTCACTTCAGCCCGGGGACCTGCTCTACTACAACGGCGAAGGCCACGTCTCGATGTACGTCGGCAACGGCTACATCATCGACGCCCCGCGGACCGGCTTGGATGTACAGAAAATCCCGATGAATACCGACTGGTACGCGCAGACCTTCGACGGTGCGGTCCGTCCCTAAGTTCGTTGGAAGCGTAGCGGCCATCGTTCTGGCTGGCCTGGTGTCGCGAGCCTGATCGCCGCGGCCGGCTGACGCGGCCGGCTCGTTGCGTGCTGACCCCGATGCTCGCGGTGGCCAGGACGGTCCAGCCGCATGATCATCTGTGCGCCTGTGGTGGCGGCCTGGCCCAGCGCGGGACTGCCCCAGTAATCATCGCCGCCGGTTGGCTGGAACCAGCCGACCGTGATGACGAGCCAGTCCTGCTGATCAGCTGGCACATCACCGTGGCGTTCCCCACGCCGGGGTCCGCGGTCACGAACAGCCAGGCTGACCGGCCTTGGTGCAGGAACACCTTCCCTATCACCCGATGGCTGGGCGTGATCAGCATGGCTGAGCGCAAGACCGGCGACGCCGTGCTGCCGGTAGGGCGGCCCTGGCCCGTCGTGGTGCGCAGCTCCCATCCGGATAGGCCACGCCGGTCAAACGGTGACCCACGGATAGCAGACTGAAACCGCCCGGCAATGCAACGAAACCTTTCTTCGGAGTTCAGAGCATCTGCAGGGGCAAACCGACGTGCTATTAGGTTAGG
>CAXUJF010000116.1:0-3922 GCA_964250865.1 uncultured Streptosporangiaceae bacterium
CCCCCAGGACCCGCCCATGAGGGTGTTCGCGACCTACAACATCAAGGGCGGCGTGGGTAAGACCACCGCCGCGGTCAACCTGGCCTACCTGGCCGCCCAGGACGGCCAGCGCACGCTGCTGTGGGACCTGGACCCGCAGGCCGCCGCGACCTACATGTTCCGGGTCCGGGCGCGGGTCAAAGGCGGCGGCAAGGCCCTGATCAAGGGCACCCGATCGCTGGATGACGCGATCAAGGGCACCGACTTTGAGCTGCTTGACCTGCTGCCGGGCGACTTCACCTACCGGAACATGGATCTGCTGCTCGACGAGGCCAAGAAGCCGGTGCGCCAGCTGACCCAGCTGCTCGAGCCGCTGTCCCGCCACTACGACGTGGTGTTCCTGGACTGCCCGCCGAGCGTCTCGCTGGTCTCGGAGAACGTGCTGCACGCGGCCGGTCTGATCCTGGTCCCGCTGATCCCGGCCACCTTGTCCGTACGCACGCTGGACCAGCTGACCGAGTTCGTGGCCAGCTTCGACGGTCCCAAGCCGGACGTGCTGGCGTTCTTCTCGATGGTGGATCGGCGTAAGCGGCTGCACCGGGAAATCGCCGAGCAACTGCCCGCCGGGCGTACCGACCTCGCGGCCACCGCTATCCCCGCGCTGGCCGTGATCGAGCGGATGGCGGTCGAGCGCGAGCCGGTGCCCGCGTTCGCCCCGCGCAGCCCGGCCACCCGCGCCTACCGCGAGCTGTGGGCCGAGATCCAGAAGCTCGCCCCCGCCTGAGCTCCCCGTCCGTCACTTGAGTCCGATTCGTTACATTTCAGCGTGTTAACACGTTGTTAAAAATGTCGTAGATTCGACCAGGTAAAACCGTGCCGCAGGGGTCGTCCGGTGGGGCAGCGTAGCCGCACTGGCGCCCTGCGGGCGCGGATTTTTCATGTCTGGGCGTCAGGCCGCCGGGAACGACTCTGGGCCTCAGGCCACCTGGAACGACCGTTTGGACAGCCCGGCCATGTAGCCCTCGATCGTCGTGGTCACGGCCTGGTCGGGTCGCTCCGCCGCCCCGAGCGTGATGAACAGCGGGATGTAGTGGTCCACGGTCGGGTGCGCGTAGGGCAGCCCGGGCGCCAGCGACTGGTAGCGGGTGAGCGTCTCCACGTCGCCGCGGCTCAGCGCGTCCGCGGCCCAGGCGTCGAAGTCGGCCGACCAGGACGGCACGGCCCCGTCGAAGACCATCTCCCGGGTCATGAACGGCAGCCCGTGCGTCATGAACCCGGACCCGATGACCAACACGCCGTCCTGGCGCAGCGGCCGCAGCCGTTGCCCGATCTCCAGCAGTCGCCCCGGGTCCTGCGTCGGCAGGCTGAGCTGCAGCACCGGCACGTCGGCCAGCGGGTACATGACCTTGAGCGGCACCCAGGCCCCGTGGTCGAGCCCGCGGCTGGGGTGCTCGTGCACCGGCTCGCGGTCCGGCAGCAGGGCCCGCACCGGCGGGGCCTGGGCGCCCGGGGCCGGGGTCGGGTTGGTAATCGTGTAGCCCCGCGGAGCCAACCCCCCGACGGCGACCACCGGGGGCGGCCGGGCGCCCGACGCCGACAGCATCAGCGGCGCCGACTCCCAGTGCGCGCTCACGATCAGGATGGCCCGCGGTTTCGGCAGCGCCTGTGACCACCGGAACAGCTGGTCCATCCACGGGCCGTCATCGAACAGCGGCGGCGCTCCGTGGCTGACGTACAGCGCGGGCAGCGGCCCGTCGTCCGGCGTCCAGGCGCGCTGGGTGCGGCTCACCCGCTCGGCGTCGCCCACGAAGCGGTCGAACGCCCCGCCCGGTACCTCGGGGAAGAATGGCGAGCTCACGGATCCACCCTCCAACTTGAAGCTTCAACTAACCTCTGGCTTACTGTAGGGCCGCGATCATGAAGGCGTCAAGCCGCCGGCCGCCCAGAGGTAAGCACTGAGCCGCGCTGAACCCACCGGTAAGCACTGGGGTATTTGTCGCGGACGGGACGGGAGGTGGCTTCGAGGGTAGATCGTCCCCCCGGCGGCTGACTACACCGCGTAGGCTAGGTTCATGACGGCCATCGAGCAGGCTGCAGAGCACCCGCCGCCCGAAACGGACGCCGGGCCGAACTGGCTGAGCGATGACGAGCGCGCCGCCTGGATCCGGTTGGTCAGCGTGTTCATCAAGCTCCCGGCCGCGCTGGACGCGCAGCTTCAGCGGGACGCGGGCATCAGTCACTTCGAGTACATGGTGCTGTCGCGGCTGTCCGAGGCTCCCGGGCACACGCTGCGGATGAGCGATCTGGCCGTGCTGGCCAACGGATCGCTGTCCCGTCTGTCACACGTTGTCACCAGGCTGGAGCGGCGGGGCTGGGTCCGGCGCGAACCCTGCCCGGGCGATGGCCGCTTCACCAACGCGGTGCTGACCGAGGACGGCTGGGCCAAGGTCGAGGCGACCGCACCCGGCCACGTCGCTGCCGTCCGCGACCTGGTCATCGACGCGCTCGACCCGGAGCAGATCGAGCAGCTGCGGGACATCTCGCTGGCCATCATGGGCCGCGTCGTGCCTGGCGCCGACTGGTACGGCCAGCTGCCGCACACCGGCGCGTCCAGCCCGGCCACTCGCGACGGTAGCCACTAGTCGGCTTTTTATTTTTAATAAACTCGCTCTGGGCGGCCGCCCCACCCCGGTTCGGGACGCATTCTTCCCCGAGCAGAAGCCCAGGTCGCAGCGTCCGGATAATCGGATGCGTGCGCCCAAAGGCGCTTTTCCAGATATCTGGAAACTGGTCAACGAACCGGGGCGGCACGGTCAGACCGGAAGTCGTTGCTGGCCAGGCTTTCACGCGCCGCTGCGGTCACTGGCCCGCTCCGTACGATGATGGTGACTTTGCCAGTGATTGACCCGCACTGTGCAGTTTAGTGTTGTTTCCTCAGGGCATTCGGGGGGTGGTTCACCCCCAATCCGGGAGGTAATACATGTCAACCGGAGCCGTGATTGTCATCGTGGTTGTCATCGTTGTGGTGATTGCCGCGCTGGCGGTAGGCGCATTCGAAATGCGCAGACGCAGGCTGCGCCGTCAATTTGGCCCGGAGTATGACCGGGTGGTGTCTGAGACCGGCAACCGTCGCAAGGCGGAAGCGGAGCTGGCCGGACGCCAGCGTCGCGTGGCCAAGCTCGACATCCGCCCGCTGACTGCCGAAGAGAACGCCCAGTACCTGGGCGAGTGGAACGCCATCCAGGAACGGTTCGTCGATACCCCGACCGAGTCCGTGAACGGGGCCGGCACGCTGGTCACCAAGGTGATGCGGGTGCGCGGCTATCCGGCCGAGGACCACGACGAGGCCATGGACGCGCTGTCCGTTGACTATGCCCCGACGCTGGCCCGCTACCGCGAGGCCCGCGCCACCAGTGAGCGAGCCGGCAGCGGCACGGCCACCACCGACGACCTGCGCCAGGCCATGCTCCAGTACCGCGAGCTGTTCTACGAACTCGTGGACGTCCCGGCCGACGAGCGGGTCGGCGGCACGACGGCCGCACGGAACGCCGAGGTCGCCCAGGCCACCAAGCGCACCGAGCCGGCCGACGAGGTTCCGGCGGACGGCACTGCGGTAGCCGAGGCCCCGGTGGCCGAGGCTCCGGCCGAGCCCGCCGCCACCCCCAGCGATGCGGTGGCCAGTGAGGCCGCCTCGCCTCAGCGTTCAACGAGAGGATGAGCTGATGCCGCGCGACCAGGAGACCAGCTTCAGGAGCGACCCCACGACCAGCGACGATCCGCGGTTCCGGGAGCCATCCGATCGGTTCGGTGATGGTTCGGCTCGCAGTGACCAGGACCAGGACGACCGCGACCTGGGTGGCCCGGGCGAGACCGTCCCCGCCGGCACCCCCCGCCGCGATGAGCTGCGCGCGCGCCCCCCCCCCCCGGGCGCCGGCGGCGCCCC
>CAXUJF010000116.1:3932-12811 GCA_964250865.1 uncultured Streptosporangiaceae bacterium
GCGCTCTGCCCCCCGCCCCCGCCCCCCCGCGCGGGGGGGGGCGGGGCCTCCCCCGCCCCGGCCGGCACCCCCATCGGCGATGAGCTGAGCGCGCGCCACGCCGCGCCGGGCGACGTCGACGACGAGGCATCCCCGGCCAACGGGACCGCTTCCGGCACGGTGACGGACGCTCCGGGGGAGTGGGTGGCCGGGGCCAGGGGCCCCGCTTACGGGACCGACCCCCAGGCCGGCCACGACGTTGACGCCCCGCTTGCTGGTGACGCCGATACTGGCCTCGGCACCCCGGTAGCCTCCGGGACCCCGTTCGCCACCGAGGACTCAGCAACCGCGCCCGCGGCGACTACGGATGCCCCGGTCACCACGGGGGGCGCAACGGCCGTGGAAGACGTCCCGGCGACGACCGAGGCCCCAGTCACCACTGAGCCCTCGACCGCCGCAGACGTTCCGGCCACCGCTGGAGCGGCCGCAGCGACCCCGGCCACGCCGGCCACCCCCGTCCCCGGGGCGCCGGGTACGGCGGAGACCCCCGGCGTGAACACCACGTCCTTCGTCACCAACGGGGACGAACTGCACGCCGACTGGGCCCGTATCCAGTCGTCCTTCGTGGACGACCCGCGGGGCTCGGTCTTGCAGGCGGCCGACCTGGTGTCCCAGGTGACCAGCTCGCTGGTCGCGGCCGTCCAGCAGCGGGAGCAGGCCCTGCGCGGTGAGTGGGAGTCCCAGGAGGGCACCGACACCGAGCACCTGCGCAACGCCCTGCGCGACTACCGGGCCTACTTCGAGCTGCTGGTCAAGCTGTAGCCCGGCCCGACTGATTCCGGTAATTCCGGCTGCCCCGCCCGGTTTCCTTCCGGTGCGGGGCAGGCGGCTGTCCGTTCGTCTGCTATGGCCGCCCCCGAAGGCCATTTATTCACTACATTGACCGGGGTGACCGACTTCCGCCGCGCCGAGCCGGGGGCCACGGGCGCGTCCGCCCCCGTCACGGGTGCGACCGGCGCCGAGCCCACCTCCGCGACCCCCGGGCGCCCTTCTGACCGCCCCTCTCATCGCACTTCGCGCCGGTGCCTGCCGCTGCTGATCCTCATCGCGCTGGCCGCCGGGTTCCTGGCCCTCGGGCTGGCCGAGGCCCACTCGGATGCGCCCACCTACGACGAGCCGGTCTACGCGTCGGCCGGGCTGGCCGCGATCCTGCACCAGGACGTCAGCTACAACGACGAGCATCCGCCGCTGCCCAAGGTCCTGGCCGCGCTGCCGGTGCTGCTGGCCCACCCCGTCATGCCACCGAACGGCCCCTGGTCGGGCAACGACGAGCACACCTACGCGGCCAGCTTCATCAGCGCCCAGTTGTCCGCCGGTGACCTGCGGTCGGTCACGTTCACGTCCCGGCTGGTCCCGCTGGCCGAGACCGCCGGCATCGCGTTCGTGCTGTTCGCGCTGGCTTTGGAGCTGTTCGGCCCGGCGGCGGGGGCCCTGGCCGGCCTGCTGGCCGGTGCGCTGTGGCTGACCTCGCCGTTCGTCCTCGGCATCGGGCACCTGGACGGCGTGGACGTCCCGTTCACGCTGGCCATCGCGCTGAGCTCCTGGGCCCTGGTGCGCTGGCTGCACCGCCGTACCCTGCGTGCCCTGGTCTGGCTCGGGCTGGCCTTCGCGGCCGTGGCCGGCAGCCAGATCTCCGGGTTGCTGGTCGTGGCCAGCGGCCTGGCCGTGGTCCTGGTCGCCCAGTGCATGTCACTGGGGCGGTCCGGCGCCGTCCGGGCCCTGGGCCAGGCCGTGCTGGCCGGGCTGATCTGCGTGGCCGGGCTCTGGCTGAGCTACCTGGTCGTGGACCCGTCGGTGCTCACCCGCGTCACGCTGGGTCTGCCCCACCCGTACGTGGACGGTGCGCACTACCTGAAGTCCCAGGACACCATCGGGGCGGCCGGCTATGTGGCCGGGCTCGCCTACCAGGGCGGGCGCTGGTGGTTCTGGCCGGTCAGCCTGGTCATCAAGTGGCCCCTGGCCAGCCTGCTGCTGCTGGCGGTCGGCCTGATCGCCTGCGGCTGGCTACCCCGGCCGGTGCGGTGGCCGGCGGTCTGGGGGGTGGCCCTGCCCGCGGTCCTGCTGACCGGGTTCGACCTGGTCATGCCGCGCGACATCGGGCTGCGTTACCTGCTGCCGTCGATCGCACTGGCCGCGGTGCTGGCCGGGGCCCTGGTCCCGGTGACCGCCCGCTGGCGCCCGCGGCTCCGGTCCGCGGGTCGAGCCAGCATCGCCGCCCTGATCGCGCTGGCCGCGGTGGCCACCGTCACCTCGTTCCCGCAGTCGCTGAGCTGGACGACGTGGCCGTTCCGGCCCGCCTACACCGCCGTGACCGACTCCAACGTCGACTGGGGCCAGGGCCTGTACCAGCTCAGCGCCTGGAGCAAGAGCCACCACCCGTACGTGCTCTACTTCGGCGCCCGGGGCGTGAGCACGGCGGCCATTCCCGGTTCCCGGCCGCTGCCCCCCGACCCGGCCCAGCACGTGACCGGCTGGGTGGCCGTCTCGGTGACCGCGCTGAACAGCAGTAACCGGGCCCAGCTGAGCTGGCTGCGCCCCTGGTGCCCGGTCCGGGTGCTGGCCGGGTCGATCCTGATCTACCGCTTCAGGGAGTTCCCCGGCTCGCCCGCGGGCTCGATCCCGGCCTCGGCGCCGCGAGTCTGTCCCGGGGCGTGGAGTTCGGCCGGCTGACCGTCCCCGCTGGCCGTCGGTGCGCTGACTGTCTGTGCGCTGACCGCATGGCCGGGCCGGACCTCGTCCTCGGGCACGACCCGTTCCTCGGCCCCGTCCTGGGCCGCCAGCGACTTCACGTGCGGGAAGACCAGGTGGGTCATGGCCAGCCAGGTGCCGACGGCGACCGCGATGCCGCCGAGGACGTCGATGGCGTAGTGCTCACCGAGGAAGATGACGCTGAACCACACGATGAAGCACCACGGCACCGTGAAGAACGCGGTCTTCCGGTTCATCTGCCACAGCGCCAGCGCCCCCAGCGTCGGATAAGCGGCGTGCAGCGACGGGAACGCGGCCACCGGGTCGGCGTCGAGGTGCCGGAAGTAGGGGCTGACCGTGCTGGGCAGCGACTGGCTGACCAGGTCGTGTACGCCCGGCAGCGCGCCCACGTTGTGGGCGTACCACGGCGGAGCCGTCGGGATCAGCAGGAACACCACGAACGCGGCGAACGACATGGCCAGCAGGGCCACCACGTACCGGACGAAGGACTGCCGGCTGACCAGCCACAGCACCAGGCCGACCAGCAGCGGATAGAGAAAGTGGCAGAAGTACACGATCGTGCAGGCGATGGCCAGCCAGCGCAGGTCACCGAAGTGCTCCTGCAGTATCTGGTTGGGCGACCGCCCGAAGAACACGTCCCGCTCGATCCGCACCATCCCGTAGACGTGCGGCGGGATACCCAGCTTGGGGGCGACGCCGGCCAGCGCCTCATAGCCCAGGAACAGCGCGATGAACGGCACCCAGTCGCGCAGGAAGGCGAAGAACCGGCCGGTGAGCAGGGCCAGCGGCACCATGAGCAACAGCAGGTAGTCCGGGTCCACCGAGATGCCGCGCCAGATCATGATCCCGGACACCAGGACCAGGTAGCCGATCGACAGCGCGACCAGAGGCCCGGGACGCCGGATCCGCCGCAGCGTCGCGCGCATGTCTGCCATCCGCCGCTCTGCCTCCATTTACTAACCGTTTACGGAAGTAACATCCAGACTTCTTTAGGAATTGGTCGAGCTTAGCGCCGGTTTGCTGAGCCAGCGTCCTTAATTAGGCGTTGTGTCACGCCGCGTTACACGATCGGGTCTGGAGCGGGCGTCAGTCCAGCCAGGAGCGGACATGGCCCCGCGCCGGTGCGGTGAAGATCTCCGGGCCGGTGGCCCGATCCGTTACATCCCGCCGGGAACCCGGCCGGGATCCAACCGAACGGGCCGGTCCGCCGTCATAACAGGTGACATCGTTCGGCGGGTGACCCCGTGGTCGCCCGCGTCCTGCTCCCGTCGTAAAGGAGATCCGGACATGATCACTTGGTCACGTGGCCTGCTGGCCGCCGCTGCTGCCGCAGTGTCGGGCCTGGTCCTGGCGGGCTGTGCCGCCGGTGCACCGGCACCAGCCGGATCACCCAGCGCCAGCGGATCCTCCGCCGCCACCCCAGCCGGCCCGGCTCACCCGGTCAACGCGGCCACGGCCAAGGCCGCTCCGGCCGCCAGCCCGAGCATGTCGATCAATCCCGGTGGCCCGATGGCCCGTGCTACCGGCCAGGCCGCGGCCGAGTGCACCACAGCCCAGCTCAGGGTGGCCTACACCGCCAACGCGCAGATCCGCAACGGTGCCCTAAACGGTATGAGCCACGCTGACAGCGTGATCACGTTCACCAACGTCAGCTCGGCCACCTGCCGGACGCAGGGTTATCCCGGCGTGGCCGCGCTCGACGCCGCCGGTCATCAGCTCAGGCAGGCCGTCCGCGGCCGGGCCGCCACCGGGCAGATCCCGCTGATCGTGCTGGCGCCCGGGCAGGTCGCCTCGGCCGAGATCACCGGCAACACGGCCTCGTGCACGACGCTGACCAAGATCGCGGCGTTCCTCGTCACCGTGTCGGACCAGCGCACCTCGACTCGCCTGCCGGGTGCACGCGACTTCTGCCTGGCCAGCCTGGGCATCGGCCCCCTGCAGCGCGGCGATGCGGCGGGTCTCTCTTTCTAGCCTGGCCTGCTAGAACATCGTGATCAAGTTGCAGGCTGGAAGATATTCCGTTATGACCCGTCTGCCGTCACAGTAACTCCATGACAACCACGCAGACGCGGACCGGTGGTCTGGAAGTCCGCTCCATTGACTACGTGCCGCTGAACGAGCGGCACGGCAAGATCTGGCACCTCGGCCCGCTGTGGTTCATGTCGAATGCGACGATCGCCACCCTGGCGGTCGGCCTGATCAGCATCAGCGAGGGCGCTTCGCTGTTCTGGTCGGTGATCTCGATCGCGGTCGGCACCCTGGTGGGCACGCTGTTCATGGCGTTCCACTCGGCCCAGGGCCCGCAGCTGGGCCTGCCCCAGATGATCCAGTCCCGGCCCCAGTTCGGTTACCTCGGCGCCCTGCTGGTCTGGCTGTTCGCCTACGTCCAGTACGCCGGGTTCAACGTGTTCAACACGGTCCTCGGTGGCGAGTCGATGAGCACGGTGGCCCACGGCAGCACCAAGCTGTGGATCGTCATCGTCACCGTCGTGGCGTTCGTCATCGCGCTGGTCGGCTACGACCTGATCCACAAGGCCGAGCAGTGGCTGACCTACGCGATGATCCTGATCTTCGGGATCTTCACGATCACGCTGTTCTTCATCCACTACCCGGCCGGGACGTTCAGCGTCGGCACGTTCCACGCCACCCCGTTCCTGGGCCAGTTCGGCGTGGTGGCCGGCTACCAGATCAGCTGGGCCATCTACGTGTCGGACTACTCCCGCTACCTGCCGCCCTCCGTGACCGTGCGCAAGACCTTCCTGTGGACCTACTGGGGTTCGGCCATCGGCGGCGGCTGGCTGATGATCGTCGGCGCCGTGCTGGCCGCCTGGGCGGGCAAGAACTTCGACGGCACCGGCATCGCCGAACTCAATGCGGTCGGCAACCACGTGTTCGGCGGCTTCGGGAAGATCGTGCTGGTCCTGGCGGCCCTGGGCCTGGTCTCGGTCACCGCGCTGAACATGTACGGCGGATCGCTCACGCTGATCAGCGGGATGGATTCGTTCAAGAAGGTCAGACCGACGCTCACCCTCAGGATCATCACGATCGGCCTGACCGCGGTGCTCTCGCTGATCGGCGCGCTCGCCGCCACGGCCAACTTCCTGACCAACTTCAACGACTTCCTGCTGCTGATCCTCTACTTGTTCATCCCGTGGACCGCGGTCAACCTGGTCGACTACTACATCGTTCGCCGCGGGCACTACGCGATCGCGGAGATCTTCAACCCGCACGGCATGTACGGGCGATGGGGCTGGCGCGGGATCGCGGCCTACGTCATCGGGTTCGCCGCCATGAGCCCGTTCTTCGACGTCGGCACGCTGTACGAGGGCGTCGCGGCCAAGGCCCTGGGCGGCGCGGACATCTCGTTCTTCATCGGCCTGCCCGTGGCCGGCATCCTCTACTACGTCTTCACCCGGTCCATCGACGTGGCCGCCGAGACCCGGGTGGCCCAGGCCGAAGCGGCCGAGCTGGAGGTCGACGCCACGCCCGAGCCCGACCTGCCGTAGCTCAGTCCTGCTGGCTGGGGGTGTCCTCGTCCACCGCGTACACCCCCAGCCGCCGGCGTCGCGACCACCGCCGGTAGCTCTTGACCGGGTGCACTATCCCGCGGAAGAAGTCCACGTCAGCGTGCTTGAACGTGTCCGCCGGGAAGCCCAGCACCCGCTGTGGCGCGGGCCGGTACCCCCGGTTCGGGTCACCGGCGGACACGCCGGACATCCGGTTCCGTTCCTCACCATCACCGGGCATCAGCCCACCTCGCTCTCCCAGGGCCCATCCAGACTCTAAGCCCCGGGCGGTCCCCGGCCGATGCAGCGCGATGGACGGCGCCCCGGACAGTGGTCGGTTCGCGAACTCGCCCGTGGCGTCGGCAGCCAAGCGGCCACCTCCGGCTCCATTGCCGGTGGCACCGCTGATGCCGGGCAGGTGCCCACCGATGCCCCAGCGTCCGGTGTCACGGTCCCGCCCAGCACCGGGTCCACCCCAGAGGCGGCACCCCCGCCGCAGCACCGTTCGCTACCGCGTTTCGAGGCGCCGCGTCGGATCGACAGACCGGGGTTCTCCGCGTTGTTCGGCCCGGCGCCACCCGTCTACGACCCGGGTGGTCCGGTCCTGCTGGCCGGCGACGTGGCCGACGGTACGAACGCCGCCAGCTTGGAGGCCGAGGCGATCCGGCTCGGCGCCGTCTGCTGGTCGTGCCCGCGATTCCCGGCACGGCCCGGACCCGAAAGCTGTCCGGACCCAGCTGGCATGTGGCGTCGGACTGGTATGTCGGTCGGCCCATCCCTGGTCGTCGCTGAGTAATTACCGGAGGGCCGCTCCCGGTACGTGAGAATGACTTAACGACGTCTCGCGCTGCCGCCGAATAACGCGGTGACGAGAAATTCAGCGGAGCGCCAGGTCAGATAGTCAGCTCGGCTTCGATTTGCCGGAGCTGGTGCCGCGCCAAGGCCAGGTTCGCCTTCTGCCGGTCGAGGACCAGGTAGAGGAAAAGCCCCTGCTCGCCGCGGTTGCTCTTGAGCAGCCTGATCAGGTGGTACTGCTTGTTCAGCGTGATCAAAATGTCGTCAATGGTGTCGTCTAGGCGCAGTGACTCCATTGTCCGCATTTTGGCTCGGATGACCTCGGTGTTGCCGGCGGCGGCCACGTCCAAGTCGAGATATTTGCCCCCGCCGAGCGCACCCAGGGACATGCCGCTGTCCCAATCCACCAGTGAAGTGCCGACGGCACCGTCGATGGTCATGGCTTCCTTGAGAGCTGTCTCAATGTTCACGTAATCCGCCCTCCAGCTTATTCTTGTTGGCATCGCCAAGGTAGCGAACCTTCGCGTTATGCATCAATCAATTCGCCAGAAACCGTTTCACCTTAAGTAGTTAATCAGTAACTTAATGTAGCTTCAGCACTGTGAACAGGACTTTCATGGGTGAATTTACGTGCCGGAGGTGGGGGACCAGCATTTACTAACCATTGAGTAAGGTCGGCTCGTGCGATCGGCTCATTACACTGGGTTTTCGGCGTACGGGCATTCGTCCGACAGGTCGGCAAATGCCCAGTTTCGGTAAATTGCACCGCTTTCTGCTGGTCCGGGCGACGGGCAGCACGCTAGCAGCGGTGCCGCAGGCAACACCACAGACAAAACTGTCGGTGCCGATGGATGGGCCGTCGGACTCGACAGACAAAACTGTCGATATACGTTCGTGTTTCACGAGACCGACCGGGGGATGTGATTTCGGCTGACCGAATCGGACGTTCTCGCGAGGCCGCAGGTGGCGGCGGTCCTGGAGAGCCTGTGCCGGAAGGGCGCGTCGGGCGTTCTGGAGGTAGAGGGCAATCCGGCCGGAGCCATCTACCTCGATCAAGGACAGATCACTTTTGCCCGGTCGTCGTGGGCGCCGGATCTCACCGCCCGGCTGTGCGGCGCGCTACGGCCATCGCCCGAATTGCGTAATTTTCTCCGCGGCAGCGATCAAGCCGATCGCAATTCCGGCGCCCTGCTGGTGCGCCGTGGTTATCTGTCGGAAAATGATCTGCGGTCTATTCTGCGTTCAGCGGTCATTGACGCTCTGATTGTGCTAACGATGCCGTTGGTCGGTGGATCGTCGGTGCTGGACATCCGGTTCGAGGCCCCCGGTGCGCACTGGGCCGCCGCGTTCCTTCGCCTCTCGCTCGAGTCGGTACAGCCGGACGTCAGCCGCCGCGCCACCCAGATGACCCGGGCCGGCATCGCTCATACTGCGCCGATCGCCCTGCGCGACCTGGACCGGCCCTCGGCCGTGCTCACCCGCAGCCAGTGGGCCATCGCCAGCCGCGTCGACGGCGCCCTCTCGCCGCGCGACCTGGCCCGCCAGTCTGGCCTTTCTCTCTACGAGACCATTACCTCGCTCGGCGCTCTCATCCGCCGCGGCCTCTGCGCCCCGGCCGGCCTCGTCGCGCCCGGCGCAGACCAGCCAGCTCCGGGTGCGACGGTTTCGTCGGTCCCCCCGGCCGCCGTGCCGACCACTCCGGTCCCACCGGACGCCCTGACCCGTCTGGTCACACGGACTGCGGCGCCGAGCCGTCGCCACCGCGACAACCCCGCCGTCCCCGCTCCAGCCGCACCTGGCCCAGCCGAGACCGCACCCGCGCAGAACAGC